>CAYTVV010000088.1:0-9313 GCA_964441875.1 uncultured Desulfurivibrio sp.
CCGATGCCGTGGGCATGTCCACCGTGCCCGAGGTGATCGTGGCCATCCATGCCGGCATGCGGGTGCTGGGGCTATCGGTGGTGGCAAATGTCAACGATCCGGATAATCTCAAGCCCATCATTTTGGAAGAGATCATTGAGGAAACCAAAAGGGCGGAAGGCCGCTTGTCGCGGTTGCTTCTTGCTATCTTGCCCGAGTTTTAGAAGAGGATTCCATGAACTGTAAGCCGAACCTACTGGTCTGCGGCCAGATCCTGACCCTGGACTCCAATAATACCGTGATCGAAGACGGCGCCGTGGCCATTGCCGGAGACACCATCGTCGAGGTGGGGGAAAGGGCGGCCCTGCTGGGCAAGTACCCAGGGGTGGAGCAGCTTGTCCAGCCCCATGGCCTGGTCATGCCTGGTCTGGTCAATACCCACACCCATGCGGCCATGGCCTGTTTCCGGGGGCTGGCCGATGATCTGCCCCTGATGACCTGGCTCACCGAGTACATCTTTCCGGTGGAGGCCAATCTCAACCCCGAGATGGTCTACCAGTCCTCCCTGCTCTCCATGGCCGAGATGATCAAGTCCGGCACCACCAGCTTTTGCGACATGTATCTCTTTGCCAAGGAGGTGGCTCGGGCCACCGCGGATTCCGGGATGCGGGGCTGGCTGGGCGAGGTGCTGTACGATTTTCCCTCGCCCAATTATGGCGTGCCGGAAAACGGCATCGTCTATTTGGAGGAGCTGATGGCCGAATACCGCGATCATCCGCTCATCTCCATCACCGTTGATCCCCATGCCGTGTACACCTGCTCCCCGGATCTGCTCAAACGCCTCAAGGGCGTGGCGGAAAACCACGGGGTTGCCTATGTGATCCATCTCTCCGAAACCAGGGACGAGGTGGAGGGCTGCTTGACAAAATACGGGCACACCCCTGTCATGCACTTGGATGCTCTGGGGATTCTTGATGACCAAGTGGTGGCGGACCATTGCGTGGTGCTGACCGAGGCGGAGATTGCCCTGTTGGCCCAGCGGGGCGTTAAGGTGGCCCATTGCCCGGAAAGCAACATGAAGCTTGCCTCGGGCGTGGCCCCGGTGCCCGAGCTGCTGGCGGCCGGGGTCACGGTGGGCTTGGGCACGGACGGCGCGGCCAGCAACAACGATGTGGACATGTTCGGTGAGATGGACACTGCGGCCAAGCTGCACAAGGTGCATCGCCTCGACCCCACGGTGATGAGCGCCGAAACCACCCTGCGCATGGCCACCCTGGGCGGGGCCAAGCTGCTGGGGGCGGAAAAATCCATCGGCAGCCTGGAGGTGGGGAAAAAGGCCGACCTCATCGTGCTGGACATGAACAAGCCGCACCTGACCCCGATGTACAACATCCCCTCCCATCTGGTCTATGCGGCCACTGGTTCGGATGTGGTGCACTCGGTGATCAACGGCCGGGTAGTGATGCGGGACAGGCGATTGCTCACCATGGACGAGGCTGCGGTGCTCGACAGGCTGCGCGAGATCGGCGCACGGATTTCCGGGCTGGTCCGGCTGGGGCAGAGATGAGCCGCGTTTGGGAAAAATGAGAGGGTCCAGATCGCTCGGTCAGATACGGCAGGCCGAGGTGTTTGGCTACGACGGCGGCTCAGGCGAGTTGTATGGCGAAGGGTATTCCTTTTCAGGAAATACCCTTCGCCGCGTTTTAGTCTTAAAAAGTTTTCAGGATATATTCGGCGATCACTTTGGCGTCACTGTCAGGCAGGAAGTTGGTATCGAATTTCGACATTCCCGGCCCTGGGTTGCGCATTTTGTCGATGATCGCCTCCGCGGTGTTGACCTTGTTGGCCTCTCGGTTCGCCTTGAACAGAGTTTTTTGAGGGTTGATGATGTTGCCGCCGTTTGCATGGCAGGCACTGCAACGTTGCTTAAAGAGTTCTTCGCCGTTGGCCGCGGCTTGTACGGTGTTCGTTGGTGTCAGCCACAAACAGGCGGCAGACAGAGCAAGTGCAAGGGTAACGATTTTTGTCATCTTCAGGGGCCTCATCTCTGAAAGGGTTACTTTGTCTCGGCGCCGTATTGTGCGGCAAGATAGCTGCTGATGGTCTTGGCATCCTCCTCGGTGATCGGGGCGCCAAATACCTTGATCATCTTCTGGACAAGGGCATCCCAGTTTTTTGCAGGCAAGCGGGGCTGCATGGAGATGTAATCAACGGAGTGGCAGATGACGCAGAAGACCATCGTCTTGTCCTTGCCTGCCCCCTCTTTCAAGTCGGGCGGAATCGTCGGCAGGGTGATGGTGTGAACCGGACCCATTTCCTCGGCCTGGGCAATTGGGGCATGGTGCTGAACAAGAAACGCGGCCGCTACCAGCATGGCGATCACAATGATTTTTTTCATATCCCCTCCTATCCGACGGTGACGTCGATTTTTTCGATGGTGTTGAGCATATAACCGGACGGGTTCCACTGGCGGTCAAAAGGCTGGGACTCTCCGATGCTGTTGGTTGCCCGCGCCATCAGGGTGTATTTCCCTTTCTGCGTGGGCTTCCAGGGCAGCGTAAACTGAACCCAAGAGTACTTGCCGAGATCCTTGCCAAGTTTGGCCTCCTTCCAGGTCTTGCCGCCATCCACCGAAACGATGACATCCTTGATCCCGTATCCGCCGGAGAAGGCGAGCCCGGAGATGGCCGCTTCCTTGCCCATTGGCAGCCGGTTGCCCTGGGAAGGTTCGAGGATCAGGGAGCGGGTATTCATCCGGTTGATGGGCACGCTCTTGCCGGGCGCGGTGCCGGGGGGGATGCAGGCGCAAGGATTGTCTGGAATGCGGTAAGCCGGTTTCATCCAGAATTCTTCCAGTTTTTTCGAGAGCACGGTCACGTCGCTGAGCGCCTTTACCCAGTAGGTGCCGTACCAGCCCGGCACCACAAGGCGGGCCGGGAAGCCGTTGAGCATGGTCAGGGGTTTGCCGTTCATCTCATAGGCGATGATGATGTCTTCTTCCAGGGCCTTGTCCACGGGCAGCGACTTGACAAAGTCCGGCACCGTGGGGAGCGGCCCGGAGTCAAGGCCGTTGAAGGCCACCTCCACCGAATCGCCCCTGACCCCGGCCTTGGCCAGGATGTCTTTCAGGCGAACGCCGCCCCAGGTAACATTGCCCATGGCGCCGTTGCCCCACTGCCCGCCGAAAACACGCGGCTCAAAAAGGCTGCGGCCGTTGCCGGCGCATTGGAGAACCGCGGTATAGCTGACCTTGGGGAGTCCTTTCAGATCGTCCATCGAGAGTTCCAGCGGCCGCTCGATGTTGCCGTCGACCTTGAGCCGCCAGGTTCGCAGGTCGACCGAGGTGGGGATGTTGGCGATATGCCAGCGGACAAAGAGCGCCTCGTTGGGCGTGATCAATTCCTTGAAAAAATGTTTGGGCGTTTCCAGCTGCGGGGGCCGTGCGGTAAGGAGGATCAGGTCCGTTTTTTCCGGAAAACGGACCAGCTTCCCCTCGCTGGCAAAAAGATCAATAGGTATCCCGCCTAAGGCGGTAACCATGCCTATGGAGCTTGCGGTTTTTAGGAAATCCCGACGTGAAAAAGAGCTGTTTTTCATGGACCCCTCCTAATAGGATTGTTTAAAAAAACGACCAACGCCTTTATCTCAAGGGACAAAAGCATAAGAACCATGATGGACTATTTGTCTGGATGCTCTAATTATACTATAATGGAAACCAAAAAAATATTATTTTTTTTGTTGCACCAACAATTATGGATTCACTATGGGGCATCGGGTGCCGTGGTCAATTCGATTGACAGCCTGATGGTTTACTCCTAATCTGAAATATATCGATTTAATTCCCGTCATCAGTCGTTGATTTCCCTTTCTACATGTCTAGAATAGGGGAGAATACCATGGCCGTGGGCAAGGTGATGTCCCCATATCCAAATCAACAGAACGAGACGCTTGCCATGGCCCAGCGTGTTGCCCGGTTTTTTAAAATTGCCCTGCTACTGTCCTTACTGCCGGCGGCCGCTTACGCCGCTTCTGAGCAATCATCCAAGCATCAGCATGCCCCTGTGCCTCCGCCCGCTGTGGATGCAGCGCAGCTCGGGCTCACCGAACACCTCGGAAAAAAAATCCCTCTCGGTCTTGTCTTTCGGGATGAAACCGGCAAGACGGTCCGCTTAGGCGACCTGATCACTGGCCCGACCATCATTCTGCCGGTCTATTACAAGTGCACCAATGTCTGCAATTTTCTTCAGGGCAGTCTGGCCAGCGTTCTCCCGGCAGTGAAGCGCAAGCCGGCAGAGGAATACCGGGTGCTTTCGCTAAGTTTCGACGAAACCGAGACCCCGGCCTTGGCGTCCAAATATAAACGGATATATTTGGACGCCATGAATGCCCCTTTCCCGGAAGAGGGCTGGCGTTTTTTAACCGGTGATCTCGGCAATATCCATCGTTTCACCGAGGCCATCGGCTATCGCTTTGTCCGCCAGGGAGAGGAGTTCATCCATCCGGTGGCGAGCGTGGTCGTTGCCCAGGACGGCACGATCGTCCGCTATTTCTACGGCACGACCTTTTTGCCCAAGGATCTTGCCTTGGCCTTGCTGGAGGCCCGCGAGGGCAAGGTCGGGGCCTCCATCCGCACGGTGGTCGGGTACTGCTTCACCTTTGACCCCCAGGGCAAGACCTATGTCTTCAACCTGATGCGGGTCAGTGCCACGGTGGTGATTCTCTGCGCCGGCGGCTTTTTGCTCTATCTGATCCTCACCGGCCGGAGGCGCAGGCACTCTTCGCAAGGAAACCAACAACCATGACCCCGGCTGCTCCGCCCGTTATTGCCCCCAGCTTCTGGAACGATACCGGCAAAACCGGAATCGCCGCCTGGATTTTCTCCACCGACCACAAGCGGATCGGCCTCCTCTATTTTTATTCGGTGCTCGCCTTCTTCCTGGTCGGCATGACCATCGGCGGCTTGCTGCGCATCGAACTCATGGCCCCCGGCCGGACCATTGTCGGCCCCCAGACCTACAATGCCCTGTTCACCGTGCATGGGGTGGTGATGATCTTTCTTTTTATCATCCCCGGCTTTCCCGGCGCCTTCGGCAATATGGTCCTGCCGATTCAGATCGGCGCCCGGGACGTGGCTTTCCCCCGGTTGAACCTGCTTTCTTGGTGGTTTTATATCATCGGCGCGGCGATCATCCTCGTTTCGCTTTTTACCGGCGACGGCCCCCCTGACACCGGCTGGACCTTTTACCTCCCCTTCAGCGAACGGACCGGCACCAACGTCTCTCTGGCGGTGTTCGGGGTTTTCATCGTCGGCTTTTCCTCGATCCTCACCGGGATCAATTTCGTGACCACCATCCACCAGCTGCGGGCCGAGGGCATGAGTTGGGGGAGGTTGCCGCTCTTTGTCTGGTCCCTTTATGCCACGGCCTGGGTGCAGATTCTGGCGACCCCCATCCTCGGCATCACCTTGGTCCTGATCATCGCCGAGCGGCTCCTCGGCACCGGCTTGTTCGAACCGACCCGCGGCGGGGACCCGCTCATGTACCAGCATCTGTTCTGGATCTATTCGCACCCGGCGGTGTACATCATGATTTTGCCGGCAATGGGAGCAATCACCGAGATCATCCCGGTCTTTTCCCGCAAGCCGATCTTCGGCTACAAGATGATCGCCTTCTCCAGCCTCGCCATCGCCTCCGCAGGCTCCCTAGTCTGGGGGCACCACATGTTTACCAGCGGCATGAGCGACACGGCGATCCTGGTTTTTTCCTTCCTTACCTTTGTGGTCGCCATCCCCTCGGCGATCAAGGTCTTCAACTGGGTTTCCACCCTGTACAAGGGGTCGATCTCGCTGGAGGCCCCCATGCTCTTTGCCCTTTCCTTTATCCTGCTTTTTTCCATCGGCGGCCTGACCGGCCTGATCCTCGGGGCGGCTGCCACCAATATCCATGTCCACGATACCCACTTCGTGGTCGGCCATTTCCACTACGTGATGTTCGGCGGCGCCGGTTTCGCCTTCTTCGGCGCCATGCACTACTGGCTGCCCAAGTTCTATGGCCGGCGCTACGCCGAGCAACCGGCCCTGGTGGCCTGGACCCTGATGTTCATCGGCTTCAACATCACCTATTTTTCCATGATGCTGCTGGGAATAGAGGGCATGCCCCGCCGGTATTACGACTATCTCCCGGAATTCGCCCCGCTCAATCTGGTCTCCACCGTGGGCAGTTGGATTCTGATCAGCGGCATCATCCTGCTGCTGGTCAATCTGTTCTACGGCCTCTGGCGGGGAGAGCCGATCGGGAATAACCCCTGGGGCGGGGCCACCCTGGAGTGGAGCATCCCCTCGCCTCCGCCCACGGAGAATTTCAGCGAGGAGCCGGTGGTAACCCATGGCCCCTACGATTTCAGCAAGGCAGGGGTGCCATGAGCCAGGCGGTTCAAAGACGCGACAGCAAGGCCAAACTCGGCATGTGGCTCTTTCTGGCCACCGAGCTGGTCCTTTTTGGTGGGTTGTTTCTGCTCTATGCCGTGTATCTTGCGCGCTATCCGCACGAATTCGCCACGGCCGGCAGGGGGATGCACCTGATTTTCGGCACCGCCAACACGGTGATCCTTCTCACCAGCAGCCTGTTGGCGGCCATGGCCGTCACCGCCATCCAGAGCAATGCGCGGCGTGCGGCAATATGGTGTCTCGGCGGAACCATCCTCTGCGCCACGGTTTTTCTCGGCAACAAGTATCTCGAATGGAGCGCGGAAATCGGCCTGGGAAACTACCCCAACTCCCCCCGGCTGGCGGCAGGGCCTCCCGGAGAATCGGTTTTTTTCAGCCTGTACTACCTGACCGTGGGGCTCCACGGCCTGCATGTGCTGATCGGTGCCGCGCTCCTTGCCCTGGTGGCGCTGAAAGTGCAACAACGGGCCATCCATGCCGGTAACTATGCGCTGCTTGAAAACAGCGCCCTGTACTGGCACCTGGTCGATCTGGTCTGGATTTTTATCTTTCCCTTGTATTACTTGCTTCTCTAGGAGGTGTCATGCCGACGGGATCAAACACAGAGCAGGTGGTCAGTTACGGCACACTGACTGCGGTTTGGGCTGGGCTTTTGGCGCTTACCGCTCTCACGGTTTGGGTGTCGCGTCTCGATCTTGGGGCGAACCGGGTCTGGGGTCCGCTTGCCATCGCCGCGTGCAAAGGCGGGCTTATCATCGCTTTTTTCATGCATATGCGCTACGAAGGGCGCCTGTTGCGCTGGGTGCTTTTTGTTACCCTGGTGACCTTGGCCATTTTCATCGGCGTCACTTTTTTTGACGTGCTCTACAGGTAGGAACGCCACGTGAATCCACTGCTCATTACCACCACGCAAGCGGTTGACCCGGTTTTCATGTTCATCTTCTGGATATGCCTGGTGCTGCTCATTGGCATTACCGCGACCATGGTATTTTTTGTCATCCGGTATCATCGTTCCCGCGCCCCGCAGCCGACCTCGCAGGCGGATGGCAATCTTTGGCTTGAGATTACTTGGACGGCGCTGCCCACCGTGCTGGTGTTGGCTATGTTCTATTATGGTTGGGCAGGGTATCTGGCGCTGCGAAATGTCCCGCCCGATGCCTTGCCGGTGACGGTGACGGCCCGCATGTGGTCCTGGAGCTTCACCTACGCCAACGGCAAGACCAGCCCCAAGCTGTATGTGCCGGTGGGCAAACCGATTCGGGTTGAGCTTGTTTCCCAGGACGTGCTGCACGGTTTTTATCTTCCCGCCTTCCGGGTCAAGCGGGACGTGGTGCCGGGCATGAAGAACTATGCCTGGTTCGTGGCGACCCGGCCCGGTTCGTATGATCTCTTTTGCTCGCAGTATTGCGGGGTCGGCCACTCCAAGATGATCACCACCGTGGAGGCCATCCCCCCGGCGGAATTCGCCGCCTGGCTCAATCAGAATGCGAATGGCGAGCAGGTTGGCAAGGTGCTGCTTGAAAAATACGGCTGCCGTGCTTGCCACTCTCTGGATGGAACACGGGGCGTTGGCCCAACCTTGAAAGGGCTTTTCGGGAGCCGGGTCACGGTGCTGGCGAATGGAATGACGCAGACGGTCACTGCGGATGATGCCTATCTGCGGGAGTCGATCCGTGCGCCTGCGGCCAAGGTGGTGGAGGGATTCCCGCCCATCATGCCGACTCTTTCGGAGATGTCGGATGATCAAATCGCAGCGTTGGTGGAGTTTATCAAGGGGAACAAATGATCAAAAGCCTGTGCCGCCTGTTGCGTTGGCGTCTTTCTTTGTTGAACGGGGTTGTTGCGCTGGGCGGATTTTTTCTTTTTCCGGCGGCGGAGATTGCCATGGCTTCGGCGGCTGTAGTCCCGTTCGGGGTTACGCTGCTGGCAGCGGCAGGCTCGGCCTTCAATCAGGTGCAGGAAAGGGAGATCGATCGGCTTATGGAGCGGACCTGCGATCGTCCCATCCCCTGCGGCGATCTGACGCCGACCGGGGCTTTTGTCATCGGCGGGGTGTGCCTGCTGGCCGGGCTGCTTGCTTTGGGGCTTGGCGGAGAATTATTGCCGATGCTGCTGGGCATCGCCGCTTTGGCATGGTATCTCGGGGTCTACACACCGCTCAAGCGCCGCACACCATTTGCCTTGGCAGCCGGGGGGCTCTGCGGAGCGCTGCCGCCCGTCATCGGTTGGGTCTGCGCCGGAGGCGAACCCACGGATTATCGGGTCATGTTGCTTGCCGGTTGTTTGTATCTCTGGCAGATACCTCATTTCTGGCTGCTCCAGCAGCGCCATGCTGAGGACTACCGGCGGGCCGGACTGCCGCTTTTTAACCCCCGCCTTAAGGGGATAAGTCCCTTTGGGCTCTGGCAGATTTGGATCATCGCGCTCGTTGCCGGCGCTCTTCTCTTGCCAGCTTTCGGCATCATCAACGCGCCGGTTGCGCCATGGTATACCGCAACCGTATTGCTGTTCGGGCTGCTTGCCTTGAGTCGCCGCGAAACGCTCCTCTCCGCAGGTTTCTATTGTTTCCCGTTGCTGGTGACTGTAGCTTTGTTTTTCTAGAATGGAAAAGCAGGTAATTGCCCGGAAACCCTTACCTGCTGATGTTCTTGCGGAAGTGTTGCAAGCCAGTGGCCCCCAGGTAGACCAACCCCGCAATCACTATAATGGTCGGGCCGCTGGGCAGATCGTTGTTGTAGCTGATCGCCAGGCCCGAGCCGATGAAGGCGGTGCAGAACAGGGTGGCCAGCACCATCATCTGCCAGAGGCCCTTGGCAAAGTTGCTCGCCACTGCGGCAGGCAGGGTCAGCAGGGCAATGACCATCACAATCCCCACCACCCGGACCAGCA
>CAYTVV010000089.1:0-9252 GCA_964441875.1 uncultured Desulfurivibrio sp.
GGTGGGGGGGGGCTGTACCTGGGACGGGGAAGTCATCGAACTCGATAAAAGTAGGTATCTGGCCAACAACTGGATTCACCAGGGGGGCCGCTAACGTTGTTTTGGCAGGAAGAGATCCCCCTCCATCATTTCTTAAAATATTCAACCGCATGGTGGACTCGGCGCTATACAGGGACTGGGCCCAGAGATAGTCCTCAGCCGAGGACATCTGGGTGGTCACGGTGTACCGGGCGATTAACAGACCGAACAGGGCGAGGATGACAATGGCGAACACCGCAGTGATCAGGGCGATGCCGCGCCGGTTGGCAAGGGGAGCAAGATATTCAGGGCACATTGCGGACCTGGACCTCCTTGTGGAAATTGACGGTTTCGTTGTTGCGCTGAATGGCGAAGTGGATGATTACCACGCTGTTTCGTGTGGAGGTTCCGGGTTCGTAGGTGAAAAATGGCAGGCCGTTGCTGGGGATAACATTTCTGACGAGGGGTTGCGGGTTGGCAAGTGCGTCATCGGTAAAATCGGCTACGGTTATGCCGTTCGTAGTTACCGCTATTGTTCTTCGGTTTAATACCCCATTCTCAATAATGAAGCGGACCGCCTGGGGATGTACGGCATAGTAACGGCCATAGGGTGAGGCGGGACCGATGATTTCCGGGTCAAAATTTATCTGCCTGCCGTTCCAGCTAGAAATGCTGTAAATTCTGCTACCATCAATGAAAACATCCCAGCCAGTATTGTAGATGGAAACTAGGCCATTTTGCAGTGCGGCGTTGCGGTCGGTGATAAAGGTGTTGTTGGTGGGATACTCTTGCTCGTACTGGCCAAAGACTCCGGCATTGGCCATGGCTGTTTCATCGACCACGCCGAAGCTGATGGTGTCATTAATGGTATCCCCATCTGAATCGAACGGTTTTTGCACCGCATTGGGCAGGGCGATATGAATCTCCCGCTCCATCCGCACCAGGGCAACCTTGCCTTCCTCGTACATTTCCATGCGGATATCGGCGTCAAAGAAGCCTCTGAATGCCGCGCTGATGAATCCGGCTCCCATGGCGCCGAGGATGCCGAGCAGCACGATGACGATGATCAGTTCTATCAGGGTGAAGCCGTGCTGTTTTTTTTCGCGTTGGTTCATTTTTTTTGTTTTTATCCTAAATATTGCAGGCTACCCCTACAAAGGTGAATATCTCCCCGAGGGGAGAGGTGACGGTTACCACTACCAGTTTTGTATCGGTAATGGGGGTCAGAGCGGGAGGATCAGGAGAGTTCTGTTCGATGGGATTGGTGGTGCTGGTAATATAGCGAACCGCTACCGACCGGGTGTAGCCTGTTAAGACAAAGGGCGCACCGTTCTGGTCCGTAAAATTGCCAATTTCTGGAGGCATGCTGCGATAATCATCAACATCATCATAGGTCGTTCTGTTCTCGCCCGCATCGACGCCGAGATTTGCGACTAGCGTGGCCGCAATTGTGCCGCGTGCCGATTCGTTGGTGTTAAGCGGCCCGCCGCCCATGGGGGTGTTCTCATCCCAGCGCTTGGCCATGATCTCATCCATCATGGCCTGCCCGAGGGAGATGGCCTGTTCCCGAATTGCCGGGTCCGGGCTGCGGACGATGGCGTTGAAGAACGGCACCATGAGTCCGGCAACCGCGCCGAGGATGACGATGGTGAGGACAATCTCGATCAGGGTGAAGCCCTGGTCTGCGCCTGCGATATGTGTAAGTTTGCCATGCTTCATGGTGGACTAATATATCCGGTTTGTGGGGCAATGGTCACGGTTCTTATCCCGTTGATTGTGAACACTGTGGCTGCGGCAAGGGGGACGCCTGTGTTTGTGTTGATCGGTTCGCCAAGGCCGTTGAACCAGACAGCGCCTCCCGTGAGACTCATAGTGCAGTCATTGTTTAGGCAGCGATTCAGATACTCGTCCATTGCAGCTATTTCCGATCCATCCACCCGCTGCACGCTGTAACTGTTGTTTGCCGCCACGGTGATGCCCCAGGCAACTTGAGGGGTGGTGTACTGCTGGGTTATGGCCACGTGTTGGGCAAAGCGTACCGCCCGCCGGAACTCCTTTACCGCAGCCTCTTCCTCCATGCCAACGGGCCAGCGCTCATAGGCCACGGCGGACAATATGCCGAGAATGACGATGATCATGACCAGTTCGATCAGGGTAAAGCCGCGCTGCCGGTTTGTTCTGTATGGGAAAGGGATCATGGTCATGGCTCAGCGAATGATTTCCCGCCAGTTGATGATTCGGTCATTGCCGCGATAGATGCCGAAGTTGGCGCGGGCGTTGAGGTTGGTGTCAAGACCGCCGTTGTTGTCCCAGTCGATTTGCAGCCAGGGGTAGGCAGATACATCGACCCGTATATCCACAAAACCAACATTGCCCGAGCCTGGAGAGCTGAACGAGAGGCCAGCATCGCCGCTGACAAAGGGCGAGTTGGCCATGGTTGCCAAGGTGGTGCCGGTGCCAATGGTCATCGCGGTAATGCCGGGCTGTTCTGCTCCTCCTGCGGTGGCCGGGTTGGTGAGGAATATCCGGGTGTTCAGGGGGAGGCTGGTGCAGTTATCAAGGGTATTGGTGACAAAAGCAGTGCCATTGTAATATTCGGCCCGGAGCGCCATGATGAGCGGCGCGGTTTCCGGGCCAAAGGCATTGGGGAGCCGCAACCGGCCATAGCGAATTCTGGTGGCAGGGGAAGGGGCTGAGTTGGCCCCGGTAATGGGATTGCCATTCAGCCGGGTGATCTGTGCGCCATCGGCATCATCGACCGTGATGTTGAGTTTGAAGTTGTCGTAGGGGCCATCGGGATTGGCGACCCGGTCGAAGCTATAGGCGCCTGAGCCGGTATAAGTGCCGCTGGCCCATTGGAAGGCGGGCAGGTCCGGGGTTATCCGGTTGTTGAGCGGGTCAAAGGCCGTGCCGTTATTGTCCCCGGTGACGCTGAAAGTCGTCGGAGGCCCATAGCCGCTGGTAAAGCGGGACAGCGGGGTTGTCCCGGTGCTGGCCATGGCCTGGATGGCGAGGCTTACGCCAAGGGCTGACTGGTTCATATAGGTGAAGCCATTGCAGGCGGCGGTGAGATTGGCCGTGACCTCGTAGTGGTCCGGGTAGAAGCGTCCCAGAGGCCCCAGGGCAGTGCCGCCGATATTGCAGCCGTAAAAACCCACCGAAGCGGTGTTGGAGACGCTGTTGACGATGCAGTCGCCGCCGGTGCCATGGTCAACGCTGCCGACCAGGCCGGTGACCTGATCCACAGCGGTAAAGGTCGCATCGAGCACGGCGTTGGCATTCAAGGTGATGGTTCCCACATCCAGGTACTGGAAGGTTCCAACGGAGTTGACTCCGGTTGCCGCGGCAAAGGCGCCGGTCAGAGTGCCAGTCCCGATGGCGGCATTGTTGTGGTCCATGATCTTGCTGGGGTCGGTGGCCGGGATGCCGGTGTAGCCTGCGGGGACGCCGGAAGCGGCGGTGAGGTTGAAGTCCGCGCCTGCTTTCAGGGTGTTTGCCGACGGATTGAGCGGGGTAGTGGTGGAGAGGGTCAACTGCCGGGGGCGGATGGCGAAGTTGTCTGAGGAACAGGTGGATTGATTGGTGCTCGTGTTACGGATGCGCACCTTGACGTTTTTTGCCGCATTGGGATAGTTGAAATTGAAGGTGTGTCGTCCGTTATCGCCGATGACAAAGTTGTAAGCGCCCTCCGCTGTCAGGCCGGTGTTGAAATCGCCGCAATTGCCGCTCGGCGCAGTGGGATCGACCAGGGCAACGGATACCGGCCCGGTAAACCCTGTGGCCAGGGCAAGCACATCCAGGGAAAAGGCGGTGCCCGCCAGTTTGGTGTAGATGGGGGTGGCTGCGGCTCGGCCTGTTTCCACCGCGTCGAAACAGGCAGCGCTGGCGGTATAGGTGAGCGAGCAGCTTTGGGTTGCGCCGTTGTAACAGACTGCTGTGGCATTGGTGGCGGTGGGGGAGGTCACTATCCCGCCGAGCGTCACCGTGCCTGCGGTGTTTTTGGTAAGAGTGACCGTGGTCTGGCCGCCGCTGAAGGTAATCGGATCGGATGACCAGTTTGCTCCTGCAATACCGTTTAAATTTACGGTCACCGGCCCGAGGAACAGGGTTGTGCAATTGGCGTCGGCGCAGGCCTTCAGATCAATATTTTCCGCAGCGCAGGTAAGGGCCTGACCGTCATGCAGAATGCGGACATGGTCCAGGGTGGGCAGGGGCTGAGGTTGGGTTGAGCATACTCGCAGATTGTCGAATTCATGGATGTTTGTTGCGCCGCCGGTGGAGCCGGTGAAGGAAAGATACCAGTTGGTCGGTACTGCTGCCTGCCCTGCCGCGGCCTTGGCGTCAAAGGGGGAAATGAGGGTGGTGTAGCCGGTTCCGGTGTCGCGTTCCACCGAGGTGTAGGCATTGACGCCGTTGGTGTGGTCGATGGTGATGCGGTAGCGATACCCGGGGGCGGGGGTGGTTGAACCGGCATTGTCGATGCCCGGAGCAAGGGTGGCGGTGCCAGCAAGGTAGGCATAACCGGTGTAGAGGGAGCCTGAGCCTCGGATGGCTGCCGAGTCAACCCGAAATCCTGGTCCGCCGGTGCGTCCTTCGGTGGGGTTCGAGAAGTTGCCGTATTCGTCTAAGGCAACCCCCAGCCAGCCTCCAGTAAAACCCGCATGGGTGGTGTCGCCGCCCGCGCTGGCCTGCTTGGGAGCGTATCCCAACGAGCCGCCAAAAGCGCCGGGCACAGGGGCGACCGAGGCGTCGGAGAGGACAACGCACATCCCGTCCGCGCCGGAGCCGTTGTAGGCAAAATGGTCGAACTCCACGACGATCTTGTTTCCCGCAGCCGGAAAGAGCTGCTGCAATGCGGCCATGGTGGACACAGCGGTGGTGGCGTCGGTGAGCCGCAGGCGTTGGTTGACGATTCTGGGGTTGCCAAAGGTTCCGCTCTCGTTGGCCATTACCCAGTTGCTGGAGAGGGCGCCGTTGAAATTATCGGTAAAGCAAACGATTGCCGATCTCAGGGCCAGGGAATGGGAGGCGCCCTCATCGCCGTTGCCCGAGGCGGTGGCGATTTTGTCGCCGGTGGGGCCAGCAGCGTTGAGCAGCAGATAATTCATCTCCAACGACACGCCGTTGGCACCGGGTGCGGTCTCTGAATATTTATCAACGGCTTCGATCATCCCGCTGGGTGGGGTCCAGGTGCCGGAGCTTTGGTATTCGTGCACCGTGACCAGCATGTCATCCGTGCTGGCAGTGATGCTCGGAGCGGTATGATTCCGTGTGTTGGCGTTTTCCGCACGGCTGGCGGAAGAAACGATCGGGCTGGTGGTGTCTACCCCGGAAAAGGTGGCGATGCCGCCCACCGCGCCTGAGTGGGCGGCGGAAAAGCTCCAAGTGTAGTTAGCGGGTTCGCTGCTGGTTGCGACGTGGAAATACGTTGTCAGATGACTGCCGGCGTCCTCGGTTTGTACTGTGTTTTGGACGATTGTCCAGCCTGAGGGGGGCGTAATGTCGACCGTGTCGGGTGTTGCTGCGATGGAGGCCACCATGACATCCCCGGTGATTGTGCCCGCCGGTTTGTTGATTGTCAAGCCTGCCGGCCCGCCCGGTGCCGGTCTGACGGCGAACAGCACCCCGTGATTCGGATAGCTGCCGGGTCCGGAAAGATCCATGTTGAGAAAGGGACCTTTATTTCCTGTCGTGGCATCAATCCGGTAGTTGAGCGAGAATCCGGCATCGGCGCCACTGCCATCGTCATCGTCATAAAGTTGGGTGAACGTTCCTTCCTGGGACACGTTGCGATTGTCGGCAACGAAGGTGGCGAGCACCAGCATGGAGTTGGCCACGGAGATGTTCTGGGTGCCGGTGTCCACGTCGCCGGCATTGGTGTAGGCCCAGTTGCCGACCGGCAACGGCTGGGTTTCGAGCGGTTGTACGGTGTCCACATTGCCGAAGCGTGTGATTCTTGCCATGAGATGATCGCAGGTGCCGCTCTGGCTGACGGTGTTCGGGTCGGTGCCGGTAGCGCTACGCCAGAAAAGGAAAACCTGATAGGCGGCGCCGGCCACGTTATCTGAAAATAAGGTGTTCCAGCCGGTCATGGTGACCGTTGTGTCGTTCCTTCGCGCAATTACCTGGGCAATCAGGAGGTCGCCAACGTTGCCGGACGGGATTGCAGGCGTGACAGAGCCGCAGTTGGTGCGTCCGGCAAAGGCGTCGCTGGTGGTCGCGGTGATGGCGGAGACGCCGCTGCTGGTGGCGCTGGCGGAGGTGGCGGCCCGAAAAGCGACCGCAGCAAAGGCTGTTTGCGTGAACAACAGAGTCACGGCGAGTATTAGCAACGAACCCAGCAACTTTTTGCGAGTTGGAAGAGGAGAGCCTTGCTCAGGCCTGCTGCTGGTGGGTTCGTTCATTTTTGTTCCATTCCGGCATCTTCACACAGGCCAGAGTTAGCCCGTGGCCTGCTGATATTTGATTGACGCCAGTGTACCTAAACGACCTGGGTACGTCAACGTGATGCTGGGACAAGAGCGGCGGTTATGCGCCGGGGGTGGGATCGGCTAAAGAGCCGATTAATTCCCGCAGGCCAGCATAGGAGGTCTGGTTGAAGATCCGGCGTCTGATTTCCGCCCCGCCCGGTACCCCTTTGAAATACCGGCCCGCGTGGTTTTTGACCTGGGAAGGCGGGGTGTCGGGCTGGTGCTCGGCGATGAGGGCCAGGTGGCGGTTCAGGGCCGTGATTCTGAAGGCAAGGGATGGGTTTTCCGGTGCATCGGCGGAAAATATCCAGGGCGCACCCAGGGCACCTCGGCCGATCATCACCCCGTCGCAGCCGGTTTCCGCCAGCATCCGTAACCCGTCGGCATGGGATTGGACATCGCCGTTGCCGATCACCGGGATGGCAACCGCCTGTTTCACCTGGCTGATGATCTGCCAGTCCGCAGTGCCGCTGAAGCCGTCGCTCCAGGTCCGGGCGTGGACCGTGATCGCTGCGGCTCCGTTGTCTTCGGCCATTTTTGCGAAGTCGCAGGCGGTGATGGCCTTGTGGTCCCAGCCAGAGCGGAACTTGACCGTCACCGGCAGAGAAGAACCTTGCACTACAGCCCGAATAATCTTCGCAGCCAGGACGGGGAGTTTCATGAGATAACAGCCCGCCCCTTTTTTTATCACTTTTCTTGCCGGGCAGCCCATGTTGATGTCGATGCAGTCAATGGGGTATTCAGAAAGGATGGTCGCCGCCTCACCCATGATCTCCGGCTCACTGCCAAAAAGCTGCATGGCCACGGGACGCTCAGCCGGTACGGTTCTGAGCAAGTCCAGGGTGTTCTGCTGTCGAAAATGGAGGCCGTGGCAGCTGATCATCTCCGAAAAGCATAAGCCCGCACCAAACTCCCGGCATTGCAAACGGAAGGCGAGATCGCTGTATCCGGCCAATGGCGCGAGGATAAAGGGGGTGTCGATGTGGAGGGTGCCGATGGCAAACATGGTGGGAGGCTCAAAATAAAAGGAGCAAGATTACAGGGCAGGATGGTTTTTCCTGGTGTCTGTAATCTTGCTCCTGGCGTAGACGGCTTATAAAACTTCTTCCACGGCCTTGATCGCATTCTCCACGGTAAAGCCGAAGTAGGGAAACAACTGCTCCGCCGGGGCGGATTCGCCAAAGCGGTCGATGCCGATGACCCGGCCTTTGTTACCCACATAGCGGTACCAACCGCCGGTGACTCCGGCCTCAATGGCAACCCTGGCCTGGACTGCGTCCGGCAGCACGGATTGCTGGTATTCCTTGCTCTGGGCCTCGAAGCAATCGGTGCTGGGCATGGAGACCACGCGGATCTTCTTGCCCTTGGCGGTAAGCTCCTTGGCTGCCGCCACCGCAAGCTCGACCTCGGAGCCGGTGGCGATAAGGATGGCGTCCGGGGTGCCGCAGCCGCAATCGAGCAGGACATAGCCGCCCTTGGCGATGTTGGCCAGTTGTTCCGCGGTGCGGGGCTGGTGGGGCAGGTTCTGCCGGGAGAGCAGCAGGCAGGTGGGGCCGGTGCTGCGCTCAATCGCAATCTTCCAGGCCATTGCCGTTTCCACCGCGTCGCAGGGACGCCAGACCCCCATGTTCGGGATCATCCTGAGCGTCGCCGCCTGCTCGATGGGCTGGTGGGTGGGGCCGTCCTCGCCTAGCCCTATGGAGTCGTGGGTAAAGACGTAGATGGAGCGCTGCTTCATGAGCGCTGCCATGCGCAGGGCGTTACGGGCGTATTCGGAAAAGATCAGAAAGGTGGCGGTGTAGGGGATGAAGCCGGCGTGCAGGGAGATGCCGTTGGCAATGGCACACATGCCGAACTCGCGGACCCCGTAATAGATGTAGTTGCCGCCTGCCTCCGTGTTAATGCCCTTGCTGCCGGACCAGATGGTCAGATTGCTGCCGGCCAGATCCGCCGAGCCGCCGAGGAATTCCGGCAGCAGCGGGCCATAGCCGTTGAGGCAGTTCTGGGAGGCCTTGCGGGTGGCGACCTTTTCCGCTTTGGCGTTGATCCCGTCGATGTAGGCCCCGGCCTTTGCCTGCCAGTCGGCCGGAAGTTTGCCGGAAAGCCTGCGCTCAAGTTCGGCGGCAAGCTCCGGGTGCGCTGCTTTGTAGGCGGTAAGGCGGGTATTCCATTCTGCCTCACGGGCCGCGCCTTTGTCTTTGGCGTTCCAACCGGCATAAATCTCGGCCGGAATTTCAAAGGCGGGGTGGTTCCAGCCGATGGTCTGGCGGACCAGGGCGATCTCGGCGTCACCCAGGGGCGCGCCGTGGCAGTCTTCCTTGCCCTGCTTGTTGGGGGAGCCCCAGCCGATCACGGTCTTGCAGCAGATGAGCGAGGGTTTGTCCGTTACGGCCTTTGCCTCGGCAATGGCCTTTTTCACCGCTTCGCCGTCATGGCCGTCCACGCCCTCGATGACATGCCAGCCGTAGGCGCGGAAACGCATGGGGGTGTTGTCGGTGAACCAGCCCTGCACCTCGCCGTCGATGGAGATGCCGTTGTCATCATACAGAGCAGTGAGCTTGCCCAACCCCAGGGTGCCGGCCAGGGAACAGGCTTCGTGGGAAATCCCCTCCATCATGCAGCCGTCGCCCAGGAACACATAGGTGTGATGATCAATAACCGCGTGGCCCGGCCGGTTGAACTGGCCAGCCAGGGTTCTTTCCGCTATGGCCATGCCCACCGCGTTGGCAATGCCCTGGCCCAGGGGGCCGGTGGTGGTTTCGAT
>CAYTVV010000090.1:0-9100 GCA_964441875.1 uncultured Desulfurivibrio sp.
TGGCCAGGAGAAACAGCAGGGGCTGGCCCAGATTGCCGATCAGGGTGGCCAGGATATTCTTTTTCCAAACCCGCCCGTTGCGCAGCCAGATTGTCCAAAAAGAAAAGCCGTTCATGTTTGTCGTAATTGTAGCAAACCACAATTACGACGGAATCGCGTAATGGCTTGCTTGCTGATTGTTACGGACCTTTGGCTTCTTTCCCTTTTTACACGATTATTCATGTTTCCCTCAACGACCTGCCGGTAAGCTGAATAAAAAGGTCCTCCAGGTTGGCCGGACGCCGCACCCAGCTGCCTGCTTCACCCAGCACCTTCACCAGATGGGAACAATCCTCCCGGGCATAAACGTACAGCTTGTCCCCCACCCTTTCCTGTGTGGCATTGCACTGCCTAAACGATGCTGCCAGCGCATCAAGCTCGGCAGCGGTTCCATCCACCTCGAAAACCTCAAGGCCGACCATATCCGTAATGAGCTGTTGCGGCTCACCCTGAACCACGACTTGGCCATGGTCCAGAATCAGCACCTGCTGGCTCAGACGGGAAACCTCATCCAGATAATGGCTGGTCAGAAGCATGGTTGTCCCTTGGGCCTGGAGAATCGCGAGACGTTCCCAGATCAAATGACGGGCCTGGGGGTCAAGGCCGATGGTGGGTTCATCGAGAATAAGGAGCTGCGGCTCGTTGAGCAGGGCGCGGGCCAACAACAGCCGCCGCCGCTGCCCACCGGACAGACGCTCAATGATCTCATCCCGCCTGTTATGCAGAGCGAAAAAATGCAGGAGTTCTTCGACCCGCGCACGGGCAAGACGGCGCGGGATTTGGAAATACCCGGCATAGGTCCGCAGGTTCTCTTCCACGCTCAGGTCCGGGTCAAGGCTGTCCGCCTGGGGCACCACCCCGATGCGGGCCTTGATTTCCCGGTGAAAACGCGGCGCCTCCAGGTCAAAAATCCGGATCTCGCCCGCGCTTTTTTCCACCAACCCCAGAAGCATATTAATGCAGGTGGTTTTCCCGGCCCCATTGGGACCAAGAAAGCCAACACACTGGCCCCACTGGATATCAAAAGAGATGTTGTCCACCACCAACCGCTCGCCGAACCGCTTGGTGAGCCCGGTGACAGAAACGATAGCCGGTTGGCCGGGGACATCCGGAACGGATTCCTGTTGCGAGATTGCCTGGATCATGACGCCAGTATACCCGATGCCAGGCCCCTCCCGCCACTATTCCCTGCGCCCACACTGCATCCGCCCGCTCTTCCTCCCAAAAAAAATCGCCTCGCGCTTGACACAACAAAACACATGCTATACCGTAAAGATAACAAGTGACATACACACAAGGAGCATATCATGGACTGGCTGTTGCTCATCCACCAAATACCCGCCAAACCCGCCTACTTCCGGGCCAAGATCTGGCGCCGTCTGCAACAGCTCGGCGCGGTGGCGATCAAGCAGTCAGTGTACGCCATGCCCCGGCAGGAGCAGAACCTGGAGGATCTTACCTGGATCGTCAAGGAAATTACCGATGGCGGCGGCGAGGCAACCATGCTCGAAGCCCGTTTTCTTGAGGGCCTGAGCGACCAACAGGTTATCGGCCTGTTCCACGCCGCCCGGGGAAACGATTACACAAAGATTCTCGCCGAGACCCGCGCCTTACAGGACGATTGGCGTTGCCAGGTCGGGGAATCCGTAGCCGACTGCCTGCTCGAATTCCGGGGCAGGCTGGAAAAACTACGCAAGCAGTTCGCCGAGGTGGTGCGGATCGATTTCTTCAAGGCCCAGGAACAGCTCCAGACCGAGGCGGCGCTGCGCGATCTCGAAACCACCCTCATCGAGCACCGGACAACGGAACAGCCTGCTCCGAACAAAGACGGCGGAGTTGCCGATCTGACCGGCAAAACCTGGGTAACCAGGAAGAATGTCTATGTGGACCGGATCGCCTGCGCCTGGCTGGTGCGGCGCTATGCCGACCCAAATGCCCGCTTCAAATTCGTGGACAACGGCCAATACTCCCCTGGCCCGGAGGAAATCCGCTTCGACATGACCGAGGCGGAATACACCCACTTTAAGGGCAAATGCTCCTTTGAGGTAATGGTGGAACGGTTCGGCCTCACCGACCCGGCCCTGGTCCAGGTGACCAAGATCATCCACGACATCGACCTCAAGGAATCCGCCTTCGGCCTGCCGGAAACCGCAGGAATCCTGGCACTTCTCGATGGCATCACCGCCACCACCGATGACGATTTGGAACGCATCGACCGGGCCAGCGCGGTGTTGGACGGCCTGCTGGTTTTTTTCAAGAGCACAAGCAACTGACACGAAGGGGAAACGCATCATGCCAGCCAAGCCATCATTCAACGAGATGTTCCGGTACTGGCTGAAGCTTGGCTTTATCAGCTTCGGCGGACCCACGGGCCAGATCGCCATCATGCACAAGGATCTGGTCGAAAAGAAAAAGTGGATCGACGAGGATCATTTTCTCCAGGCCCTGAACTTCTGTATGATTCTTCCCGGTCCCGAGGCGCAGCAATTGACGGTGTACATCGGCTGGCTTCTGCACGGCACCCCCGGCGGCATTGTCGCAGGAACCCTGTTTGTCCTGCCCTCCGTCTTCATCCTGCTAGCGCTCTCCTGGCTCTACGCCGCGCTGGGCCATGTCCCCTCGGTGGATGCCTTGTTTTACGGACTCAAACCCGCGGTGGCCGCCATCGTCGCCGAGGCGGTCATCCGCATTGGTAAGAAATCGTTGAAAAATGAGGTGCTGATCTCCCTGGCCGCGCTCTCCTTCGTGGGCATCTACTTCCTCCACATCCCGTTTCCGGCGATCATCCTCGCCGCCGGGCTCGTCGGTCTGGCCGGGGGCGTCATTGCGCCGCTAAAATTCGCGGTCAACGGTAAAAACCAGGCCGCCTCTTCGGCCGAATACGTGATCGCCGATGCGGACTCTTCCTCCCGTAAGGATCTTGCCACCTGGCGCCACTCCTTGAAGGTCATCCTGATCTGCCTGCCCATCTGGTTTCTGCCCGTGGGGATTCTTGGCCTGTGGCGGGGATGGAACGATGTTTTCGTGGATATCGGCATCCTCTTCAGCAAGGCGGCCATGGTTACCTTCGGCGGGGCCTACGCGGTGCTGGCCTATATCAGCCAGCAGGCGGTTGATCATTATGGCTGGCTGCTCCCCGAGCAGATGATCGATGGCTTAGGGCTTGCGGAAACCACCCCCGGACCGCTCATCATGGTTACCCAGTTTGTCGGATATCTCGCCGCCTATGGCCAGGCCCACGGCCTGCAACCGGCAATGGCCGGGCTCATCGGCGGCCTGCTCACCACCTGGGTGACTTTTGTCCCCTGTTTCATGTGGATATTCGTCGGCGCGCCCTACATCGAAAAAACTCGTAAAAACGTAAAATTGGGCGCAGCGCTCTCGGCGATCACCGCCGCGGTGGTCGGCGTGGTCCTGAACCTGTCGGTGCTGTTCACCACCCATGTTCTGCTGCCGGAAGGCAAAGGCTTTGACTGGTATGCCCTGGCCGCAGCAATAATCGCCTTTGTCGGCATGCTCCGCCTCAAGTGGGGGATGATCCCGGTTATTTTCGGCTCAGCCCTGGCAGGGTTTGCCTGGAAGATGCTCATCCAATAATAATGAGGAACCACCATGCCCCCAACCGAAAAGCACTTTGAAACCAGCCTGAAGAGAACCGGTAAGGACTACGCTGACCTGCACCGCTGGATCGATGACCCGGACAACAAGAACGAGCGCCACGATTTCACCCGCATCTGGGATTTCGGGCCGCAGATCGCCGCGCAATTCGGCGAGGAGGGGGTGCGGGAGTACATCGAGCACCTGCGCGAGGACATGGAGAAGAAATTCAAAAAACTCCAGCAGCAATATATTGACGCCATGGCCGAAGCCCAGATCTACTTCGGCATCGCGGCAAAGACGGCGGGGGAGGAATGACCATGGACTCCCGCATCGGACAAAAGGATATCGACCTGCTCCGCACCGCAGGGATGAACGAAGCCGACCTGGACCACTCCATGAAGGTAGCGGCCAAGGCCCTGGAGATCGCCCGCCGCACCGGGGCCACGCTGGACCTGGAGCTGGTGGGCCGAGGCGCACTGTTCCACGATCTGGGCAAAACCGCCACCCACGAGATCAGCCACGGCAGGATCGGTGCAGAGCTGGGCGCCAAAATGGGCCTGCCCCAGGCAGTCACCGCGGTCATGGAAAAACACATCCGCGGCGGCCTGACCGAACCGGAGGCAATTGAGCTGGGGTTGCCGGTGAAGGACTACACCCTGCACCGATTGGAGGAACGGATCATCATCTACGCCGACCGATTGGTGGACATCATCCACGACGGCATTGTAGAGATCAAGGAAGAGATCGAGGCGGAGAGCCGCTTTGTCGAGATCCTCAAAGGATACCACAAATACGGAAAAAACGAGGCCACCCTCAAGCGCTACCTGGGTTATCATGAGGAAATCCAGGGGTTGATCGCCGGACGGATCATTGATGCGCCACGGCTTGCGGGGATGCTGGCCCAAGGCGGGGTCACCCTGCTGGATGTCCGGCGCAGGGACGACCACAAAGCCGCGCCCGGCATGATTCCCGGCGCGGTCTGGCGCGACCCGGAACAGGTTGCCCAGTGGGCCGGAGACTTGCCGGCCAGCACGACCACCATCATCTATTGCGCCCGGGGCGGCTCGGTGAGCCAGTCGGTGAGCAACACGCTTCGGGAAAAAGGCGTTGCCGTCGCCTATCTTGATGGCGGCCTCAAGGCATGGGCCGATCAGGGCAACCCTTTGCTCTGATCGGCCCAGGGAACGGAAAAAATGACCGTCTCGCCATTCAAATTGCTCTGCGGGGTGGGGTTGCTGGCCATCTTCAGCAGCACCATCTCCAAAAGCCCGGCGCTGCCGCTGTTTGTCAACCACCTCGGCGGCGGACCAGCCGCAGTGGGGCTGATCGCCTCGATCTCCGCAGGCACCGGCATTCTGTTCAGCTTTCCGGCTGGCATCCTCTCGGACAGGATTGGCCGGAAGCGCATGCTTCTGTTTTCCGCCATCGTCTTCGCCACGGCTCCGTTTCTCTATCTGCTGGTCCGGGAAATCTGGCAGCTGGCCCTGGTCCGCTTCTATCACGGCCTGGCCACCGCCATCTTCCTGCCTGTGGCCATGGCCATGGTTTCGGATCTTTTCCAAAAAGGCCGGGGCGAAAAGATGGGCTGGTTTTCCACCGCCACCCTTTTGGGCCGCTTTATGGCTCCGGCCCTGGGCGGCGCCATTCTCGGATTTTACGCAACCGACCAGACAGGCAGTGTCAGCAGCGAGGGCTTCCACACCCTCTACCTTGTCTGCGGGCTTGCCGGACTTGCCGTTTTTTCCAGCACATTTTTCCTGCCAGACCTCAACCAGGGCGACTCCAAAAAATCTGCCCCCCGCCCGCATTGGCGGGAAGGGGCCAAAGAACTTTTGGGAAACCGGGGCATCATGATGACCTGCGCAGTGGAGGCCGCCATCCTTTTTGCCTACGGAACATTTGAAACCTTTCTCCCGGCCCGCGCTCTCATGGCGGGGCTGAATCCATATCAGATCGGCCTCTGCCTCTCCTCCCAGATCATCACCATCGCCCTGGCAAAACCGGTCATGGGCCGGTTCTCCGATCGCCACGGCCGACCGCAGCAAATTTTGGTCGGCGCTGTTGCAGCAGGTATCTGTATCGCTTTTTTCTCAATCGCCGATTCCTTTCTTGCCCTGCTCGCCTTAAGCATCCTTCTCGGGCTGACCATCTCGGTTGTCACTTCAGCCAGCGCCGCCCATATCGCCGATCAGAGTAAAGACGGCGCCCAAGGCTCGGCCATGGGCATCCTCGGCTCCATCATGGACATGGGCCACAGCCTCGGCCCTCTGATGGGCGGTATCCTTGCCGCCTCTTTCGGCCTGCCCGCCTCTTTCCTTGGCGCCTGCGCCGTTTTGACGGCGGCAAGTCTGTTGTTCTGTATCTTTCAGGCCAGACCTGCGGCCTAAACATCCATCCGTTTCCCCAAAAATACCAGATAATCTCAGGGAATTCTTGAGGGAACAACAAATCGTTGTTACTGTTTTAATTTGAGTTCCACTGTTTGATTTTTTTCCTGTTTTTGCTTATAAATCCGGAGGACACGCCGTGCCCCAGAAAACAACAATCCCCCTTGCCCAGAATGAAGCCTGCCCCAAGGAGCACCCGGTCACTTCCGACTTCCGAAGTCGGCTCCCGCAAATAGTTGATCAGGTGGTGGACACCTGCTACAACAACGCCTGCTTTGAGCATGTCGAAGCGGAACCCCTGCCCAGCCGCCACCACGTCATCGACATCCTCGAGTCCTGCCGTGACATCCTCTTTCCCGGTTATTTCCGCAACCAGGGCATCGACCGGGTCAGTCTCAAATACCAGTTGGGCCTGGAAATTTCCGGCCTCTATGAAAAACTAACCAGAGAGATCACCAACGCCATCCGGCACGAGTGCCTCCGGCACGATACCAGCTGCCAGCATTGCGAAGACACGGGCAAGGAAAACGCCTTCAATTTCATCAACTCGCTGCCCGCCCTGCGAGCGATTCTGGCCACCGACGTTCGCGCCGCCTATGAAGGCGACCCTGCCGCCGGCAGTTTTGACGAAATCATCTTCAGCTACCCCGGCATTTATGCCATCTTGGTTTACCGGGTTGCCCACGAACTCTATACGCTGGGGGTTCCCATCCTGCCGCGCATCATGAGTGAATACGCCCATAGCATTACCGGCATCGACATCCACCCCGGCGCCACCATCGGCGCCTCGTTTTTCATCGACCACGGCACCGGCGTGGTCATTGGGCAGACCAGTGTCCTCGGCCAGCGGGTCAAACTCTATCAAGGTGTGACCCTGGGCGCCCTGTCCTTCAAGCGGGACGACTCCGGCGACCTTGACCGCCAGAGCAAACGCCATCCGACCATTGAAGACGATGTCACGGTCTATGCCGGCAGCACCATCCTGGGCGGCGATACCATCATCGGCGCCAGATCGGTCATTGGCGGCAACACCTGGCTGACCCAATCTGTCCCGCCGGACACCAAGGTCTTGCTCAAATCCCAGGAACTGATCATAAAAACCACGCAAAACCAGCCGGTAAAATAAAAACTGGATATTCTTGAAAACTTCGTTTAGATTGTTCAGTTCAGCAAGAATGGCAGATGGCTGGATGCTTTTAACCCCCCGTATTTATACGTAAAGAGCTGTCTGTAATTTTGTTTTTTTCCTGTCGACAACAACGTTATTTAGGCCGCGCCTCATTTTTGTCCCGAGCACAGGGGGATGCGGCCATAAAAATTTACACCATTATAAACCCAATCAGAATGGAAGGAGATGAGTCTATGTCCCGGAAAATGGTCACCATTGATGGTAATCAGGCATGTACCCATGTGGCCTACGCCACCAGCGAGATCATCACGATCTATCCCATCACCCCCTCTACTCCCATGGCGGCGGAGTCCGATACCAAGGCAACCGCCAAACAGGAGAACATCTGGGGCTCCATTCCGGTTGTCACCCAGATGCAATCCGAGGGCGGCGTGGCTGGGGCTCTGCACGGCAGTCTGACCACCGGCGCGCTCTGCACCACCTTTACCGCTTCCCAGGGATTGCTGCTGATGATCCCCAACATGTACAAACTGGCCGGCGAACTAACCCCGACCGTTTTCCATATCACCGCCCGTTCCATTGCCTGCCAGGGTCTTTCCATCTTCGGCGACCACGGCGATGTTATGGCCGCCCGCCAGACCGGCTGGGCCATGCTCTGTTCCCAGAACGTCCAGGAATGCCAGGATATGGCCTTAATTTCCACCCAGGCCGCACTGCAAAGCCGTATCCCCTTCATGCACTTCTTCGATGGCTTCCGCACCTCCCATGAGATCCAGAAGATCGAACAACTCACCTTCGATGACATGGGCAAGATGATCGACGAGAACCTGGTCATAGCCCACCGTGAGCGCGGTCTCTCCCCGGACCGGCCCATGATGCGCGGCACCGCCCAGAACCCCGACGTCTACTTCACCGGCCGCGAGACGGTGAACAAGTTCTACAATGCCACCCCAGGCATTGTCCAGAAGACCATGGACAAGTTCGCCAAGCTCACCGGCCGCAAATACCACCTCTTTGATTACTACGGCTCCCCGGATGCCGAGGATATCATCATCATGATGGGTTCCGGCGCCGAGACCGTTATCGCCACGGTTGAGCATCTGGCCAAGAAGGGCAAGAAGCTCGGCCTGGTCATCGTCCGTCTCTTCCGTCCCTTTGACTCTGCCGCCCTCATCAAGGCCCTGCCCAAGAAAGTCAAGCGCATCACCGTACTTGACCGCACCAAGGAGCCCGGTGCTGCCGGAGAGCCTCTCTATCTTGACATCCGCACCGCAATCGGCGAGGCGGTGGAAGCAAAGGCCCTCAAGGCCAGCCCCAGCATCCTGGGTGGCCGTTACGGCCTCGGCTCCGCCGAGTTCACCCCGGCCATGGTCAAGGCTGTCTTCGACAACATGGCCGCAAAAAAAGCAAAGAACAATTTCTGCGTAGGACCCGATGACGATGTGGCCGGCACCAGCCTCAAGTATAATCCTTCCTTCGACATTGAGGGCAAGGATGTATACCGGGCCATGTTCTACGGTCTCGGCGCAGACGGCACCGTGGGCGCCAACAAGAACACCATCAAGATCATCGGCACCGAGACCGTCAACAACGCCCAAGGCTACTTTGTTTACGACTCCAAGAAGTCGGGTTCCATCACCACCAGCCACCTGCGTTTCGGCAAGAACAAAATCGTTGCCCCCTACCTGATCAACAAAGCGAACTTCGTGGCCTGCCACAACTTCTCTTTCCTCGACAAGTACGACCTGCTGGGCAACCTGGAGACCGGCGGCACCCTTCTCCTGACCACCTCCTTTAACAAGGATCAGGTCTGGAAGCAGCTGCCTTCCGTGGTCCAGAAGGATCTGATCGAAAAGAAGGCCAAATTCTACATCATCGACGCCATCACCCTGGCCGAGGCCATCGGCCTGGGCGCCAGGATCAACATGATCATGCAGACCGCCTT
>CAYTVV010000091.1:0-8940 GCA_964441875.1 uncultured Desulfurivibrio sp.
TCTCCGAAAAATCCACGGGCACCAGAATCTTTTTAATTTCGTTCATTTCCCCTCCGTATGGTATAGATAGCAAGCTTTAGCCACGACCGCGACCTGGGCCAAACCTGGGCGCGTTATCCTCTCTCCATGATCAGGCTAGCAGAATGCTTTTCCCCTTGTCAACAGGAGAGACTTCCCATTGAATCCGCACAGAGCATAGCCCGATGTCCACTTCCCTGTCCGAAGCCATGGCCGAAATCTTTGCCCAAGGCGGCATCCTGGCCGACAAACTGCCGGGCTACGAATCCCGCCCCAGCCAACTCCGCATGGCCGAAGCCATTGCCGCCACCCTGGAACTGGACGAAGGCGAACGACAAGGCCAGCCGGGGATGCTGGCGGTTGAAGCGGGCACCGGCACCGGCAAGACCCTGGCCTACCTGGTCCCGGCCATCTTGAGCGGCCAGAAGGTGGTGGTTTCCACCAACACCCTGAACCTCCAGGATCAGATCCTCACCAAGGAGATCCCCTTCATCAAGAAACACCTGGCCCCGAGGCTGAACGCCCTCTGCATCAAGGGGCGACAAAACTACCTTTGCCTCTACCGCTGGTATCAGTTCCTCGCCTCACCCCAGCGCAATCTCTTTGCCGATGACCGCGATACCCAGCGGGTCACCGACTGGCTGGAAGAAACCGAGACCGGCGATCGCAGCGAACTGGCCTGGCTGGCGGACAATGCCCCACTCTGGCAGGCGATCACCGCCTCGGCCAGCCAGTGTCTGGGCTCCAATTGCCCGGACGGTTCCGCCTGCTTTATCAACCGGCTGCGCAAAAAGGCGGGCCAGGCCCAGCTGCTGGTGGTCAACCACCACCTCTTTTTTTCCGACCTAGCCCTGCGCCGTTTCGGCCATGCCGAGGTCCTGCCCCGCTACGAATCGGTGATCTTCGATGAGGCCCACCATCTGGAAGGGGTGGCAACCCAGTACTTCGGCACCTCCTTCAGCCATTATCAGGTGATCGATCTGGTGAAAGACCTGGAAACCGCGGCCCAAGCCGATCTGAAGGGACGCGCCAAGGAAGGGGTGGTGCAGACCGCAAGAGCCCTGGCCAAGCAGGTCGATCTCTTTACCGAACTCTTCCCCAGGGAGCGGGGCCGGTTTTCCCTGCTACAGTTCATCGAGCGTTTCCCGGGCTGGGAAGAAGAGCGGCAGCGCCTGGCCGATCAGATCAAGGGCCTCTGCAACCAACTGGCCAAGGCGGCCATGGGCGGGGAGTCCTGGTTGGGCATGCAGCGGCGGGCGGAAGAGATGCTCGCCGCCTTCACCGCCATCACCGAGGCGCGGAACCCATCCTCGGTTTACTGGTACGAGCGGCGGGAGAAAACCGTGGCCCTGTCCGCCTCGCCCATCGACATCGCCGGCGAGTTGCAGGATTTTCTCTATGAGCAGACCAGGAACGTAATCTTCACCTCGGCTACGCTCACCACGGACAACACCTTCACCTATTTTTTCAGCCGCCTCGGCCTGCCTGCCGACACCCCCACCCTGACCCTGGCCACCCCCTTTGATTACGAAAAACGCACCCTGCTGTTCGTGCCGGGCAAGGGCTTTCCCGAGCCTGCGGATCGGGAGTTTCCACGGGCCAGCCAGCAACTGATGCAGGAGCTGATCATGGCCGCCAATGGCCGGACCCTGCTGCTCTTCACCAGCCTCAGCGCCATGCGCGCCGCCCACGAGGTTCTCCTGACTCGGCTGCCCTTTCCGGTGCTGATGCAGGGGGAGGCGCCCAAGGCCCGGCTGCTCGAACAGTTCCGGGACCAGACCCATTCGGTGTTACTGGCGGTGGCCAGTTTCTGGGAGGGGGTGGATGTGGTGGGCGAATCGCTGAGCTGCGTGATCATCGATAAACTTCCGTTTGAAGTCCCCTCGGACCCTGTTATTATGGCCCGCATGGAACGGATCAAAAACGAGGGCGGCAACCCCTTCTACGATTTCCAGATTCCCCGCGCCATCCTGACCCTGCGCCAGGGTGTGGGCCGACTGATGCGCAGCTCCACCGACCGGGGGGTCCTGGCCATCTGCGATGTCCGCCTCTTTACCAAGCAGTACGGCAAGCTCTTCCTCAAAAGCCTGCCCCAAAGCCCGATCTGCCGCGAGATTGCTCCGGTCCGGGATTTTTTCCAGGAGGAACGACCATGAACAACGGTGAGCTGCTTGCCAGCTTCAAAGAAAAGGCCGCGGTGATCGATGCGGTGATGGAGGCGGACCTGGCCATCATCGGAAACCCGCTCCTGGCCCAGATCATCCGCCACGCCATTTTCCAGGGGGGAAAACGCATCCGCCCCCTGCTCACCCTGCTGGCCGCAAGCCTGGTCGGGCCTCCGCCTGCCGATACCGCCCGGTTGGCCATCTCCTTTGAGTATCTCCACGCGGCCAGCCTCTTGCACGACGATGTCATCGACCATGCCACCCTGCGGCGGGGCGCTAAAACCGCCAACACCATCTGGGGGATGGAGCCGGTGATCCTGGCCGGGGATTATCTGCATGCCCATGCCATGGCCCTGGCCAGCGAGGTGGGCGGCCCGACGGCCATGGCCCTGATCGGCCGCGCCACCGCGGCGATGGTCGAGTCGGAATTCATGCAGATGCACAACGCCAGCGAGATTCTCATCGCGGAAGAAAAATATTTTCAGGTGCTGATGGGGAAAACCGCCGCCCTCATTGCCGCGGCCTGCGAGGCTGGCATTGCCCACAACCAGGGCTCGGCCGAGCAGCGGATCGCCCTACGCACTTACGGGACCAATCTGGGCCTGGCCTTCCAGATCGTGGATGACCTGCTGGATTACCTCGGCGACCCGGCCAAAACCGGCAAGGCAGTGGGCAACGATTTTCAGGAAGGCAAGATGACCCTGCCTCTGATCAAGACCCTGGAACGGGCCAGCACCGAGGACCGCGAAGTCCTGATCGGACTGCTCAAGGCAACCCCGCAGGAACGCAGCCGACAATTACCCTTGGCCCACGGTCTGATGGAAAAATATCAGGGCTTTGCCCTGGCCAGGGCGCAGGCCGAGTCGCTGCTCGCCGAAGCCCTGAGTGGTCTGGCCATCTTTGGCGAGGCTCCGGCAAAAGAGCCTCTGGCCGGTCTGGCTTATTATGTTTTGAGTCGGGACAAGTAATTCCAACTTTCTCTAAAAACCACGAATAATGCCTCCTGTCGGAGCGGCTTGAGCCGCGATGTAATTATCGCGGCTCAAGCCGCTCCGACACAATAATTTTGTTCTTAACGAGAAATGGGATACGGCATGGCCAAGGTTTCTCCAAAAAAACCGTCCCGGAAAGGTGCCAAAAAGAAAAGGGCGCGCCGCCTTGGTCTCTTCTGTCTATTTCTCTTTGTGGCCGCGACCCTGGCTGCCGGATTCTATTTCATGGTCCTCTATCCCGGCAAGCAGCCGGGAGCCCCGTTGCCCATCTTGAGCGGGCAGGCCAAGCAGAAGCCTTTGCGCCAAGGAGCCGAATCCCTGTTTCCGCCGCTCTACGAAGAGCCTGCCCTGCCCCACCAGGCGCCGCCGGTTGCAATCCGCGCCAAGAAGCCGGGGAAAACGCCTCTGCCGGGCAGGCCCCTTGTAGCCATCGTCATCGACGATATGGGCTACCGGCAAAATACCGGCAAGGCCCTCCTCGCCCTCGATCTGCCCCTCTCCTTCGCCTTCCTGCCCTTCACCCCGTTTTCCGAGGAGCTGCAACAGGAGGCCCAGGCCAGGGGCCGCGACATCCTCCTCCACCTGCCCCTTGAGCCCATGGACCCAAAAGCAAACCCAGGCCCCGGCGCCCTGAGCACGGCCATGGACCCGGAGGCCATGAAGGCCCGCTTCCACGAAGACCTGCAAGCGGTGCCCAAAGCCATCGGAGTCAACAACCACATGGGCTCCCGCTTCACCGCCAACCCCCAGGCCATGCGGACCCTGCTGGCCCTGGTGCGGACACGCGGCCTTTTTTTCCTGGACAGCGTCACCGCCGCCGACAGCGTTGCCTATGATCTTGCCCTTGCCATGGGCATACAGGCAGAGCGCCGCACCGTTTTTCTCGACAACGACCAGAACCCGGACAAGATCATGGCCCAGCTTGACCTCCTGGTTCGGCTCGCCGGGGAGCATGGACAAGCCGTGGGCATCGGCCACCCCTACCCGGCCACGGTGGAGGCCCTGCGCCGCTACCAGAGCCAACTGCGCACCCGCACCGAGATGGTCGGGGTCTCCCGCCTTGTCCATTGAGGGATGACGCCATGCCTGCCATTATCACCCTGACCACGGATTTCGGCCTGAAAGATGAATACGTCGGCGTCATCAAAGGGGTCATCCTCGGTCTGGCCCCGCAGGCGCGACTCATCGACATCTGCCACAGCATCCGGCCCCAGGATATCCGGCAGGCCGCCTTTATTCTCCAGGCGGCAGCCCCGTATTTTCCCAAAGGCGCCATCCATCTAGCCATTGTCGATCCAGGGGTGGGCACAAAAAGGCAGCTCATCGCGGTCCGGGCCATGGACCAGATTTTTCTCGGGCCGGACAACGGCATCCTGACGCCTTTTCTCCATGACCCTCTCTTTGCAGAAGCCATCTGTATCGATTGCCCGGAGCACTATCTTACCCCACTCAGCGCCACCTTCCATGGCCGCGATATCCTCGCCCCAATCGCGGCGGCCCTGGCCAATGGCATCGGGCTCTCCCGCCTTGGCGCCAGGGCGTTTAAGGAAAATCTTATAAAACTTGCATCCCCCACCTTGCAAATTGATCGGATTCATGGCAACATAGCCGGGTCCGTGATCCACATCGATCATTTCGGCAACCTGACCACGAATATCCACCAGCGTGATCTTGCCGGGCTGACAGCCGATCCGGCATCCATCCAGATCTTTCATAAGCAGCAGCAAGTGACCGGCCTGACAAGCGCTTACGCCTCTGTGCCGGACAGTCAGGTTCTGGCGCTCATCGGCAGCCGCGGCTACCTTGAGCTGGCAGCAGCCAATGGGAATGCCGCCCGGATTCTTGGGGCTGAGATGGATGATCCCGTACGGGTGACACGAGAAAAGGAAGGGTAAGCTTTTTCTGTTTACAGACAAGACGGCCCAAGATTAGAGTACCGGTTTATAACTTCAGGTAAGGAAACAGCTCCATGCAGGACAACCATATCGAGGATATCGCCAAACTCCTCAAGACCATGTCGCACCCCATCCGCCTGAAGATCCTCTGCCTGTTGCAGGACAAGGAAATGACTGTGGGCGACCTCCACAAGGAGGTGCACACCACCAATGCCAATGTCTCCCAGCATCTCTCCATCCTCCGCAACCAGGGGATCATCGCCTACCGCAAGGATGCCAACTTCATCTTCAACCGGATCGCAGAAGGCCGGGTGACCGAACTGATCAAAAACATGCGGGAACTTTTCTGTCAGGTTCCTTGATTTCCATCTGATATACTCGTTGCCGAACAAGCACCACACAGGAGACTGCCCCATGACCATCACAGACTGGGTTCATGTTGTTGCCGGCGCCTTCATCCTGATCAGCCTGGCCCTGGGAACCTGGGTCCACCCCTACTGGTACTTTTTCACCGCCTTTGTCGGGGCCAACCTCCTCCAGTACGGCTTCAGCAAATCCTGCCCGATGGCCATGATCCTCAAGAAACTCGGGGTGCCGGAAAGCCGTTCAGGCCAAAGCTGCGGCCAAAAGTAAGTCTTCCCCGCAATTACCGCCTCAACGCCTCGGCAATTGCCAGGCCCACCGGGATAAAATCCAACCGGGCCTGGACCGGATCAACGCAACGCCGCAGGCGGCCAAAGACTTGCACCCGCCCCATTTCAGCGATAGTGCGCATATTGTCTGCAACCAGCAGCTCATCTTCATCAAGCGCGGCATCGGAAAACACCACCCCCAGAACCGGAATACCCCTGTGCCGCAGGGCCTCCAGGGTGAGCAGGGTATGGTTGATGGTGCCAAGACCGCTCCTTGCCACGATCAGGGCAGGAATCCGCAACTCCTTCAGCAAATCCACCAGCAGCAACTCCCGGTTGAGCGGCACCATCAGCCCACCAACCCCCTCGACAATGAGCAACTCATGGCAGGCCAGCATCTCCTGATACCGGGCGCGGATCAAGGCCGGATCAACAACCGCTCCTTGTTGCTCGGCAGCGAGGTGGGGTGAGGCGGGCAGGGCAAAATGATAGACCACCTGACTGCTGACCAGCTCCTGGTCCAGGGGGAGACCCGCCATGCGCAGGCATTCCGCTAAATCGGCAGGCGGAGATTCCGGCCCGGTTGCCGCCCATTTCTGATACCCGGCATCGCTGCCGTTTTTTCGCAGAAAATCAAGGAGCAGCCCGCAGACATGGGTCTTGCCCACATTGGTGTCCGTGCCGGCCACAAAGATCGCGCTCATCGTTTCTCTCCCCTAACGACAAAAGCCTGATAAGTGGCGGGATACCCGCCATGGATTGCCTGAAACCAGGCATCAAGCCGGAGCAACCGCCCCCGGGTTAACGCCCCGGGCAGCTGGCCGCCGCCGGTGCCGGTCTTGCGGATATGGTCCAACAGGTCAAGAAGTGATTCGTATTTTTTGACCCTGCTTTCTTCCTGCACGACAAAGCGCGGAAAGATCGCCCCCAGCATGCCCGCCAGCTTCTTCCCGGCAGGAAAGTCATGGGTCGGCAAGCGCACCTCCTGGCCAAAGACCTCGCTCAACCCTTGGGACAACTCGGTGAAGGTCCGGGGGCCGAAGAGCACCCCGACAAAATGGCCTTGATCGGAGAGCACGCGGCCGATCTGTGCCAGGGCAGCCCCGAGGTCATCAAGCCATTGCAGGGTGGAGTTGGCGCAGATCAAATCAAAGGTGGTGGGGCAGGCGGCCAGGAACCGTTCCCCATCCTCGCAAAGTACGGAAACATTGCCCTTGTCGCCCAGCCGCTCTCCGGCCAAGTGCACCATGCCTTCGGCAAAATCCAGGGCGGTAATCCGCGCCTCCGGGTACCGTTCGGCAAGCAGGGCGGTGAAATACCCGGTGCCGCAACCGATCTCCAGAATACCTTCGATGCCCTCCGACCCGCTGCCCTCTGGAAGCTCCCGCAGCAGACGGACTGCCAGATTCTTCTGCACCTCGGCATGGGCGTCATAGGTCCCGGCGGCGCGAGAAAACCGCTGCCGGATTTTTTGTTTGCTGAGATCACTCACCTGGGGAAAACTCCTGGTCGAGAAAAAGGGCGTGTCCGCCGTGCTCGATGATGGTGGTGCGGGCTCCGGCGATCATGGCCTGCTCCGCCACCGGCGCGATGATATCCCGCCGCCCGTGCCAGCAAAAAACCGGGCATGGCGGGACTTGGGCAGGCAGACGCCAGTGCGCCAGATAATCAAGCCCCCGGCCAAGGGCCTGCATGTCGAGAGATGCCATGAGCGGCTCCTGCTGTTCGGCCACAAACCGCCGGGATTCTTTTTTATAGCCAAGCAAGCTTTTCCGGTAAAAATCCCGCATGAATGACACGGGATCGGTCGCCAGACCCTGGCGGATGGCCTCGATCTCCGCAGGCGGCCAGGAAGCCCGCATGCCCAGCAGGGTCAAGCTGGTCACCTTTTGGGGAAAAGCGCAGGCAAAATCATAGGCCAAAAAAGCGCCCAGGGACCAACCGACCAGCTGAATGGTCTTTAGATGGTGTTCGGCAAGAAACGCCAGAATCGCCGAGAAGGCGGTGGCCGGGTCCAGCTGAGCCGCCGGACTTGCCCAAGAATACCGCTTATCCGCCAGCTCAAGCACCTGCCCGGAAAATCCCCAGCCGGGCAGGAAAAGAACCGGGGACTTTTGGTTCGGCAAGGACTCTTGCGTGGGAGCGGACCAGATTGTTTTCATAATGGTCACGGAGGCTGTTGGGGAAAAAATATCAGCTGCCCTTCAACCGGGCAATTTTCCGAGCGCCTCGCCGAGAAGCGCAAACTGCTCATCCAAGGGATAATGGTGATTGCCGATGAACAGGCCATTGCGGTCAATCCAGTCCGCCTGGGCAAGAGAGCCGTGGTTCGTGGCATCGAGCCAGCGCACGGCCTCGCAGCGGGCAAAATTACCCGCCACGATGGGGCGACACTCAATCCCGTGACTATCCAAGGTTCGGACCACATCCTCGCGGGAAAACAGGGCCTCCTCCCGCACCACCAAACTAAAGCCGAACCAGCTGCTAGCCCCGATCTCGCGCTGGACTTGCAGCTGGGGAAAGGCCTCCATGAGGCGGAGGAATTTCACCGCATTCTCCCGGCGGACCCTTACGAACTCCGGCAGTTTGCGGATCTGGGTCATCCCCAGGGCGCCGCTCATTTCCAGGGGACGCACGTTGTAGCCGGGCAGCACAAAACGGAAGGACTCCTCGAACGGATTCTCCCCCTTCACGCCGCAGACCCTGTTCACCTTGGGCAGGTTCCTGGTCCAGCCGTGGGCCCGAAGACTGAGGAGGATGTGAAACAATTCCTCGTCGTCGGTGAGGATCATCCCCCCTTCCATGGTGGAGATATGGTGGCTGAAAAACGAGCTGAAACTGCCCATGAGGCCGAAGGTTCCGGCCATCTTCCCATCAAAGGCGGCACCCATGGACTCGCAGTTGTCCTCGATGAGGATAACATTCTTGCCCGCCAGGATCGCCTGAATCGCACTGAAATCGTTGGGATTACCCAAAAGGTTCACGGCCATGACCAGCCGGGTCCGCTCGCTTACGGCCTCGGCAAGCTGGGCAAGGTCATAGTTCAGGGTGGCCGGGTCGATATCCACGAACTTGAGCTTCAAGCCATACTGATGCAGGGGAAAATAGGTGGTGCTCCAGGAAACCGCAGGCACAATGACCTCATCCCCGGCCACCAGCCGCTCTGCCTTATTTTCCCGGTAGAAGAGGGCGGCCACCATGAGCAGGTTCGCCGAAGAGCCGGAATTGACCATGACGC
>CAYTVV010000092.1:0-8752 GCA_964441875.1 uncultured Desulfurivibrio sp.
TGGTGGAAACCGTGTTCAATGAAGCGCCGGGCCTTGCCATCAACGATCTGATGAACCAGTTCTGGAACTCCTGGCAGGAACTGGCCGACAATCCGGAAGTATCCGCGACCAGACAGGCGGTGACCCAGTCTTCCCAGCTGATCATTGATCAGCTGCACACCATGAGCAGTGAAATGGCCCAGGCCAAATTCGATATCGGGGTCAGCCTTGACACGGCCATCGGAGACGTCAACTCCATTGTCAGCCAGATCGCCGATCTCAACGTGCAGATTTCCGGGGCGGAATCCGCCGCAGGCCAGGCCAACGACATGCGCGACAAAAGGGACACTCTGGTTCAGGATCTTTCCCAACTGCTGGACGTCTCTTTTTTCGAGGATAAAAACGGCGCCTACACTATTCTCATGGCCGATGGCCACACCCTGGTGGAAAGCAATCAATCCTGGCAGGTGGACTGGGAAAACAACGAACTTATCTGGGTAAACACGGACAACAATGGCGCCGAAACGCGCCGAGCCATCGGCGGCGGGGCCGAACTGGGGGGCAAGATCGGGGGGTGGCTCGAGGTGCGCGGCAATCTGGTCGAAGGCGATCCCGACAATTTCCTTGGCCGCTTGGACGCCTTTGCCAACTCCCTGATCCGCGAAATCAACCAGCAGCACACCCAGGGAACCGGCCTTACCCTGTTCGGCGATACCCTCACCGGCGCGGAACAGGCGAAAAATGTCGCCCGTCTCACCTCCACCGTGGACCCAACCCCAGCCAGTGCAAACGCGACCATCCCCAAGGACACCATCACCATCAACGACCGGCCTGTCGGCGAGATTCTCGGCGGCATCGCGGTGAATGGCCTGGCCATGACCAAGGCTTACAATACCGTTACCGCCATCAACACGGCGGTAACCGGAGTAACTGCCCGATTGACCACGCTGACGGCGGGCGCGGCAGTGACGCCAATGGCGGCTGCCCCGGCAAATGATAACGCAACCATCTCCTTTGAGATCAATGGCGTGGCTGTCAGCTATACCGTTGAAAACGATGGAGTACTCCCGGATGACAGCACTACGGCAACTTTTGCCGGCAATCTAGTCGCCGCCATCAATACGGCACTCATCGCCTATAATGCGCTGCCCACCACGGCCAATCCCATCACCATCCAGGCGGCGGTCGGAGACGGAACCAACGGCGGGGCGCTCAATGCCATTGTTCTTAAAAATACAAACCCCGGCGACCAAGCAAACATCGTTATCGCCAACCTGACCTCCTCCGTACTCGGCCTTGAAACCTCCACCGGCCTCACCGCAGGCACCTACAACGCCGACGCAACCCATAACACCGGAGAGATCACCCTGTTTTCCACCAGCTCCTTCACCCTCAATGCCGGGCCGAATGATTACGTCCTGGCCCAGCTTGGGCTGGACGCAGTCCCCTCTGACACCCAATCCGGCGACGGCACCATTCAATATGGCCCGGAAATCGGCCACCAGGGTCCCCTGCTCTCCGGATATGAATACTTTGACCAACTGGCCACGGACACCGGCAGCTTTGATATGTGGATTTACAACAACGACGGAACCCTGGCCATGCCCCAGCCCGTCACCGTTTCCCTGGAGCGAGCCTACAGCTTGAACGACGTGGTTCGTGCCGTCAATACAGCGATGACGAACGCCGGCGCCGCATCCTGGGTGACGGCCACAAACTCCGACAACAGCCTGCGCCTCACCCCGGACGCAACCCACCAGTTCGCCTTTGCCAACGACACCTCCAACTTTCTCCAGGTTGCCGGGCTCAACACCTTTTTCTCCGGCAGCAGTGCGGCAAGTATCGGCCTGAACAGCGTGATTACGGACGACCTCAACAATCTGGCCGCAGCCACCGTCGGCCCACAGGGACAAATATTTCGCGGGGACAACAGCAATTCCCTCAAGATCACGAACACCCAGCACGATGAGTATGTTAGCTTCACCGGTGGCGCCCAAAATACCCTGGATGGCTTTTACAATATCCTGGTCGGCCAGGTTGCCAACACCACGCGCACCATCAGCCATTCCTACGATTCTAGTATCCTAGTCAACAAACAGGTGAGCGAAATGCGCGATTCGGTCTCCGGCGTTTCCTTGGACGAAGAAATGGCGAATCTGATCAAATACCAGCACGCCTACACCGCCGCCACCCGTCTCATCACCATGTCGGACGAAATGCTTCAGACCTTGCTTGATGCGGTACGATAGGAGAAAAGCCATGCGAATTACCATGCAGTCCATCCATAAAAATATCCTGACGAACCTCAACAAGCTCACCTCGGACATGAACCGGATCAACAATCAAATTTCCTCCGGCAAGCAGATGTCAACAATCTCCGATAATCCGGTCAATCTGGTGAACGCCCTGGGACTCCGGAGTAGCCTGACCCAGATCACCACCTACCAAGACAATCTCAAATTCGGCGACAAGACCATCACCGCTGCGGAAAACTCCCTCACCCAAATGAAGGATCTGGCCCTGCGGGCAAAGACCCTGGCCATTCAACAGATAAACGCCTCGGTGTCTCCGGAAAACCGAGCCAGCGCCGCAGAAGAAGTCCGTCACCTCTGGGAACAGGCTATTTTCCTGGGCAACAGCGAAGTGAACGGCAAATACGTTTTCGGCGGATACCGGACCACCGGTTACACAGCAGCCGAGCCGGCACCGTTTATCGCCGACATGGTGGATGGATATCAAGTTAATGGGAATACCGTTGCCAGCATGAACACGAGGCTTACCGCAAATATGCCGGTCGGCGACATCGCCATCGGAGATCTTGCCATCAACGGAACAGCAACAACTCTCGCCATCACTGATAATGCAGGGTTGGTTTCCGGTCTGTACATGGGCAAGGCCGCAGAGGCGAAAGCTGCGATTGAGGCCGCCGCCCCAAGCGTGAATGCCAATCTCACCACGCTGCATTCCGCTGGGCCAGCCACCTTGGATACCGCGATTGACGGCCTTCCCACCGACTTCGACTTTGACCTCAACGGTGTCAATATCACAGTGTCGGTTGCTGATGGCACGGGGGCAAACGGCGTGGCAACCGCTATTGTAAACGCCATCAACACAGCGGCGCCTCAGACTGGCGTATCCGCCTTTGTCGGCAATACCACAAACGGCGGCGCGGCCGACACAGTGGTCTTCCGCAATACCCTTGACGGCGATGACTCCGCAATCGATCTGGTTTTAAATAGCGTAACAGGAGAAGCAACCCCCGGATTTGGCACCTTCAACCAAGCCGCGAATGCCACCCATAACACCGGCGCCATCTCCCTTTCATCCACCGCCTCTTTCACTCTCAGCAGCCCCAATAATGCCAACGACGTCATTCTAAGCAATCTTGGCCTTAGCGGAGGAAGCCTTGGTTTCGCCGATGTGGCCGGGGATGGAGTCCTGCGCTACGGTTCAGCCCTGGCGGCAGGAGATCTGACCATCAACGGCAGTCCCATCGCGGCCACAACCGCCGATGGCCTCTCCACCATATACGCCGATACCTCCGCCGCAGCCAAGGCCAAGGCCATCAACGATATGACTTTAACCACCGGCGTCACCGCCGACATCACACCGGCTTACCGAACCGCCGGCGGCGCGGTTTTCCCGGGAACCATACGCTCAGGCGACCTGATCATCAACGGCCAAGATATTTTTGACGGCATTCCGGCAACAACCAATCCCAACCCAGCCACGGTCATTTTTAAAGACACGGATAACACCATCATCAATGCCATCAACGCCAAAGCAGACCTCACCGGCATTGTCGCCACCAGAAACAGCAACGGCATTATCACCCTGACCGCCCAGGATGGCCGCAACCTGCACATCCAAACCTCAGCCAACGGGGAAAATATTACCCACCTGAACGGCGCGGCAGCCGATACCCCGGCAAGCACCGTTTATGCCGGGACGATCCAGCTGACTTCAGCCCATCAGTTTTTTGTGGAAACAACACCAACAGGCACCTTTGAACCTGGCCTGGATAGCCTTGGTCTCGGAGGCGGTGCGGCTTTCACCGGCGAAAGCAAAGACCTGGTCAGCGACGGCCAACTCCAGGTGCTCACCATCCAGAAAAAAGAAGGAAACGTCCGTTATGCCGGTGATCCCGACCATGATTTGGCAATCAAGGTCGGCAAGGAAAGCGCTCTTGAGGTGGCCAAAAACGGGAAATCTGCCGTCTTGGACACCGGAATTTTTACGACCCTCAAGCAGTTTGAAAATGCATTGCGCGGCCAGAAATTCAGCACCGTCACCGGTGTTTACAAAGCCACAGACACCACGGCCACTCTTGACAGCGGCAATACCGGTCTTGAGCAGCAATTCCTGTCCTTCACCAATGGCGATATCTCCATAACGGTGACGGACCATTCCTATTATCCGCCCCGGGATTTCGCCATGGATATCGGAGTGGATATCACCACGGACAGCCCGGCTTCCATTGCCGCAAAAATAAACGGCATTCCAGGGATGACTGCCTCCTTTGACACTGATGGGGCACTGAAACTGGAGACCAGCAATACAGAACGGTATTCCTTTACCTTCGCAGACACCAGCAACTTTCTGGAACTGTCGGGCATCACCGATGAACAGATGCAGATCCAAGGCATTGACAAGGCCATTGCTGATTTCGACACAGTAATGGAAAATATGACCAGCCAGATCTCCGACTTTGGCGCTCGTGCGAATCGAATCATTGTCCAACAGCAGATTTATGCAAAGCTTGAGCTGTCCACCAAGGAAAATCTCTCGGAAAAGGAAGATACCGATCTCACAAAAGCCCTACTGGAACTCAAAAGCAAAGAAACGGCCTACGAAGCGGCCTTGGCGGCCGCCGCCAAAACCATGCAACTGAGTCTGGTGGACTTCCTCAAGTAGGCGTTGTTTTCTCTTTGCAAAAAGGGGAGAATACGTTCAGGGAAGAACGTTCCCCATCATCAAATCAAGCCAGGGAGGGCGAAGACAATGCTCATACTTGCCAGAAAACCAGGAGAATCCATTGCCATTGGCGATGGCATAAAAATTCGGGTTCTTGAGATAAAAGGCGGACAGGTAAAAATCGGAATCGAGGCCCCGGCCGAGGTCGTGGTCCACCGCGAAGAAATCTACCTCCGCATCGTGGAGGAAAACACCAGAGCGGCAGCGGAGGCTCCTGCGGATCTTTCTTCCCTTGCCTCTGTTTTTGGCGGAGACAAGGCCCGGACCAAGCCGCCGCCAAAGGGCGGCAAATAACAAGATACGGACACTCGAAAATTCAGGCGGAGATGCAAAATGGGAACAACCGCCCGCCGTCACACTGCTCTTCAGCCCCGAGGGAGAAAAGGATAATGCTCGCCATGACCACAACAACCTGCACTGACAACAATAGGGAAATCACGGTGTCCACCAGCCGTTTTGGCCAACTGTCAGTGAACCCGGAGAAGATCATCACCATGACCTCCCCCTTTTTGGGCTTCCCTGATTCAAAACGGTTCATTGTCAAGCCGCACGGAGAAGAATCGCCGTTTCTCTGGCTCCAGTCCCTGGACGACCCGAAGCTCGCCTTTGTGGCCATTCAGGCCGCCCTCCTGATCCCGCAATACCAGCCGGAAATATCCAGTCTGACCCGACAGGAACTACAAGGCTCGCCGGAACAACCCCTGGAAATCCTGCTCATCCTGACCATCCCCAAGGACAACCCCGAAGGGATGACGGCCAACCTGCTCGGCCCGGTTGCGCTCAACCCCCAGACGCGTCTGGCCAAACAGGTATTACAGGATCCCACGCGCTACGATGCCTGCTGGCCCGTTTTCACCATGGATACTGCGGAATAACAAGGGAAGAGGTACGTGACAAAAATACGGAAAAAAATCGGAACGCATGAGGTGCTTGCAAAAGCGGCACCCCGACGAAAGCCGGGGCAAAAACAGCTTATCGGCATGACGACAATGCTACCAGATAGGATCTTCTCAAGAGGTTCTACTGTGAGGGGAAACGAAACAAAGAAAGGAAAGGAGATTGTCCGGGTGCTACTCCACCAAGGTCTCGGAAAGCAGGCTGCCCATCATTTTATCGGCAAGCCGGAGAGGATCGACCTGATATTCGCCACGGGCAATCTCTTCCTTGAGGGCCTGCACCCTGTCCGCACGAACTTCCGGAGTCTGCTCAAGAATATCCCGGACCTTCTGCACATCCAGGGAACCAGCCGACAACACCACGCGATCCGTTGGTTGGGCGGGATTATCAGCCCTGGCAGCGGCAGAGTCTTCAGATTTCTTAACCTGAACCTTCTCTGTTTTGATCGGAGGAAAAATGCCCGTTAGTTTCATGACCAAATCCTTGCTTCCTTGCAGGTTGGTTGCAGCCGCCCATGGAAATTGAGGCTTCAGGGACACCCTGTCCCCACATGCACCCACACCTTTGTACTTATCATATCGGATTTTTAATTACAAACTTAAAATAAAAAAATCCCCCTCCAAAAAACAACCGTAAATCAAAGGCAAACCAAGCATCCGCCCCCCGCAGCCCGACCTCGCTTTCCTCAACAGAACACGCCATCCACATACGTTGTGCAACAGGACGCGGGACGGTGTTGCCAAACCACCATGCTGCTGGTAGTATCATGCCCCATGATCCAGCAAGAACCTGTGTACCTCATCGACGCCAGCGCCTATATCTACCGGGCCTACCATGCCATAGCCCCGCTTACCAACAAAAGCGGCCTGCCCACCCATGCGGTGTATGGGTTCACCAATATCCTGCTCCGGGTCCTGCGAGAGAAAGCGCCCAGGTTTATCGGCATCGCCTTTGATGTGCGGGGACCCAATTTTCGCCATGAGATGTATCAGGCCTACAAGGCAAATCGCCCATCCATGCCCGACGACCTTGCCTGCCAGATCCCCTACATTAAAGAGATCGTCGCCGCCCACAACTTCGCCTGCCTGGAACGCCAAGGATACGAGGCCGACGATTTGCTCGCCTCAGCGGCAAAAAAGCTTGCGGCCCAAGGGCACCCGGTAATTCTGGTCTCCGGGGACAAGGATCTGCTCCAGCTGGTTTCAGAGACCATCACCGTCTGGGACCCCATGCGGGACGTGTTCATGAACCCTGCGGCAGTGCAGAAAAAATACAATATCCCGCCGCAACAGCTCCTCGATTTTTTTGCTCTGATGGGCGACAGCTCGGACAACGTGCCGGGTGTAGCAGGCATCGGCCCGAAAACCGCGGAAAAACTGATCAATGAATACGGTTCGCTGGAGGGCCTCTATCAAAATATCGAGACCCTCTCCCAGGCAAAGCTGAAGGAAAAACTTCTGGCCAGCCGGGAGAACGCCTTTCTCTCCCGCCGACTCATCGCCCTCAAGGAAGATCTTGCCACCCCGGAACTCCAAGAATACGCAATCCCTGAACCCAACGAGGAAAAACTCCAAGAACTCTACACCTTTCTCGATTTCAGCCGCCTGCTCAAGGCCCCGACCTCTAAGGCCGTTGCCCTTGAGACCAAAGGCTTCCAACTGATCACCACGGAGGAGCAGCTCCAGAAGGTCTGCCAACAGCTGGCCACCGCCCCCTTTCTGGTGCTGGACACGGAAACCACCTCCCTTGACCCGCTGGTGGCCGAGCTGGTGGGCATCTCCCTCTGCACCACGGCCGAGGAGGCCTATTACCTGCCCATTGGCCACCGGGACAGTGACGGAGGCCTGGTGGCCAACCAGCTGCCCTTGGCCCTGGTCCAAAAAAGCCTGACCCCGCTTTTTTCCGACCCCGGCCTGCCCAAACTCGGCCACAATCTCAAATTCGATCTGCCCATCCTGGAAAACCACGGTCTCCGTCTGTCCGGTCCCCTGTGGGACACCATGATCGCCTCCTACCTCCTTGACCCCTCCCGCCGTTCCCAGAAGCTCGACGACCTGTGTCTGGAAATGCTGGGCAAGCGATTGACCAGCTTCGGCGAGGTCACCGACAACGACAAACGGTCGGACAGCTTTGCCTATGTTGCGCCGGAGGCGGCCAAGGACTATTCCTGCGAGGATGTGGCCGGGGCCTTTCTGCTCTGGCAACAATTCCGGCCCCAGCTCGAAGAGTTCGGCCTCTGGGAGCTTTTCTCCGACCTGGAGATGGCGCTGGTCCCCATCCTGGTCCAGATGGAACAGACCGGCATCACCGTGGACCAGGCCCAGTTGCACCACCTGTCCGAAGATTTCGGCCTCCAGCTGGCTGAGCTGGAAAAAACCATCTATACCCTGGCCGGGGAGGAGTTCAACATCAATTCCACCCGTCAGCTCGGCGAGATTCTCTTTGGTAAACTGGGGTTGCCCCAGGGGCGAAAAACCAAGACCGGCTATTCCACCGATGTCAAGGTGTTGGAAAGCCTGGCCCGGGAGCACGATCTGCCTGCGGCGATCCTGGCCCACCGAAGCTTAAGCAAGCTCAAGAACACCTATGTGGACAGGCTGCCGGAGCTCATCCACCCTAAAACCGGGCGGGTCCACACCTCGTTCAACCAAACCGTCACCGCCACCGGCCGCTTGAGCAGCAGCAACCCCAACCTGCAAAACATCCCGATCCGCACCCCCGAGGGGCAGAAGATCCGGGCCGCTTTCGTGGCCGCGCCGGGGCAGCTCTTTCTCTCTGCCGACTATTCGCAGATCGATCTGCGGGTCATGGCCCATTATGCTAAAGATCCGGCTCTGCTCACCGCCTTCCGCGCGGGCCAGGACGTGCACAGCCAGACCGCGGCCGAGATCTTCCGGGTCAA
>CAYTVV010000093.1:0-8484 GCA_964441875.1 uncultured Desulfurivibrio sp.
GCCTTGGTCTGGTTGCCCTGGCATTTTTTCAGGCTGTCGATGATCAGCTCCCGCTCGAAATTATCCACTGCCGCGGCAAAGGAAACCGGGTTGCCGCGCTCGTTTACCGAATCGGAGGTTTGCAGCGACGGCGGCAGGTGATAGCTCTTGATCGAATCCTCGTCGCAGATCAGCACTGCCCGCTCCATGCAGTTTTGCAGCTCGCGGACATTGCCTGGCCAGTGGTACTGGACCAGGAGGTCGATGGCCGGGGTGGAGATGCGGCGGATCTGCTTGCCGTTTTCTTCGTTGTATTTTTGCAGAAAAAAATCGGCCAGAAGCATGATGTCGGTGCGTCGCTCCCGCAGGGGCGGCAGGTAGATGGGGAAGACGTTGAGCCGGTAATAGAGGTCTTCCCGGAAGGAGCCTTCTTCCACGGCCTTTTCCAGATCCTTGTTGGTGGCGGTGATCAGCCGGACGTTGCATTTGGTGGGGGCGATGCCGCCCAGGCGCTGGAATTCGCGGTCTTGGACCACGTTGAGCAGCTTGATCTGCACGGCCTGACTCAGTTCGCCGATTTCGTCGAGAAACAAGGTGCCGCCCTCGGCCAGTTCGAAGCGGCCCTTCTTGGCGGCCTGCGCCCCGGTAAAGGCTCCTTTTTCGTGGCCGAACAATTCGCTTTCCAGCAGGGTTTCCGGCAGGGCCGAGCAGTTGACCACCACGAACGGCGCCTTGGCGCGTTTACTGTTGTGGTGGACAGCCTTGGCCACCATGGTCTTGCCGGTGCCGGATTCGCCGCGCAGCAGGATGGTGGCGTTGGAGTCCGCCACCCGGTGGATCATCTCGAACACCTCCTGCATCCGGTTCGAGTTGCTGACGATGCTGGCCACCCGGTATTTTTCCGAAAGTTCCCGCCGCAGCTGGGTGTTTTCCTGGACCAGCCGCTCCCGTTCCTGGTTCACCGCCTGGATGCGGACCACGGTCTGGGCGATGAGGCCGGAGAGCACGGTGAGAAACTGGAGGTCTTTTTCAAAATCGATGCCCTCCTTGTAGTTGCGGTCCACGCTCAGGGCGCCGATGGTGGCGGCTCCGTGCTTGATGGGCACGCAGAGAAAAGAGAGGGATTCCTGGTTTTTCTCGGCCCTGGCTCGGGTTTTGTTCAAAAAAAGCGGTTCTTGGCTGATCTGGGGCACCACGATGGGGGAGCCGCTGGCTACCACCCGGCCGGTGATGCCCTCGCCGAATTTATAGATTCCGCGTTTCCGGGCTTCCGCGGTCATGCCGGGGGCCACCTCGGTTTCGATCTGGCCGGTGAGCGGGTTGGCGATGGTCACCGCGCCGTTGCCCAGGCTGGTGCGTTCGGCCAGCACGGTGAGGCTTTCTTCCAGGCACTTGCGCAGGTCGTCCGATGAGGCCAGAGCCCTGGTTATCTCATACAGGGTGGCCAGATCGATGGGTTGGTTGTTCTCGGGCATGTGCTTTCCTCGGGCATTTCTTACGGTTTGGTATGCATCATTTTTGTAACGCGCGGGCCATTGTAACAAATTTGTCTGATATTGCACCTGAAAATGTGGGTGCCTGGGGGAGGTGCTGAAGGTTTTGCTACAGGCTGGGGGTAAGGCAGGCAGACCAGATTGCGTAGCCAAGGTCGCTGAGATGCACGCCATCGTTGGTGAAGCAGGCGGCAACGGACTGGGCCTCTGCCTTGAAAGCCGCGAACAGGTCGAGGAACGCGGTTTTTTTCTGTTGGCTGAGCTGGAGCAGACCTTGGTTTAGGCGGGGGACGGCGGAGGGGGCAAGATGGGCGGCCTGGAAGGGCGGCAGGCTGGTGATGGTAATGTGTGCCGGGGGGACTGTGCCGACCAGAGTGGCCAGAATCCTTTCGTAGTCGGGGAGAAAGGCATAGTCTTCCATGAGCAGATTGTTGGCGCCGATCATGATAACCACGCGCTCCGGGTCGGGGCAGCGGCGCAGAATCCGGGGAAGGTTGGCCATCAGGCCGGCCACGGTTTCTCCGGCTCTGCCGGCGTTGACCACCCGGTGCGCGGGAAAGCAGGTCTGCCAGTTGTGAAATTCGACAAGAGAATCGCCAAGGAACAGGATCTGCATGGCTGGCTCAGCAGGGTTTGGAGACAAAAACCGCTGCGGCCAGGTTCTCGATGGTAACCGAGGCGTCGCGTACCGGCTGCCCCTTGGTTTCGCTCACGATATCCTTCGGGGATGAGGCGGCGGTGTCGACGAGTCTGTGCCAGAGCCGACCTGAGGGCGGCGCCGGGATGATAAATTCCTCGGAAGTGTGTCCGCCGTTGAGCATTACGAAAAAATCATCGTCGTGCCGGACCCCGGCTGTGGTTCCATGCAGGACAAAAGCCAGGGTCCTACAGTCCGAAGACCAGTCAGGTCGGCCAGGGGTGGTGGACTGCCACTCGATTTCCGGGTTCTCTGCGTCGGCGGGGAAAAAATCGGTGCGCTGAAAGACCGGGTGTCTTTTGCGTAAGGCAATGAGCTGGGTGAAGAAGCGCAGCAGGCCGTGGTTTTGCTTCGCCAGCTCCCAGTTGAGCCAGCTTATTTCGTTATCCTGGCAGTAGGCGTTGTTATTGCCCTGCTGGGTTCTTCCGAATTCATCGCCCGCCACCAGCATGGGCACCCCCTGGGAAAGCATGAGGAGCGTGGCAAAGGTTTTGATTCGCCGCAGGCGCAGCCCTTCGATGGCCGCGTTGTTCGTTGGCCCCTCGCTGCCGCTGTTCCAGCTCATATTGTCGTTGCCGCCGTCTCGATTGTCTTCGCCGTTGGCCAGGTTGTGCTTTTCGTTGTAGCTGACCTGATCGTACAGGGTGAAGCCGTCGTGGCTGGTGATGAAATTGATGCTGTTGCACGGCCTGCGGCCGTCGTCTTGGTAGAGGTCGGCGCTGCCCGCGATGCGGGTGGCAAGCGGGGCTGCCATGCCCTCGTGGCCGCAGAGGAAGCGGCGGACATCATCGCGGAACTTGCCGTTCCATTCGGCCCAGCGGCGGTTGGTGGAAAAGCTTCCCACCTGATACAGACCTGCGGCGTCCCAGGCCTCGGCAATGATCTTGGTGTCGGCAAGGATGGGGTCTTCGGCAATCTTTTCCACCATGGGCGGGTTACTCAGCACGTTGCCTTGCTGGTCGCGGCCCAGAATGCTGGCCAGATCGAAGCGGAAGCCGTCCACGTGCATCTCCATTACCCAATAGCGCAGGCAGTCCATGATTAGGTGACGGACCAGGGGATGGTTGCAGTTCACCGTGTTGCCGCAGCCGGAGAAGTTGAGATACTCCCGGCTCTGTGGGTCCAGCAGGTAGTAGATGACATTGTCCAACCCCCTGAAGCTGATGACCGGACCGTCGCCGCCGCCTTCCGCCGTATGATTGAAGACCACGTCGAGAATTACCTCGATTCCGGCCCGATGCAGGGCCTTGACCATTTCCTTGAACTCCCGGATCTGGTTGCCATTGCGGCCATTGACCGCATAGGCGGCCTTGGGGGCGAAAAAGGAGATGGGGCTATAGCCCCAGAAATTCTTCAGCCTCTCCCCGGTGAAGGGGTTGCTGTTGGTGAGCTCTTGTTCGTTGAATTCGGCAACCGGCAGCAACTCCACTGCGGTAATGCCGAGCTTTTTGAGATAAGGGATCTTCTCCACCACCCCCTGGTAGGTGCCGCCTGGGGCCACGCCGGAACTTGCATGCCGGGTGAAGCCCCGGACATGGAGTTCGTAGATGATACTCTCTTCCAGGGGGATATTGAGAGGCCGGTCGTCTTCCCAGTCAAAATCGTCGCCGATGATGCAGCAGCGGCGCTGAAAGGAACTCAATGGGCCGCAGAGGCCGGTGCGGCAGTAGGACACCCCCCATTCGGAGCCTCCGGTAAGAGCCTTGGCGTAGGGATCGAGCAGCAGTTTTTCCCCGGCAAAAAAATGGCCCGAGCCTTTGGGGTCGTAAGGGCCGGACATGCGGTAGCCATAGCGGAGATTGGTGTCCAGATCGTGGAGCAGGATATGCCAGATGTGGCCGGTTCGGTTGATTTTCAAATCAAGGGGGATCTCGGCGCAGGGATCTTCGGTGCCGGATTTGAACAGCACCAGGGTCACGGCCTCCGCATGCCGGGAGAACACGGCGAAATTGACCCCCTCCGGTTTGAGAAATGCGCCCATGGGCAGCGGGTATCCGGCACTTGTGGCGAATTTTTCTTTGCTCATGGCATGATTCCCCTTGCGTGGAAAGAAAACCGTAACTATTATTGGTAATAATTACTAATTTAAAAAATAGCTGTTTCATTATATCGTTTTCCGCAAAAGGAAGTAAGCCGTTGTTCAAAAATAACCGTAACATTGAAATGACGTGATCGGCAGCAGTGTAAGCGGCGTAAGGGGCCGTAACGAAATGGGCAAAAATGTAGCAGTGCCAGCGGCGATGGTTATTCCGTAACGGCCCCTAAAAAAACAGAGGAGGTGTGCTATGGGATTAGCGGACAGGTTGGGCATGACTGGGCACCATCTGACAATTGACTGGGATCTCACCCCAACGGATACCTTTGCCATGTTTGAAAGTTGGGGCGGCAAGGACCAGGAGCGGATTCGCAGCAATTCGGAGCTTCATTATTATTTTTACATCGATAACTGGGGTTCTTCGGCCAAGCTCTGTCTGATGGAGCGGGGCGTGAAACACGCCAAGATTCTTGCCCACATCGACTGCCCGCAGGAGATGCTGAAAAAATGCGTGGCCCGACAGGGCGTGGACATGCGCGACAAGAGCTACGCCATTGACGAGGGGATCAAGCAGTGGCTGCTGGAAAAAATTGTCGAGAGCGAAGACTCCTCCCTGATCGCGTTGGTGGACAACTCCGTGGCGCAGGAGGCCATGGAGACCGGGCTGCCCCAAAAAGGCGCTCCTCTGCCAGTTGTGGAAAAAGTCAGCCTGCGCGCCGCCGGTATCGTCCTTACCGAGCAGGAAGTGGCCGACCTGGCCGCCAAGCATAATTTTTATGACAGCCGTCACAATCCCCAGGGCAATTTCTGCAACGCCTTGGTGGACAACGGCGAGGGCCTGACCGTTACCGATCAGGCCACTGGGCTCATGTGGCAACGAGGCGGCTGCGACCTCACCGCCATCCGCAACGTGCAAAAATATGTGGAAGAGCTCAACCGCCAACATTTCTCCGGCTTTGCCGACTGGCGGCTGCCCACCATGGAAGAGGCCTTCTCGCTTCTGGAGCCGCAGGTAAATGAAAAGGGCGCCCATCTCCATCCTTGTTTTTCCAGGGAGCAGCCCTTTATTTTCCTTGCTGATCAGCGCAAACCAGGCGGCTACTGGTTTATGGATTTCAAGCAGGGCACGGCGTTCTGGGCCTCGGGCTCCATCCCCGGCGGGTTCGGCAGGGTGTGTCGAACCCTGTGATACAGAAAAATGTGATGAGATAAAGAAAAGGGCTGCCCCTGGAGTGGGGGTGGCCCTTTTCTTTTGTGGGGTTGGGAGCATGCGGACCAACAAATTCTTGCAATTTGTCCGGCCCGGTTATAAAGAATCTACGAGATTGCACTGTGCATTAAGTCTTCCCGTCCGGGTATCGGCGGGAATTTATTCCCTGAAAAAAAGCAAGAGAGGAAACACCCATGCCTGAATTCAACAATGTCACCATCGTGAAAAAAGCCAATGTCTACTTCGACGGCAAGGTCACCAGCCGGACGGTGGTTTTTGCCGACGGGTCCCAGAAGACCCTGGGCGTCATGCTGCCCGGAGAGTACGAATTCAACACGGCGGACAAGGAGATCATGGAGATCATGGCCGGAGAGCTGGAGGTTTTGCTACCCGGGGCATCGGATTGGAAAACGATCAAGGGCGGCGAAGCCTTTGAGGTGCCGGCCCATGCCAAATTCGGCTTGAAGGTAAGAATCCTTGCCGACTATTGCTGCTCATTCATCAAGTAAAAAGTGCTTCTCCCTGCAAGCACCAAGGTTTTTTTTCTCGGCTTTGCGCGGTGTTACCGCTCTGCGCGGTGGCGCATTGTTTCGTCGGATTGCCTGTGATACTATGACGAGTGTCTGGGGAAAATCGGGAAGCGCTTTTCTGCTCGGAGGAGTCTCATGGGAATGCCACGAAAGATTTTGTTGCTGTTGCTTTTCTGTTTTCTGGCAACGCCAGCCCTGGCCAAGCAGGAATGGCTGAGCGTTGCCGTGCGCAATGGGGCGCTGCGCCAGCAGCCCATGCCCTTTGGCAAGGTTGTCGCCAGCCTTGGCTATGGCGAGCGGGTGGATGTGCTTGCCGAGCAAGGCCTCTGGCTCAAGGTGCGGGATCAGGGGCAAGGCCGGGAAGGCTGGATGCACAGCGCCAGCCTCATTGCCAAGGCTATTACTTTGAAGCCTGGAGAACGGGTCAGGGCCGGAGCCTCGGAGGATGAGCTTGCCCTGGGCGGCAAGGGCTTTAATGCCCAGGTGGAGGCCGAGTACAAGGCCCACCAGAAGAATCTCGACTACGCCTCGGTGGATTGGATGGAGCGCATCCAGGTGAGCCCGGAGGCCATGCGGGAGTTTCTTGCCAAGGGCGGATTGCAGAACCCCGAGGGAGGCAATGGCCATGGAAAATAAACGGGCCCTCCTCGCCGTTGTGCTCTCTGTCTGTTGCGCCGTGTTGGTCAGCGGCTGCGAAACCACCAATGTCGGCAATGTCATGGATGGCCTCGGGGCGATCCAGGTGGGCGGTTTCCGGCTCAGCGAGTCCCAGGTGGGGGCGATCAAGAAAACCGCCCAGGCCATGGACAAGGCCTTCACCGATATCACCCCGGAGCAGGAATACTATGTGGGCCGGGCGGTGGGCGCCACCCTGCTGGGAAAATACTCCCCCCGCACCGAAGCCCAGGCCGTGCAGTACCTGAACCTGGTCGGCCAGTCCCTGGCCAGGGTGTCGGACATGCCGGAGACCTACGGCGGCTATCATTTCGTGCTGCTGGAGGATGACGGAATCAACGCCTTTGCCGCGCCTGGCGGGTTGATCTTTGTCAGCCGGGGCATGCTGCGCTGCTGCCAGGACGAAGATACCCTGGCTGCGGTGTTGGCCCACGAAATCGCCCATGTCCAGCTGAAGCACGGCCTACAGGCCATCAAGACCAGCAGACTGACCAGCGCCTTCTCCATTATGCTCACCGAGGGCGCCAAGCAGGCCGGCGGGCCGCAACTGGCGCAACTCACCGGAATTTTTGAAGATTCCATCCACGACGTCACCGCCACCCTGATAAACAGCGGGTATTCCCGCGCCTCGGAGCGGGAGGCGGATGCCGCGGCTCTGGTGATTCTCGGCCGGGCTGGCTATGACCAGCGGGCCCTGGTCGGGATGCTTGCCGAGATGAAGAAACGGCTGAACCCGCAGGGCCTTGATTTCGCCAAGACCCATCCCGATCCGGCGGACCGGATTGCCGAACTTGAGCCCCTGCTTGCCGAGGTCAAGACCCCGGCTGGCAAGACGCAGCGCCAGCAACGGTTCAAGGGCGCCTTGGGCAGTATTTGACCGTGGTCAAAAAAGGTTGTACCGGGCTTGGCCTCGGTCTGATTGCCTGTGTGGTGGCGTTTCTCCTCTGGCATCAGGGCGCGCTCGTCGGCTTCGAGAATGCTGCCTGGCAGTGGCGGGTTGCCCATTTTGCCAGGCCTACCCCGGCCACCAGCCGGTTGCGGATCATCGCCCTTGACCAGAAAAGCCTGGACTGGGGGCGCAAGGAAAACGGCCTGTCCTGGCCCTGGCCCAGGCAGGCCTATGCAACGGTGCTCGCCTTTTGCAAACGGGCGGGGGTGAAGGCGGTTGCCCTTGATGTACTGTTCAGCGAGCCATCACTTCACGGCGTGGCCGATGATGAGGCCCTGGCCTTGGCCATGCGGGAAAACGGGCCGGTGGTGCTCAGTTACACCCTTGCTCCTCCCGGCGAGGTGGCTGCTGCGGGTGAATCCCGTCCGTCCGCGCTGGCAATCTCCGGCTTTGCCCAGTGGCTGGCCAAAAGCCGGGCGCCGGTGCTGCCCCAGGCGGTGACCATGCCGGTGCCGGAGCTGGCCGCCAACGCCGCCATGCTCGCCAACATCAGCAGCCACCCCGATTCGGACGGGCTGTTCCGTCGAGCCCCCCTGTTTGTCAACCTCGCCGGCCGACCCGTGCCCTCCTTGGCCCTGGCCGCCTATCTTGCCGGGGCTCCCGGTCCGGTTCCCCTGTCGCTCAAGGAAAATCATCTGCAAATCGGGGAACTCGCTGTGCCGCTCGATGCTGCGGGGCAGGCGATCCTCAATTTCCGGGGGCCATCCCGCACCGTCCCGACCATCTCCCTGGCTGCGGTGGTGCAGTCTGAGCTCCAGCTTGAGGCCGGGGAAAAACCAGTCATCGATCCGGCGGAGTTCAAGAACGCCTACGTCTTTCTGGGCATGACCGCCCCTGGCCTCTATGACCTCAGGGCCATTCCCATCGACGGGGTCTATCCGGGGGTGGAGATCCACGCCACCATGCTGGACAACCT
>CAYTVV010000094.1:0-8234 GCA_964441875.1 uncultured Desulfurivibrio sp.
ACCAGTTTTTGCAGCAGGGCTTGTTCCAGCAGAAGGAGTTCAGCGACCAGACCGCGCTACTCATCGACGAGGAGGTGCGCAAGATCATCGAGGCGCGCATGGTGCTGGCGGAAAAGACCCTGGTCGAACAACGGCCTCTTCTGGAAAAGATCGCGAAAGTGCTGCTGGAGAAAGAGGCTTTGGATGATGAGGAGTTCAAGGCGTTGCTGGGGGAGCCCCCTACAGTGTAGGGCGGGCTAGTGTTTCATTGCTCTTTCTCAAGCCACCGCTTGCCGCTGATACAGATACTTCTGGAAGCCGGAAAACACCTTGCCAATCTCCTCCGGCCTGCCGAGGTCGGCTACGGCATCGGCAAGGGAATCGTGATATTTAAGGCGTAGCAGCGGCGTCAGCTTTCCTTGGTCGAGTTCCTCCACCCCGACGCTGACGTAGTGGGACAGCACGAAGTCGAGAAAGACCTGTTGCTTGCTGTTGAAGTGCGTGCTGATGATGACCTTCGCTTTCTCGGCGCGTTCTTCGCGGGTAAGCGGAGCCAAGGCATAGGCCACATGGGCCAGTACGTCGAACAGGTCGCTTTTTTCCGCGTCGATGATCTTCTGCATCTCGGCCAGTTGATCCCTGCCGAAGCCCTTTTCGGCAAGCCCTTCCAGCAGCATCTTGCGGGTATCCGGTGCACTCCACAAGGTACGCAATCCCTCTTCGTCCTTGAAAAATTCCGGCAGCTTGCCGAACAACGCTTCCATGAACTGCTGCGCCGACATCGGCGTTCCATCCGGGTGCCAGAAGCTCGTCACCATCATGTGCTGGATGGTCCGGGCCTTGCCGTCGGCCAGTTTGATCTTGATCTTCTGGCGTTTGTTGTATTCCGCCGGGGGCTCGCTCGTGCCGGGCGGCTTCGGCAGCGGCACGGTCTCGGGTTGGGTTTCCCCCGCCTCCGGTTCCGGCTCCCCGTCCCATTCCGGGTCGTTGAAATGATGGTGCGCCTTGACGAAATCGTAGATGGTGAAGTAATCCTTGCCATCGTAAAGCCGGGTGCCGCGCCCGATGATCTGCTTGAATTCGATCATCGAATTGATCGGGCGCATCAGCACGATGTTGCGGATGTTGCGGGCGTCCACCCCGGTGGAGAGTTTTTGTGAGGTGGTGAGGATGGTGGGAATGGTTTTCTCGTTGTCCTGAAAGGCCCGCAGGTGTTGCTCTCCCAGGGCGCCGTCGTTGGCTGTCACCCGCTGGCAGTAATTCGGGTCGCGGCTGGTCTTGATCTGGTTGATGAGGTCGCGCACCGCCAAGGCGTGGTCCTGGGTGGCGCAGAAGACCAGGGTTTTTTCCCGTTGGTCGATCTGGGCCATGAAGATCTCGACCCGTTTCCTCTCCCGCTCCTTGATTTCGATGATCCGATTGAAATCGGGTTCTGTGTACCGTTTGCCTGTCTCGATCTCGCCTTCGACCAGCATATCGTCGGGGGTGTAGACGTACTCGTCCAGGGTGGTGGAAATCTGTCGCACCCGGAACGGGGTCAGGAAGCCGTCATTGATGCCATCTTTAAGCGAATAGACATACACCGGCTCGCCGAAATAGGCGTAGGTGTCCACGTTGTCGCGGCGCTTGGGCGTGGCGGTCAGGCCGAGCTGCACCGCCGGGGCGAAGTAGTCGAGGATGGCGCGCCAGTTGCTCTCGTCGTTGGCCCCGCCCCGATGGCACTCGTCGATGACGATGAAATCGAAGAAGTCCGGCGGGTACTCGCCGAAATAGGGGGAGGGGTGGCCGTCCTTGGGCGGCCCACTCATGAAGGTCTGGAAGATGGTGAAGAACAGGCTGCCGTTCTTGGGCACCTTGCCCTTCTTTCTGATCTCGTCGGGTTCAATGCGCACCAGCGCGTCTTCGGGAAAGGCGGAAAAGGCGTTGTACGCCTGGTTGGCCAGAATGTTGCGGTCAGCCAGGAAGAGGATGCGCGGGCGGCGGCTCGGTTCACCGCTTGTCCTGAGCCTGTCGAAGGACCAGTCGCTCAGGTTCCAGCGGCTGTGAAAAAGCTTCCAGGCAATCTGGAAGGCGATGAAGGTTTTGCCGGTGCCGGTGGCCAGGGTCAACAAGATGCGCTGTTTCTGGTCACCGATGGCCGCCAGCACCCGCTCGACGGCAATATCCTGATAGTAGCGGCCCTGAAAGTAACCGCCCCGGTCCTCGAAAGGCACGGCGGCAAAGCGATCCCGCCAATCGTTTTGGCTGGCGAAGATTCGGCTCCACAGTTCTTCCGGGGTCGGGTACTGCGCCAGTTCGCCCTCGACGCCGTTCTCCATGTCGATGGCGTAGATGGACTGGCCATTGCAGGCATAGGTGAAGCGAACGGCCAGCTTGCCCGCGTAATCCTTGGCCTGGGCCACCCCCTCGGTCAGCGGCTTGTCCCACGCCTTGGCCTCCACCACTGCCAGCTTGGTGTTGCGAAACTCCAGCACATAGTCGGCGGTGAGTGCCTTGCCCCGGCGGCCATAGCCCTCGATGCGGCCTAGGGTGATGGGGTACTCGCGCCGGATGCGGCTGCCTTCCACCACGCCCCAGCCCGCCGCTTTCAGGGCGGGGTCGATATGCTCGGCTCGGGTTTCGGCTTCGTTCATGGCTTTTTGTGTCTCATGGATTCAATAATACTCTTCTTGTGTCTCACTTTTTCATTTTTATGAGACGCAAAAGATTTTGTGTCTTGCAGGTGAGACTCAAAACACCTCGTTGCCTTCCGCGATATTCAGTAACTCTCGAAAAGCATAAATTCCGGGTCGACGTCCTCTCCCCTCTTGCATTGTAAGCAAAAGACCTTCGTCTCGCAGATGGGTCAGGATACGGTTTGCAGTCGGTTTCGGAATTCCCGAGTTGTTTATGAATAATGGCGCGGTAAAAATGGCCGACTGAAAAATAAAGTCCACGGCTCGGATTGAGTGATGTGAATGCGTCATATCGGCCACTTGGGTTTTTACGCGATCATAGAGAGAGAGGATGGCTCGAGCCTTTCGTTCATTCTCCGCCGCCTGTTCGCGTATTCCCTGGAGGAAAAACCCACACCACCCCGTCCAGTCGCCGTCGCGGGAAACAGCGCGCAGGCGTTCTTGGTATTCCTCGCGGTTCGCCTCTAGATAGCCGCTCATATAAAAGTCCGGGCTGGCAAGCAGTTTGCGGTGGTAAAGAAAGAGCGGGATCAGCATTCTTCCTAGGCGGCCGTTTCCGTCCTTGAAAGGGTGGAGGGCCTCAAATTCGATATGCAGGATGGCGAGTTGAGTAAGTGCGTCAAGCTCGTTGGCACCTCCTAGATAGTGCTCCCAAGCATCCATCCCAGGTTGGAGATGTTCGGGTGCCACCGGCACGAAGCGGGCTTCCTCAATCGTGCAACCTTTGGGGCCGATCCAATTTTGGTCTTCACGGTAGCTCCCCGGGGATTTGTCTCGTCCGCGAACTCCTTGCATAAGTAAGCTGTGGGCTGATCTCAAGATGTGCTGGGAAAGCGGGCGGTGCTCCATTTCCGCAATGCAGGCCCGCATGGCCTTCCGATAGTTGAGTACCTCTTCCGCATCGTCTCGCTTAGGCTGTGTGAAGACATCGGATTCGCCACCAGCCTCAATCTCAAGAACCTCGCCAATGGTAACATGCGTCCCCTCGATTTTGGAGGAAAGCACGGCTTCCTGGGTGGTCAGGGGCGAGAGGAAGAATATGGGCATTGGGGATCGCAGAGAGCAATCCGTCGTAACGCGCAAGACCCGCATTGGCAGGACCGATCAGCGGGATCAGGCGGGACCAATCAAGCGTTTGGGGGGGGAATTCACCCAGGTGATAACGGACAGCAGTTGTCGTCATGGTGGTTTCTCCTTACAACTCGCCGCTGAAGGCTTGGTGTAGAAGGGATTTTTTCAGCGCCTCAAGGGCGGCGAGCTTTTGTTGGTAGATGGATTCGAGGCGTTGGGTTTCTTCGCTAACAGCCTTGAGTTTTGTTACAACTACCCGCTGTAGTACCAGTGGCACACGCGGGACTTGAAAACCGCGTAGCACCTTTAGCGAAACAGTTTTTTGAGCAGTTCCCGTTGCACCATCATTCGCCTGTTTCAAGACTTGCGGCGACATAAGAAGATAGTAAAGCCATTCGCTGCCTACCTCTGCTTTTGGGCGAACCAAGCCAATATGGCGTTGAAAACAAAAATCTTTTTCTTCACGGAGTAAAACAGGAATGCCAAACGAACCAGTGACAGTATAAAGCACATCGCCTTTCATAGGTTTCTTACTAGGTTTCAAACGGGCGAAGTAATCTCTCGACACCATGAAAGTATTAGTAAAGTCGATTATGCGGGTGTCCTTAGCAACATTCCCTATTGTGATGAATGGAACACCGGTTGGGGCTTTGGGTGGCGGCATGTGGTCGCCGTCTGTAATATCAGTAGCCAAATCCGCGAGAGTTACCAATTCCCCCGTTTCCCAAGCATCAGCAAAGACGGATTGCAGGTGGCTCTCAAAGAGTCCGCGGCTGTTTTGCAGGTTCTTTTCGGCGTTGGCCTTGGTCATGGCGATGGAGGCAAACGCCTGGTCGAGGATGGTGACGATGCGCTGCTGTTCGGAGACAGGGGGGATAGGAATCGGAGTTAGCGCAAGATTGCTTCTGCTAATCCTGCTTCGAGTCGTACCGGTGCATTCTTTAGAAACCGTATTGAGGTAATCATTTGACTGCGAGTAGTAGTTAAAGAATGTCGGGAGGCACTGCTTCTGATCGAAGCGAACGATGGTGCAATCAACAGCGGTAATCATCCGCTCACCGGTATCAGGGAGAATGGCGCTTCTTCCGACCGGGTCGGGTAGCCTCGAAATGAGGCAGTCGCCCTCGAAAACTTCTGTGCATCGAAGTCGCTTGAACGTCTCTGCCGAGATATAGCGTGCTTTTTCCACTCGATCTTTGAATAAGCCCTTACCGACATTGCCGGTTTGAATTAAGCGAATTCCTTCAGGTGCTTGGTCCTTGCTTTCGACCCAGTCGCCATCAGCAAAGATTTCGCAAACCTTGCCGAGGGGTTTGATCTCCCACCCCGCCTTCATTTCTTCCCCCGTTCCTGCCGCTGCTGGTCCCGCGCCTGCAAACGGGCACGGGTCATGCGCTCGCGCAGGCCGCCTTCCTTGAGGAAGTCTTTTTCCAGCCGGCGAATCTGCTGGTCCAGCAGATAGTTGGCCTGATGAATCAGGCAGATGGCGATGTTGGCCGTCACCTCGGCGGGGCGGGTTTCCACAAACTGCCTATAGGTCTCATAGGTCGTAAGGGACTTATTCCCCAGCTTTCTGGCATACCGGGCTTCCTTGGAATCCTTGTCCCAGATGGCAAAATCCCGCACCCGCAGGTAATCGCGGTAGTCTTCCAGCAACTCCTCCAGGCTGGCCCTTGCCACGTTGGTCAGTTTGATCTCCATCTCCTTGGAGGTGCCGGAAGCCTTGCTCCCTTCCACGATGTTCTGTTTGCCGGAGCGGGCCGCCTGCACCATCTGGTCGATGGTGCGGTCCCTTTTTTTGAGATGCTTTTCGCAAAACCGGAAGGTCAGGTCGTAGACCACCTCGGCCTTCTGGTAGGAAAGCAGTTCCTGGTAGTTGCCGTGGGGCAGGATTATTGGCTGGGTTTTGTGGTTTTCCATAGGTCGTATGTGTCTTATAGGACTTATAACAGCCTTCTGATCTTGGCCAGCACCTCGGCGCTCTCGTTATCCAGCAAAGCGATTTCGTCCATGATCGCCCGGGGGCTTCGGTGGACAACCTCCTCGCCGCCATCGGGGTTTTTTACCGAGAGGTCGAAGGTGGCTGGGTCGATGGTGGCGGCGGCCACGCTCCAGGACTTGGGCGAATCGGCAAAGGTTTTTTGCAATTCGATGAACTCGGCCAAGTCCCCATCGTTGAGCGGATTGGTCTTGCCCAGGTTGCGGCCAAGGCCGAGCGAGTAGTACCAGATCGTGCGGGTCGGCGCGCCCTTCTCGAAGAAGAGCACCACGGTTTTCACCCCCGCGCCCTGGAAGGTGCCGCCGGGGCAGTCGAGCACCGTATGCAGGTTGCAGGATTCCAGCAACAGCTTGCGCAGGCTCACCGAGGCGTTGTCGGTGTTGGAGAGGAAGGTGTTCTTGATCACCACCCCCGCCCGGCCACCCGCCTTGAGCATCTTGATGAAGTGCTGGAGAAAGAGGAAGGCCGTCTCCCCTGTGCGGATGGGGAAGTTCTGCTGCACCTCCTTGCGCTCCTTGCCGCCAAAGGGCGGGTTGGCGAGGATCACCTCGAAGCGGTCCTTGTCCTGGATGTCGGCGAGGTTCTCGGTCAGGGTGTTGGTATGGATGATGTTGGGCGCTTCGATGCCGTGCAGGATCATGTTCATGATCGCTATCACGTAGGCCAGCGATTTCTTTTCCTTGCCGTGGAAGGTGCGCTCTTGCAGGGTCTTGAGGTCACCGGTGGTCAGCTTGGGTCGCTCTTTAAGATAGTCGAAGGCTTCGCACAAGAAGCCCGCCGAGCCGCAGGCCCCGTCGTAGATGCGCTCGCCGATCTTGGGCTTGACCACCCGCACCATGGCGCGGATCAGCGGACGGGGGGTGTAATACTCACCGCCGTTGCGCCCGGCATTGCCCATGTTCTTGATCTTGGCTTCGTAGAGGTGGGACAGCTCGTGCTTCTCAGTCTGTGAACGGAAGCGCAGTTCGTCGATGTGGTCGATGATCTCCCGCAGGTTGTAACCGCTGTGAATCTTGTTCTTGATTTCGCCGAATATCTGGCCGATTTTGTATTCGATGGTGTTCGGGCCGCTGGCCTTCTGTTTGAAGCCGTGCAGATAGGGGAACAACTTCCGGTCCACGAAGTCGCGCAGATCGTCGCCGGTCTGGGCCTTGTTGTGGTCGAGCTGGCCGTCGGCGCCCTTGGGCGCGGCCCAGGACTCCCAGCGATAGGGCGGATCGAGGATGAAGGTGTATTTCTTCCCCTCCAACCCGGCCTCCATGGCCTTGTCCTGCTCCAGACTGTCGAGGTATTTCAGGAACAGGAGCCAGGAGGTCTGCTCGGTGTAATCGAGCTCGGTGGTGCAGCCCGCCTCCTTCCAGAGGACGTCGTCGATATTCTTGAAAGCTTGTTCGAACATGGGGGCTCCTTAACCCGCCATACCCGCCAGCACCTTTTTCACCACATTGCCGTCGGCGCTCTTGCCGAAATGCTTCATGATCGGCCCCATGGCTTGCATGGGGCTTTTGAACTGAGCAAGGTCGATGTTTTCCCTGGCCCAGGCGGTGAGCTCCTCTTCCGTGGCCATCTTCGGCAGGTATGATTCCAGAATCTCCAGATACTCGGAGCTGGCCTCTTTTTTGTATTCCAGGGTCTGGCGTTCCGATTTGCACAATCCCATGATCAAGCCAAGGATGTCGTCGTCGGTGATCTCGTCATCCCGTTTGGCCCGCGTGCTCTTCTTGCCGCTCTCCAGGGTGATGGCCATGGTGATCTTGGTGGGGAACTCGCTGATGATGATGCGCAGAGCGCCCTTCACCGTCTCGTTTTTACTCAGCATGGCGGCCTTGAGGTCGCTCTTCAGTTTGGCCAGCAGGGTCATGCCCGTGGCCGCGTTCCAGCCGTATGGTGTTTCAGTGCCCATTATTTTTTCCTTGTCCGGTTAATGTTTAGCGGAAGGTGATCAGCAATATGGCGCCAAGCAGTAGGAGCAGGGGGCCGTTGGCAATATAGACCACATAGACCACGGGGTATCTAGAGCCGAGCATCTCCCTAAGCCGGGTCCGGTTGCAAAGCCTGGGAATCCAGAAGGCCACGGAGATGGCGAGTCCGACAACGGCAAGGATGAGGCCGATGCTGGAAAAAATGGTGTGCATGGCGCGTTCTCCTGCCTACTCGGCTTCAATTTCGCTGATGCGGGCGGTGATGATGGTCAGGCAGGCGGTAGCCCTGGCCATGCCTGGCTCGTTGCCTTTCTGCTCATAGTACATCTGGCTAAGCTCCAGTGATTCCAGGGCAAGCCGTAGGTTTTTGAGCTGCGCCCTGGCCGGGTCTGTCTGCCAAAGGGCGATGGCCTCTCTCGCTTGGTCTTCGTTGTTGATATTCATGGTGCCCTGCATTGTACAGCTTTTTACTGTTTGCGGAAATCGTAAAAAAACGACGGGAAAGTCTGTCGGCAGTCCAGGGTCATGGGAATGGGGAGGCGAGCAAAAAAATACCCCCTGAAAACCAGGGAGGGATGAGGTTTCCAG
>CAYTVV010000095.1:0-8231 GCA_964441875.1 uncultured Desulfurivibrio sp.
TTTTTCAATTTGCTCTGCCTTGGCCTTTAAATTTGCCACCATCTTGGCCAAGGATTTGCCCATGAGATCCTTTTCGGAAAGGATATTCACCTGGACATTCAAATCACCCAAGGCGATCTGGCCAGCCATTGCCGCCGTGGCCCTGAGGTTTTCGATCATGCCGCGCATGGCCACACACATTTGGCCGATTTCATCTCCACTCGTACTGGTGATTTCCACATCCAGATCACCCTGGGCCACCAGCCGTACCTTACCCACTGCCTCAGTCAGGGGCTTAACCATATGGCGGATGGTGCAGTAGACAATAACGCCGATGAGCAGAACCCCCACCACCGCGAAGCCGACGATACTCAGGGCAATCCGCAGCAGGGCATCCTTTTGCGTCTGCTGGGCCGCAACAATCACCTGATTGCCGTGGGCCAGGGTTTTCTCGATATTTTTTTCCACCGCGGCAAAATTCAGGCCGATGACCACGGAGCCGACCTTCTGCTCCCCGGCCAGAATCTCCTTGCTCACGATATTCTTGACAGGAAAGGCCTCGGGCTTGACGCTTGAGGTGGTGACAGCCTTGCCGTCCTTGTCATTGAAAACAACAAAGGCGACATCCGGGTCACTGGCCGTGCTTTGGACGATTTTCTCCAAAAAAGCATATTCATAGTTAAGGAGAAGATCCTGGCCGACCTTGGCCAGCATCTCGGCAAAGGATTTCCCCTTCAGGACAAGATCCTTGCGCAGCAATTCCTCTTCGTTCTTCTGCTGATCCTTCATGGTGCTGACAAAGGCATCGCCTTGCTCGATCAAGGCGCTGCGCACTGCGGAGTTGATCGCCACCGTCATGCCGAGCATGAGCAGGAGCACCGCAGCCACAATGGCCAGATTCAATTTTGCCGCGATCCCCATATCCTTAAATCTTTCTTTCAGCATCGTAACGCTCCTTGTCCGCCAAGCATTCCCAGACGACATTCCGTATAACTACCCACACGAAATAATTATACGCATGGGAAAGAAACCACGTCAAAGAATAAAAAGCAGAGACAGCCGGTTGTCTTGATTCAGCAAAAATCATTGCCATCACGGAAAACGCCCTCGGCATGAGGGCGTTTTCCGTCTGGTGTGGGAAGCATCCGGAATCAATACCGCTCAAACTCCTCCTCTTTCTTCGCTTCCAAGGCAAGCTTCACGCCCTTGCCCTTGCCGAAGATTGGTTTTTTCCCTGCCCGACAGGGAGAGGCCGACAGGGACAGAGGGCGACCCTGAGGACGAACCTCGCCTGCGGTTTCCACCAGGAAAAAGGCGATGGTTTCCTGCATCTGGGCCGCCTGGGCGGTCAGTTCCTCACTGGTGGAGGCCATCTCCTCGGCCGCCGCGCTGTTGGATTGGATCACCTGATCAAACTGCTGGATGGCTCTGGCATTTTCATCGATACCCCGGGCCTGCTCATTGCTGGCCGCATCAATCTCATGAACCAGCTCGGCGGTTTTTTGAATCTGCGGCACAATCTCCTCGATGAGCTTGCCGGCATTGGCTGCGGTTCTCACACTGGCCGAAGCAACCCCCTTTATCTCCTGGGCCGAAACCTGGCTGCGTTCCGCCAGTTTTCTTACCTCCGCAGCCACCACGGCAAAACCCTTGCCATGCTCCCCGGCCCTGGCCGCCTCGATGGCGGCGTTCAAGGCCAACAGGTTGGTCTGCCTTGATATCTCCTCGATCAGTTCGATTTTTTCCGCGATATGCTGCATGGCGACAACGGTTTCTCCCACCGCCTTGCCCCCGGCCTCGGCGTCGGCGGCGGTCTTGGTGGCGATGGCTGCGGTCTGCCGGGCATGGTCGGCGGTCTGGGCCACGGTGCTGGCCAACTCTTCCATGGACGAAGAAATCTCCTCCACCGAAGCGGCCTGCTCACTGGCCCCCTGGGCAACTTGCTCCGAACTGCTGCTCAATTCCTGGCTGCCCATTGTGACCTGGTCGACGACAAGCCGCACATCGCCGATAACCTGGCGAAGTTTCATGACCATGGCGAACAGAGCCTTGCCGAGGCTGTCCTTTTCGGAAAGAAGAATCACATCCACCCGCAGGTCGCCTTTGGCGATCTGCTCGGCATGGGCCGCTGTTTTCTTGAGATTCTCCACCATGCTGGCCAGGGATTTTCCCAACACATCCTTATCGGACAAAATCTTCACCTGCACGTCCAGGTCGCCGAGGGCGATCTGCTGGGCCAGCCTGGCTGTTTCCTGGAGCTGTCCAACCATGACGGCCAGCGATTTCCCCAGAACATCCTGGTCGGAAAGGATGTTAACCCGCACATCCAGATCGCCGATGGCGATCTGTTCCGCAAGCCGAGCTGTCTCCTTGAGATTGCCGACCATGACATTCATGGAAGCGAGCATCAACCCCACTTCGTCCTGCCGATTGTTCTCAATGGCGACATTCACGTCTCCAAGCGCCAAGCGATTGTTCACCGCCACCACGGAATCAATGGGCCTGACAATGGATTTTGCCGAGAACAGGGAAACCGCCACCCCAAGGACAATGGCCATAAACCCAATGATCACGATGGCGATCCTGGTTGTCTTGGCATTGTGGATCATCTGCTTTTCGGAAAGAATATTATCCTTGGCTAGTCCTGTCACCTTGTTCAGCAGGCCCTGCACCTTGGTCAGGTTGGCCTGGGTATCGGCGCTGTAGATACGCTCCGCCTGTTGCCGTCCGTCCTGATTCTCTTTTTTGCGGAAGACCTCCTTGATTTTCATCGCCGATTCATGGAGTTTCTGATGGGGTTCGGCAATTTCGGCCAGGGGCTCGCGTAGCAGCGGCAACAAGGCTTCGGCCTCTTTCCTGCCCTCGCCGTAATACCATTTGCCGAAGCCGCATTTGGTATGATCGAGTTCCACCTCCAGATCGGTGACGCTGCCATCATACACATAGGCAGAGACCTTCTTTGCCCAGTTCAGATGGTCAACCTCCCGTTGCAGCAACTCCCCGCGCAGCGCGTTCCCGTTGGCCACCTCGATCCCGTCCCGCACCACGCTGCCCAAACCCCAGAAAGACCAGGCGCCAACAACAATCAACAGGAAAAGAATACTGCCGGAGCCGATCATCATCTTCTTGCCGATTTTCAAGTCGTTCCATCGCATGCCCCACCTCCTAACGTATTGATTCCGATCACGAAAAAGTAACTTGTAAAAGATAGGCAGAAAACCCGAGTATTCGCAAGATTTAAAAAAAGCCAGAGAGACAACGGACCAGATCAGAATACAGCTTGCTCATTCGCAATATTTCATCTCGCTCTTCTTCGGAATGATCGTGATGAACAGTCGATGCCAAAAGAAATGCCCCGGCATGGGGGCATTTCTTTTGGACGGATGAAAAATACCAAACAGATTCAATACCGCTCGAAATCGCCATCACCACTGCCTGGCAGGGACAGCTTCACCCCTCTGCCCCTGCCGCCGGATGGCTTTTTCCCTGCCGCGCTGGTCGAAACAGGCAAATGTAGAGGCCGCCCTTGGGGCCGAAGCCTGCCTTCCGTCTCGATCTTGAAAAAAGCAATGGTTTCCTGTAGGTGGGCGGCCTGGGCGGTCAGCTCCTCGCTGGTGGAGGCCATCTCCTCGGCGGCGGCGCTATTGGACTGGATCACCTGGTCAAACTGCTGTATGGCCCTGGCGTTCTCATCAATGCCCCGAGCCTGTTCGTTGCTGGCCGCATCAATCTCATGGACCAATTCCGCGGTTTTTTGGATCTGCGGCACAATCTCGTTGATGAGCTTGCCCGCGTTGGAAGCAGTTTCCACACTGGCTCCGGCAACTCCTTTGATCTCCTGGGCCGACACCTGACTGCGTTCGGCAAGCTTGCGCACCTCGGAGGCCACCACGGCAAAACCCTTGCCATGTTCCCCGGCCCTGGCCGCCTCGATGGCCGCGTTCAAGGCCAGCAAGTTGGTCTGCCGGGCGATCTCTTCAATGAGTTCGATCTTTTTGGCGATGAGCTGCATGGCGGCCACGGTTTCCGCCACCGCCTTGCCGCCATCCACGGCATCGGCGGCGGCCCTGGTGGAGATAGCCGCAGTCTGCCGGGCATGATCGGCGGTCTGGGCCACGGTACTGGCCAGCTCCTCCATGGACGAGGAAATCTCCTCCACCGAGGCTGCCTGCTCGCTGGCTCCCTGGGAGACCTGCTGGGAGCTGCTGCTCAACTCCTGGCTGCCGCTGGCAACTTGATCCGCCGCGCCGCGCACATCGGTGATGATCTCCTTGAGTTTTTCGACCATGTCATGCAGGGCCTGAATCAGTTCATCCTGCTCGCTCCGCTTCTGCATCTTAACCAGCAGGTTGCCTCCGGCGATCTCGCGGGCCGCGACGGTGATCTCGTTCAAGGCCTTGATCAGCGTGCCCAGCGCCGAGCCAATGCCGTCAAAGACTTGTTTCACCGAGCCGGTATCGGCATCGGCAGGTTCGGTTTCGATGGCAAGGGAAAGATCGCCCTCGGCGATTTTTTCAAGACACTCCACCAGCTTCTGGGTTTCGATATCCTGATAATTGGCGATCTTTGCCGCAACCCGGGCCGCTTGCTTGATCGCGGTCTGATCGCTCACCACCTCGAAAGCGCCGATGATCTTACCCTGCTCGTCGCGGAGCGGCGTGGCGTTGTAGCTGATATCCAGATCCAGCCCCCCAGGATGGGCATCGGTTTCGCTGCCGGCGTTTTGCCCGCTGCGCATGGCTTGGCCGCAGGCGCAGCGATCGGTCTTGCAATCGGCGGTGCGAAAGTGGTCGTAACACCTGGTGCCGATGAGCTGGGCCGGCGTCTTGCCGCCGACCTTGGCTCCGAGTTCATTGATGTACTGGACGGTGAAATCGCTGTCGATGATCATGGCCGGGGCAGGCATGGCATCGAGCAACCCCACCAGCCTGGACATGGTGTTATTAACCCCTTCGACGATCTTTTTGAAATCCCCCTGATGTTTTGCCGTGTCGGCCCGGAAGTTGAGCCTGCCTTCCATGGCCGCCTGGGAGGCCAGGACAACCTCCGTGGCCATGCCCCTGATCGCCTGCACCATCTCGACCATGGCGGCCTGGAGCACCCCGGTCTCATCATTGGCGGTGGTGTCGAGCTGCACCTCGGTATTGCCCGCGGCGATCAGGCGGGCCGCCTCCACGCAGGCCGCGATGGGCCGGGCAATGGAACGGACGATAATCCTGGCCATGATCATCCCGCAAACGATGATGCCCAGAACCAGCAGGATACTGACGATCCCCGCAAATTTAATCGCGGCAAGAGCGGAGGCCGCGGCATGGTCCGCCGTGGAGCCCATCACCTCTTCCATTGCCCCGACGCGCTTGGTCAGGTCCTCGGCAAAACCATCGAACTCACCCATGGCCTTGTTGCCGAGTTCCGGCCCGCCTTTGATGTACTGGCCGGCCATCCATTTGCCCTTATCATAAAAGGCCTCAAAGGAGTTCTGGAGTTCCTCGATCTCCCGGCGATTTTCCGGGTGGAGCACCTTCAGCTCCTCGGTGTGCTTGCGGAAAAGCCCGGCGTATTTTTCCGCCTCCTTGAATCCGTCATCAAGACCAGCGGCCGCCCGGGTGGCGCTGATGTCGGTGAGCCATTGCTGCACCTGGACCACATCCAGTTTGGTCTCCTTCATCAATTTGTTGCCGGAGTACCCGACATCCTTAAAAAAAGTGACATCCCGGAACACCCGGCTCTGGAATAAACCGTTCACCAGTAGCTGAACCACCACCAGCAACAATACAATGCCAAAACCCAGATACAGTCTTTTCCCGATCTTCATATTCTTCAGCATACACAGCACCCCTTGTGACAATAAATAATTCGTAAAAAGCCCCGACAGGGGCAATCAAAGACAACAATCCAGGAACACCGTCACCTGCCGGGAAATGAATTTCAGCTGGCGAAACCGCTTGACGGAGCGATGCTCCGGGGTAGGTGCAAACACCTATATGTCCATGCTATGAAAATCGGGAGGGCAATGTCAAACAGAAAAAATCAGAGGCAATACTGAACCGACTACACTGAAAGACAGGAATAGCGGACGGCAAGGGAGAGACAGCGGTGGCCCTCTTCGGGGCGGCCATGCTTGAGACAGCCATTCCCATAGAGCACGGCCTTGCGGACCAGCTCCTCGCGGGCAAGGCGAGACTGAGCGGCGGTGAGAGGGGCGGAGGAGAGAAGCTTTTCCAGAGCCCGGATGCGGAGACTGTCCATGCCAGTTTGAAACCGGACGGAGACCTGATCCGGCCTGCCGCCATGCTTGGCAGTCAGCGGCGTCTCCACCAGGAGAAAGGGATGCGCGACGCTGGCACGGAGCCAAAATTCGTAATCCTCACAACAGGGAAAGCTTTCGTCGAACAGGCCGACCCGGTCGAACAGCTCTTGCCGGACCATGACCGTAGACATCCCCACCATGCACAGGGCAAGATTGCGGGCAAAAATATCGCCGCCCGCCTTGGTGTGGTGTTTCTTCTGGTTGAGATGCTGACCGTTGCGGAACCAGGTTTCCTGGGTGTGGGAGATGAGCAGGTCCGGCTGCGCTTCCATGGCGGCGGTCTGGAGGGCCAGCTTGTTGCTGGTGAACTGATCGTCGGAATCGAGAAAGGCAAGAAGGGGATGGCGGGCCGCCCTGATCCCGGCATTCCTGGCGGCGGCAGGGCCACGGTTTTCCTGGCGCAGGCTGATAAGGAGCTTGCCGTAGGAGGCGAGCAGCGTCTGGGTCTCATCGCTGGAACCGTCGTCCACCACGATGAGTTCGAAGTTGGTGTAGGTTTGGGCGAGAACCGAATCGATGGCCTGGGCCAGGAATCCGGCCCGGTTATGGGTGGGGATGATGACGGAGACTGGAGTGGTTGGTGAAGGCATCAATCTATATACAACAATTCCCCGGAATGTTCGACGATCTCGGCCCCACTCTCAAGGTGGCGGAGAATAATGCCTCCGTCCGGGGCAAGCCCCAACACCTCCGCCCGGTACTGGGGCTGCTGCTGGACGTCAAAGCCGAACCAGACCTTACGGCCCACGGTGTCGCTCAGCTCCCGCCAAGCGGCAAGCAGCAGGCTGTCCGGCAGGTGGGCACCGGAACCGTCGTCCGCGGCCAGCCGCTGGGCCTCGTCGTGGCAGAGCATGCCAAAAGACCAGGAAAACTTGGCCAGCAGCCGGGCGGCAAAACTAGTCAATTCGGTATCGCGCCCGAGGAGTTCCTTCATGGACACCGCCGTTGCTCCGAGTTCGGGGGGAAAAGCCAGATTGTTGACATTGAGGCCCACCCCGATCAGCACATATTCTTCGGCAAAAGTGGTGCTGGTAAAGGACTCACAGAGCACCCCGCAGATCTTGCGCTCGGCCACATGCACGTCATTGACCCACTTGAGGCGTGCATCGAGGCCGTAACTGCGGATCGCTTCGCAGCAGGCCATGCCGGCAGCGAGGGGATAGAGGCGCATGCTCTCGGGCAACAGAGTGTTGGCCATGACCAAGGTCAGCCAGAGACCGCCCACCGGCGCGTGCCAGGAGCGCTGAAACCGGCCGCGGCCATCGCTGAGTTCATCGGCAAGAAAAACCATGCCGCTGGGACAGGACTGGCCGCGGGCCTCAAACTCGTTGATCCGCTGCCGGGCAAGGGGCATCAGCCGTTCGGCCTGGGGCAGGTGCTGGATGGTGCTGCCCACCGGCGCGCCATAGCGATACACGGCCTGGACGACCTCGGCGGGATAGTGGAGCAGACGGGAAGGAATCTCCTCGGCGGAGATGAGTTGCTGGATGGATTGAAAGGAGAGAGGCTCAGCCATTGGTAATTATTTAGCTAACATCAAAAAAACAGATTCAAAAGAGTAACCGGCCAGCAGTGCCGCAGATGCGCGAAAGAGGCCCGCGAAGTGTGCTAGTGCACACGAGCCGGCCGATGACAAAGCAGATGCGGTGCTGCTGGGCGGTTACTCCCATTCAGCTTTCACTCGGGTGATGATCCGCTGAATCATGGGCAGCTTCTCCTGGGAACAGATGCCCAACAACGGCTCCCCCTGGGATACGCTGACCCCCGGCTGGAAATACACGGAATGGATGATCCCCGGCTCTCCGGCATAATAGACAGGAGTGTCGCGTTTCATCAGAGACATGGTGAGAATCTCGTCGCCGGGCTTGATGGAAACCCCCCGCTGGCCGTGCTTGTCGATCTTGGCCTGTAGATCGAGGGAAAAGAAATACTTGGCCCGTTC
>CAYTVV010000096.1:0-8177 GCA_964441875.1 uncultured Desulfurivibrio sp.
CCAGGTGCCTCTCTCCCGCCCGATAACCATTGTCACCCATCCCCACTGTCTTGCCCACGACACCGGCGGCGGTGAGCATCCGGAAGCGCCGGGCCGCCTCACCGCTTTGCTGGCAAGGCTACAGACCTCACCGCTCAGGGATCGGCTCACCATGGTTGAGCCCCGCAAGGCGGAACGGCACTGGCTGACAACCTTTCATGACGAGCATTATCTTTTTCGCCTGGAAGAGTGCGCCCTTTCAGGCAAGACCCATCTCGACCATCCCGACAACCAGCTCTGCTTTGATTCCTACGAGGCGGCCCTGCTCTCGGCGGGCGCGGGGCTTACAGGCATCGACCTGCTGGAAGGCGAAGAAAATCTGGTGTTTTGCGCGGTGCGTCCGCCTGGGCATCACGCCGAAAGCAACCTGGCCCTGGGATTTTGTTTTTTAAACAACTGCGTGCTGGCCGCCCGGTACTGGCAGCAGCAATATGGCCGCCGGAAGATTCTGGTCATCGATTTCGACGCCCATCACGGCAACGGCATCCAAAGCGCCTTTGAGGAAGACCCGGATGTCTTTTACCTCAGCCTGCACGAGCATCCCACCTTCAGCTTCCCCGGCAGTGGCTATGCGGAAGAGAGCGGCACCGGCCCAGGGCGCGGCGCCACCCTGAATATCCCCTTGCCCCCTGGAGCGGACGACCAGATGGTGCTCAACGCCTGGATCAAAAGAGTTGAACCGGCCTTTGCCGCCTTTGCCCCGGAACGGATCATCGTCGCCGCAGGCTTTGACGCACACCGCGACGATGACATGTCCGGCCTGGCCTATTCCACGGAACTCTACGGCAAGTTCGGCGAATACCTGGCTGGTTGGGCGGAACAATTCTGCCAAGGCAAGCTGTTGTCCATTCTCGAAGGCGGCTACCATCTGGAAAGCCTGGCCGACAGCGCGGCCACCTATCTCACCGCTTTAAGCAACCATATGAGTACAGAGGAATAACCATGTTTATCACCCAGCACATGACCAGAAACCCGGTAACCGTTTCCCCGGAAACCCTCCTCCCCGCAGTGCGGGATATCCTCCAAGGCGGCAAATTCCGCCACCTGCCGGTGGTGGATGGAAAAAATCACCTGGTCGGCATTGTCACCGACCGGGATCTGCGCTCGGCTTCCCCTTCCACGGTGCTCTCCGAAGAGCGGATCAAGGCCTGCCATGCGGATTTCGACCAGACCCCGGTCAGCGCCATCATGAGCCGCGTTTTTTTCACCTTAAATCCCATCTCCACCCTGGACGACGCCCTGATCCTCCTCGATCGGGAAAAAATCGGCGCCCTGCCCGTGGTGGACGAAGAGCAGCGGGTCATCGGCATGTTTTCCATGCGCGACCTCATGGCCGCCTACCGCCGGCTTTTCGGCCTTGGCGAACGCGGGAGCGCCATGATCGTGGTGGAGCATGACGGCAAGCGCAAGCCGCTTTCCCGCATCGCCAAGGTGCTCGAGGAGCACAACATCCGCTTCACCCGCCTCATCCGCACCGAGGCGGAGGGGACCGCGCCGGAACGCATCTATCTGCGGGTCAACACCTACAATATCAGCGCCGTGCACCAGGCCCTCAAGGAGGCAGGCTTTGCCCTTGTTCTGCCGGAACTTCCCGAATTTTTTGGGTAGCAGACCCTGGTGAACTCGTAACAACTCGAAATTTACTTCAAACAAGTGCTTCGACAGGCTCAGCACGAACGGAGTATCAATACGTTAAGACAATATCCGTTCAGCCTGAGCCTGTCGAAGGCCAGTTGTTGCAAGTCATTCAACCCGTACAGGAAAAAAACCATGCTCACCCCGCTTTTCTTCCCGGAATCCATCGCCGTGCTCGGCGCTTCCCGCATTCCCGGCAAGGTCGGCCACGATATTGTCGCCAACCTGCTGGCCAGCGGCTATGGTGGGCGGATCATCCCGGTGAATCCAGCGGCCCCGGAGGTGCTGGGGTTGCCCTGCCTGGCCGAGATCAAAAAGACGAAAGAAAAGATCGATCTCTGCATCATCGCGCTTCCCAGCGGTCTGGTTCTGGAAGCGGTGCGGGATTGCCTTGAGGCCCAGGCCGGAGCCATTACCGTCATCAGCTCCGGCTTCAAGGAAACGGGAAAGGAAGGCGCGGAAATCGAACACCGGATCGCCGAGCTCTGTCAGAGCCACAAGGTGCCTCTGCTTGGTCCCAACTGCCTGGGGCTCATCAACACCGAGCACCGGATGAACGCCTCCTTTGCCAGCCACATGCCGCAACCGGGCTGCATCTCGGTGATCTCCCAATCCGGTGCCATCTGCACCGCCCTGCTGGACCTGGCCGCCGCCCGCCACACCGGCATCGCCAAGATGGTGAGCATGGGCAATAAGGCGGACCTCAACGAGGGCGACCTGCTGGTCGCCCTGGCCGCCGACGCGCAGACCAAGGTGATTATCGCCTATCTGGAAGACATTGCCTGCGGAGACGAGTTTGTTAAGGCCGCCACCGAAGCCTCGAGCAAAAAGCCGGTGATCATCCTCAAAGCCGGCACCACCGTGGCCGGGCAGAAGGCGGCCTCCTCTCACACCGGGGTACTGGCCGGAGCGGAAATCGCCTACGGCGCGGCCTTCATGCGCTCGGGCGTCATCCGAGCCGACAACTTCGAGGCCCTGGCCGATTATGCCGCCCTCTTTTCCATGCAGCCCCTACCCAAGGGCAAACGGGTGCTGATCATCACCAATGCCGGGGGGCCTGGGACCATGGCCGCCGACGCCGTGGAAAAATCCGGGATGATTGTGGCCACTCTGGACCGCAACACCGCCTCGGCCCTGCGCCAAAAACTTCCCAGTGCGGCGAGCATCGGCAATCCCATCGACGTGCTGGGCGACGCCGAACCGGACCGCTATGTCGCAGCTTTAGAGGCTGCCCAAGAAGACGAGGCCGTGGACGCGGTGGTGATCATCCTCACCCCCCAGGCCATGACCAAACCGGCGGAAACCGCCCGGGCCATTGCCGGTTGCAACAAGGGAGAAAAACCCGTGGTGGTCGCTTTCATGGGCGGGGCCGATGTCATGCCGGGCCGCGATGAGCTGGTGGCTGCGGGGTTGCCGGATTATCCTTCGCCGGAACGGGCCGTGGCCGCACTCAAGGCTCTGGTGGAATACGCGGCCTGGCGCAAACGTCCGCCCCGAATGGTGGCCCGCTTTCCGGTAAACCGGCGCAGGGTGGAACGCATCATCACCCGACGGTTGCGGACCAACCGGTTGCAAATCGGCGAGGTCAAGGCAAAGAGCATCTTGCAGGCCTATGGCTTTCAGATTCCCCAAGGGTATCTGGCCACCAATGTCGGCGAGGCCATTGAGATAGCCGAACGCATCGGCTACCCGGTGGCCATGAAGATCGTTTCCCCGGATATCATCCACAAATCCGATCTCGGCGGGGTGCGGCTCAACGTGACCAACGGTGATGCGGTGGCGGATGCCTACGACCTCATGATGCTCCGCATCGCCCAGCGGGCGCCGGAGGCCTGGATCGAGGGAATTTACGTGGAGAAAATGCTCAGCCGGGGCTTAGAGGTAATCATCGGCATGAGCCGCGATCCGCAGTTCGGGCCCATGCTGATGTTCGGCTTGGGCGGCATCTTCGTCGAGGTCATGAAAGACGTCACCTTCTACCTGGCGCCGATCACCAACGATGAGGCTGTCCAGATGCTGATGAGCACCCGCTCCTACGAAATCCTCAAGGGCAAGCGCGGCCACAAGGGTGTCGATCTGGCGGGTATTGCCAACGGCTTGCAGCGGATCAGCCAGCTGACCACCGATTTTCCCCAGATTGCCGAGCTGGACATCAACCCCTTTATTGTTGGGGAGACAGGCACCGAGCCGGTGGTGGCGGACGCGAGAATGACCTTGCAGAGCTTTGAGGTGCCGCGATGAGCAACCCAGCATCCTACGATCCCGACTGGCAGGAAAAATACAGCGATATGATCGCCACGCCTTACCAGGCCGCGGCTAAAATCAAACCGGGCCAGCGGGTCTTCATCGGCACGGCCTGCGCCGAGCCGGTGCTGCTGGTCAAGGCCCTTACCGAGCGGGCCCACGAACTGGCCGACGTGGAGATCATCCAGCTGCTCACCAAGGGCGATGCCCCGTATGCCAGCCGCAGCCTGGCCGACTGTTTCTCGGTGAACAGCTTTTTCATCGGCGCCAACATCCGGGAGCATATCCAGCAGGGGCTCGGGAACTACACCCCCACCCTGCTCTCCGACATCCCCATGTTGTTCAACTCCGGCCAGCTCCCCATCGACGTAGCCCTCATCCAGGTAACGCCGCCGGACGAGCGCGGCAAGGTAAGCCTGGGCGTTTCGGTGGACATCGTGAAAAGTGCGGCGGAAAATGCCTCGTTGGTGATCGCCCAGGTGAATCCGCTGATGCCCTGGACCCTGGGCGACAGCTTTCTCGACATCTATGATCTCGACATCCTGGTGCCGGCGGCAAGCCCCATCATCGAACGGGAATCCACCCCGGTGTCCGCGAATACCCGTCGCATCGGGGAGCATATCGCCGCCCTGATCGAAGACGGCTCGACCATCGAATTCGGCATCGGCCGCATCCCCCACGCCCTGGTGGAATTTTTGCACCACAAAAAAGACCTTGGCATCCATACGGAGATGCTCACCGACTCCATCATCGATCTGGTGGAATCGGGCGCCGTCACCGGCCAGCGAAAAACCACGGACAAGGGGAGGATCGTGGCCAGCTTCTGCATGGGCACCCAGCGGCTCTACGACTACATCGACAACAATCCCACCTTCTGTTTCAGGCCCACGGAATATGTCAATGATACCCATATCATCGGCCGGCAGCACAAGATGGTGGCCATCAACATGGCTCTTGAAATCGACCTCACCGGCCAGGTCTGCACCGACTCCCTGGGCTCGCTCTTCTATTCCGGCATCGGCGGCCAGGTGGATTTCAACCGGGGCGCGGCCCGCTCCATCGGGGGCAAGCCCATCATCGCCATGGAGTCAACAGCCAAGGATAAAACCATCTCCCGCATCGTCACCCGTCTGACCCCTGGGGCCGGGGTGGTCACCACCCGAGGCGAGGTGCATTACGTGGCCACCGAATACGGCATTGCCTACCTGCACGGCAAGAGTGTGCAGGAACGCGCCCTGGCCCTGATCAGCATCGCCCATCCAAAATTCCGGGAGCAGCTGTTCAAGGAAGCCATCGAGGCCAAGTATCTCCGCCAGGATCTCGGCGATGTGGAGGGCCGCTTCATGATCGCCTCCAAGGAAATGAACACCACCATGCTTCTTGAAGACGGCACCCAGATCAATTTCCGGCCGGTGCATCTCACCGATGAGCCTCGGATGCGGGACATCCTCTACGCCCTTTCCCAGGAAACCCTCTACTACCGCTTCATGACCCACAGCCAGCGCTTCGGCCACAAGCAGATCCAGAACTTCGTCTACCTCGACCACCGCAAGGACGCGGCCATTGTCGGCACCTTGCCGGAGGCGCACGGCGAGGAGATCATCGCCATCGGCCGCTACTATCTGGACGAAAAAACCAACCGGGCCGAGGTGGCCTTTATCGTCCGCGACGAATGGCAAAACAAACGAATCGGCTCTTTTCTTTTCAAGCATCTGGTCACCATCGCCAAGAAAAACGGCATTGCCGGTTTTTCCGCCGAGGTGCTGCGGGAGAACAAACGCATGCAGGCCATCTTCCTCCATTGCGGCTTCACCGTGAAGAGCAGCCTGGAGGAAGACGTTTACAGCTTCCAGATTGATTTCTAATCTGCTATCCTTTCCGTGGGATTAGTAAATACCAGACTACGGAGAGACAGATGCATTCCCCAGTTGCAAACGATGTTTCCCAAAAAGCTGTCAGAATCATGGTGGTCGAGGATGTGGATTTCAACCTCGCGATCCTCACCGACATCCTTGCCGAAAGGGGCTGGCAGACTGTTGCCGCCACCAGTGGCGAAGCAGCGCTGGACATCCTTGCCCAGAATACGGATTTCCAGATCATTCTGATGGACATCGGCCTCCCCGGTATTGACGGCGTGGAGACCACACGCAGGATCAAGGAAAACCCGGCTTGTCGCGCCATTCCGATCATCGCCCTCACCGCCGAGACCGCGGCGGAACGTGAACGTCTCTTAGCCGCAGGCCTTGACGGGTATGCGGAAAAAAATTTCGACCCGGAGCAACTTTTCGCCGCCATTGAAAAACATCTCTTCCCTGCCTGCGGGAATCAACACGCAGCGGAACCAGCCTTGGCAACTCCAGGGGAAGATCTTGATCTGGATTTCAAGGCTCTCCTCGCCACCTATACTGACGAAGCGATCCTCTGCCGAATAGCCAATGCTTTTTTTGCCGATACCGACAAGCAAATCATCCTGCTCGGCGAAGCAATGGCCGCAGGCGATCAGGTTGGAATACTGACCTGTTGCCACAGCCTCCGTGGCTCGTCTGCGATCTTCACCGCAAAAAAATTGGGCGCGGCGGCAAAAGAGCTGGATGCCTTGACCCGCCAGGGGAAAAAGAATGAGGCCGATTCCGCCTGGCGCAAGGTGTTGGCCGCCCATGAATCGCTGCGCGGATCTGTGACCAGCCGACTCAAGTTGTCGCTGCAAAACGAATAGGCCGCAACAGCCCGCCCCGATTTTTACCCAAGATTTTCTTGCTTCCGGCAACGGAAGAATCCAGAAAGCATATATGCCTCCTGACTATTCAACCATTCTGATTGTCGATAATGCGGAATTCATCCGTATGGTTGTCCGCTTGCGCCTGGAGGGGGCCGGAGTGGCGCCCAAAAATATCCACGAGGCGGAAAACGGACAGCAGGCCTACGATCTTCTGGTCGCCAAAGGGATAGCCAATATCCTGTGCGATTATGAAATGGGAGTTATGGATGGAATAGAGCTTGCGACCAAACTCCTCATTGTGGAGCAGCGTCGGGATCTCCGCTTTATCCTGTTCAGCGGCACCCCCCTGGCAAAAATCACCGCCGCGCTGGCCGAGACCGGGCTGAACATCCCGATTGTTTCCAAAACCAGGCTCAGGGAAGGCTGGACCCAGGCAGAAACCATCGGCACCTGGTTTCCAGAGCTGGCCAGCAACTTGGCCCAACAACAAAAATAACACTGCTCATTTAAAAAACTGCCGATATGTATTATAGTGCCAGCTGAAACGGATTCAGCTCCCGCATTGCGCACCATTGATCATGCTTCCCTTGGGGGGGAAATGGATGAAGATACTCATTGTCGATGATGAACTAACCGCCAGAACCATTCTCAAGAATCATCTGTTGAAGAGTGTGCCGGGGTGCGAACTCTTTGAAGCGGCAAACGGCACCGAGGCCATCTTCCGCTACCTAAAATACCAGCCGGATGTCGTTCTCCTCGATCTTATCATGCCGGTGGTGGATGGTGAGACCTTTCTCACCATCATTGAGGATGCCTTTCAGAAGGGTTTTCTCAAAAAAGAGCCGAAGGTCATCGTCATCACCAGCCTTGACGACCCTGGCAAGCTCCTTGAGGTATCAGGCCGACCATCGGTGGAAACGGTCATCCCCAAGCCCATCACCCAGGCCACCATCGAGCGGCTGAAAGTCCTGCTGTAAGGCCGAGTGCCATCACGAGGCCTGTGCGCCGTTTTCCCAGCACCGACGGCTTCGCCTGAGCCCAGTATTCTTCCGGCAAAAAACACCTGTTGCCCGATTTTCGCTCCCAATCCCATCTCTTGTTTTTTTTTGATGACGCATCCCTTGTTTCCACTATAATAGCGCCAGGCAACCCAACAGACTACCCGCATACCAAGGAGGTTCCATTATGTCTGTCTCCCAGGCAGATTTTGAAAAGGCTCTCGCCGTAGGCCGACCGCCCAATATTGTCAAGCTGTTCCCCAACTCCCGCGCCCTGATCGTCAGCGGAAAGGTGATCGACCGGGCCTTGCGGGCCAAAGGCAAGGCCATGACCATCGCCGCCAACGGCCGCAACAACTTCATCATCCGCGGAGTCCTGCTTGCCGCGCAGCGGGCCAACGCCGCGATCATCATCGAGATCGCCCGCTCCGAAGGCGGAGCAAACGCCTACTGCCCAACAAATTACTGGAACATGGCCATGCAGGTAGACCAGGCCATGAACGAGCTGGGCATCACCGTGCCGGTGGCCATCCATGCCGACC
>CAYTVV010000097.1:0-8097 GCA_964441875.1 uncultured Desulfurivibrio sp.
CTGCTTTGCCCCGGCGATCTCGACCAGGTCTATCTCTGCAACTCCGGCACCGAGGCGGTGGAAGCGGCGCTCAAGCTGGCCAGCCGCTATTTCCAGGGCAAGCGGCAACGCTTTATCTATGCCAAGGAATCCCTGCACGGCAAGACCCTGGGAGCGCTGTCGGTCACCGGCAACGAGCGGCTGCGCCGTTATTTCCCGCTGCTCCCCAACTACGCCGTGCCCTACGGCGAGGCCGAAGCCATTGAAACCCTGCTGAAAACCGCGCCCCAGGAAGGCGAAGGGGCCATTGCCGGGGTGATCCTCGAACCGATCCAGGGCGAGGCCGGGGTCATCGTGCCGCCGGAAGGCTATCTACGCCGGGTCCGCGAGATCACCGAGCGCTACGGGGTGCTGCTGATCCTCGATGAAATTCAGACCGGCCTCTGCCGCACCGGCACCTTTCTCGCCTGCGAGGCGGAAGGGGTGGTGCCGGACATCCTGGCCCTGGCCAAATCCCTGGGTGGGGGGCTCGCCTCCATCGGCGCCACCATCTCCCGCACCCCGGTGTATCAGAAGGCCTACGACAACCCCCACGACTGTCTGGTGCAGACCACCACCTTCGGCGGCCGTACCATTGCCTGCGCCGCCGCCCTGGCCGCGCTCGAAGTGTACCAGGAAGAAGGATTGGCCCAGCGCGCCGCCCGGTTGGGCGAACGCTTCAAGGCCCAACTGGTGGCCCTGCAAAAAAAATATCCCCAATGGATCGCCGAGGTCCGGGGCCGGGGGTTGATGCTGGGCATTGAGTTTCAGGAAGCCATCATCGACGAGGTGCGCTATCTGCCCCTGGCCATCCCCGGCCTCAAGAACGTGCTGCGCGAACACCTGCCCGGCATGGTGGCCTCGGCCCTGCTGCACAAGCACGGGATATTGGGCACCCTGATGCTCAACAACCGGGTCGTGCTGCGGGTCTACCCGCCCCTGGTTATTGATGAGGCGGACCTTGATTACTTTGTCGCCTCCCTGGAAGCAGTGCTCAAGGATGGGCCCAAGGAGCTGGTGAAAAAACGGGTCAACCACGCCATGAGCTTTGCCGGACTCAAGTTCGTGGCCCCCTGGGTGGCCAAGCTCACCGGCGGACGATAGTGTTTGGGTGCAGAACGTAACGATATATCATAGGATCGTCACCCCGGCGAAGGCCGGGGTCCAGAAACCAATGAGCACTGGATCGGAGTCTCGTTTGCTCGCTTACCTCCGGCCTTCGCCGGAATGACCTTGTTGCCCCGAAATACTATCGCTGACTTTTTCAATGAGACGACAGGAGGCACGGGATGGACCGATTCTTTCTTGCCCTAGGACAACGCCTACACCGCAACCGCACTGCGGTTCTCCTGCTGGTGGCCGGAGTCACCCTGCTGTTGAGCCTGGCTGCTGGCCGCTCCACGGTGGACAATTCCATCGGGGTCTGGCAGACGGAAAACGACCCGCACTGGCTGCACTTTCAGGAGTTCGCGGCAAGGCAGCATCTGGTTGACCCGCTTGTCGCCTATCTGCCCGAAGCCTCCCCGGAAGCCGCACGGGAGATAAATACCGCAGCCAGAAAAATCAATGGCGTCGAACGCACCACCCTGTTCCGGCTTGGCGCCCCGGCCCAAGGGTATCTCTTTCTTCTTTTTCCAAAACCCCAAAGCACTCCGCCCCAGCTTGCCGGGCTCATCCGCGAGGTCAAACAGCTCATTGCCAGGCAACTGCCTCGGCAGCCCGCGCATCTGGGCGGGGTCTGGTATCTGACCGATACCCTGGACTCCCTTTCCGCCAGCTCCACCCAAACCCTTTTCCCGCTGGTCATCATAATCCTCGCCCTTGGGGTGCTGCTCTTTCTCCGCAGCCTGCGCAATACTGCCCTGGCCCTGGTCTGCGGCCTGCTGCCGGCCCTGCACCTCACCGGCCTGCTTGCCCTGGCCCACGAACCGCTCAACGTCATTCTCCTGGCCCTGCCGCCCCTGACCATGATTCTCGGCATCACCCATGCCATCCATCTGCTGAAAAAAACCGCCCAGCCGGAACCGTTTGCCGTCTATGCCCAGGTCGCGCCACCCTGCCTGCTCTGCGCCCTCACCACCATGCTGGGTTTTCTCTCCCTGCTGGTCAGCGCCTACGGCCCGGTGCAGAAGCTGGGCCTCTGGGGAGCAGTCGGCTCGGTGCTCTCCCTGATCACCACCCTGCTGCTGCTCCCACTCTTTTCCCAAGGCTCTGGAGCAACGCCTGTTGTCCCGCCAGCAAAACAAAAAAACCTCCTGGGCCAGATCATCATCGGCCACAAAAACCGGATTCTTTTTACCGTTGCCGGGCTGGTTGCCCTTTCGGCCTGGGGTATGCTGCACCTGGAAAAGGGCTCGTTCATCCTCGCCTTTTTCAAGCCGGAAGCCGCCATCAGCAGGGATTACCGGGCCATCGAACAAGCAGGCGTGGGCCTTACCCCGCTAGAAATCGGTCTGGACGGCAGCCCCGCCCAAAACCGGGCCATCCAGCAGGCCATGCTGACCCTGGCCGAACGCCACCCGGAGATAACCCATTTCTTTTCCTTTTATGACGAAACCGGTAAAATCGCCCTGCCCATGGCCACTGCAAACGGGGCCAGTCTCGACACCCCGCTGATGCCCGGCCTGGGGCTGCAAACGCCCATCCGCCTCACCATCCTCACCCGCACCCTGGCCTCGGAAAAAACCATGCGCCTGGTGGACGCCATTGAAGCCGAGCTGCAAACCCTGCTCGGAGCCAAGCCGACTCCCTATGTCACCGGCACGGTGCCGCTCTACACCAGGGGCCAGCGGGAGATGTTCACCACCCTGGTTTCAACCTTCGGCCTGGCCTTTCTCTCCGTCTCTCTGGTCATGGGGCTGGCCCTGCGCTCGCTCAGGCTGGCGGTGCTGGCCATCATCCCCAACTTCGTGCCAGTCCTGTATCTCTTGGGCACCATGGGCCTGTTCGGCATCCCGCTCAGCGTGGCCTCGGTCACCGTGGCCAGCATCGTTTTCGGGGTGGTGGTGGACGACACCATCCATTTCATGCATACCTGGCAGGAGATGGCCGCAGTCGCCGACCCGCACGCCCGGCTGCACCGCACCATCTCCCACACGGCCCTAGCCATGTTCACCAGCTCCATCGTAACCGCCACCGGTTTCCTGGGCTTTCTCATCTCGCCTTTCATGCCGCTCAGGGATTTCGGCCTGTTGATCAGCCTGTCGCTCATCTACGGCATCATCTGCGATCTTCTGCTTCTCCCGGCCCTGCTCCTCGCTTTCGGGCCCGCCAAAAGGAAAACGCCATGACCATCGCCGCCTCCCTGATCGAAGAGATCATCGCCATTCATTTCGACCCGCACACCGGCTCGGCGTATTGGCTGGAGCAGGAAAAAAGGCTCGGCCTTGACGCCAGAAAGGAAATCACCTGTTGCGAGGCATTTCATCTCTTCGGCCCCATGGACACAGAGGCCCTGCGCACCCGGCCTCTGCTGGATTTCATCCCCAGGCGATTCCATGACGCATTGCCAAGCATGATCCTGGCCGAGAGCGGCGGCACCACCGGCACCCCGATCCGCAGGGTGTATCGGCCCACTGAATTCGCCGCCGCCTTTGTTGATTCCTGGGAGCGGGCTGCGGGTATCCGTAATTTCCCACGTGGCGGCAACTGGCTCTTTGTCGGACCCTCCGGCCCCCATGTCATCGGCCAGAGCGCCAGGGCCATGGCCCGGAGCCTCGGCAGCCTGGAACCGTTCTCCGTGGATTGCGACGTGCGCTGGATCAAACGGCAAGCCTCAGGCTCGCTGGGGTTCACCCTCTACCTCGACCATGTGCTGGACCAGGCCCTGAACGTGATCCGCACCCAGACCATCGAAGTGCTGCTCATCACCCCGCCCCTGCTCCTGGCCCTGGCCGCAAGAATGACCGCCGAGGAACGGAAGCACATCCGCGGCATCCATCTGGCCGGCATGGCCCTGAGCGTTGCCGATTCCGAGGCCATCCGCCATCAGCTCTTTCCCCAGGCCGTGGTCCTACCGGGCTACGGCAATTCCCTGCTGGGGGTGCTGTTCGAGCACACTCCACCGGCGTTCGGCGAGCCGCCCACCTATGTGCTGGATGATCCGGCCCTCTGGCTCCAGCTCATTGCCTTCCAGGAAGACAAGCCCATTGCCGCCGACCTTGCCGCCACCCTAAAACCAGGCCAACGCGGCCGGGTGGTGGCCCACCGTCTGGACGCCTCCTTTCTTCTGCTCAACATGGTGGAACGGGACACCGCCTGCTATGCCTTACCAGCAAACAAAAACTGCCGCGCCGTCACGGCGGTGGAGCCGATCCGCCCGATGATCACCGGCAAGAGCGAGGGGGTCTACTGATGGCTCAGGACTTTCATCGCCTGGCTGTTTCCATCCCAGGGCCGGAAGGAGTACTTGAGGGCAACCTTTGGTACACCGATGGTAAAGCCGGACAGGAAGGCGTACTGCTCTGTCCGCCCCACCCCCTATTGGCCGGAAACATGGAGAACAACGTGGTCCAGGCCGTGGCCGCCCGTTGCGCCGCACTCGGCTTGCCGGTCCTGCTTTTCAATTATCGGGCAGTGGGCAAGAGTTTCCGGCCGGAGCCGGACCTGCCGCTCTTTGAATACTGGCACCGCCTGGACCAGGAAGGCATTTTTTCCTCGGTGATCAGCGACAGCCTGGCGGTCATGGCCTTTTGCCGCCGCTATTTCCAGCGGGTCCATCTGGTGGGCTATTCCTTCGGGGCCTTCATCGCCCTCAACCTCATGGACGCGGAGCCGATCACCTTTACCGCCATCGCCCCGCCCCTTGCAGAACGGGACTTTTCCCGCCTCTCCACCCTTAGCCTTCCCGGCCTGTTGATCACCGCAGCAGAGGATACCCTTCTCAAAGACAGGGCCGATCTGGCGCCCTCCACCTTTCAGAGCCTCGTCCTCCAGGGCACGGACCATTTCTTCCTGGGACGGGAAGAGGAGGTAGCCCAGGCTGTCGGCGGATTCATTACAGGCTCTCTCCTTTCCCTGAAATAAAAAGAGGCCGACCCCGCAGGGTCAGCCTCTTTTTCACCTCGATCCTCTCACATTTCGGCCATGCGCTAAGCCGCTGTATCACACGGCATAAGGAGCCATAACAGAGTGGCGGCACTTCATCCGTAACGGCTTCTAAAAACCCAACCCCTTCAAGAGATCGTTCACCGCATCCTGATCCAGGGAACCTTCACCGCCGACCTCCCCAGTGGTCATGGAGTTGAGATATTTGTCCACATCATCCTGGGCGATCCGCTTACTCTCCGCCACGGTAATTCCGGCATTCTTCTCCTTCATTTTCAACTGGGAGCCGAAGGAAACCACGATGGCCAGGAGCTGGACCTGGAAATCGGTGAGCAGTTTGATGATCTTCAGGATCTGCTGACCGGAGAGATCCTGAAAACTCAAGGCTTCCGTAATCCGCGAGATATCGTCGGTGATTGAAGAGGCCACGTCGAAAGCGTTTTCAATCTTCTTGAAGATATCGATCTGGTCCTCAATGGTCATCTTGCTCATGCCAGGGACCTGCCCGGAATGCATCTGCTCCAGGTTCTCGGTCAACTCCCCAGCCAGGGCAAGACTTTCCGCCAGCATGCCCCCGAGTTCGGCAACTCTCGGATCGGCCCCTTGCCCAGCGGTCGGATTGGCTTGAACCGCCTCCGGCTGGGGTGTTACGGCAGAGGCAGGAGCAGCCTCCTCAATTTCCTCGGTGGGCGGCGCCTCCAAAGGCAGGCTCTGATCCAAAAAGATCTCAGCCTGGTTGAGGTCCATTTTTTTCAGAAGATTCTGGGTCTTCGCATCGGAACAGGAACTCAGCAGAGCAGCCAGGACATCGCTTAGGGGAACGGTGAAAAAATTATCGTCCAGGGCGAGACCCTTGATCTTCTCTCCCATGGCATCGACAAAGCCATTGAGGTCAAAGATTTCCTCGGCTCTTTTGCGAGCCCCGGTGATATGGGTTTTCACCGTTTCGTTGGTGCACAGCTCGTACATGGTCTGGAAAATTGTATCCAGCGCAAAAAGATACCGGGTCCGTTTGACCATTTCCGGCGCAGCCGCAGCCAAATCAAGCACTTCCCCTGCGGCAATCTCCTCGCCCCCAACGCCCGCACTTTCCTGCAAGGCGACAATCAGTGCATTGGCCTGGCCTATCTTCTCCTGCAAATTTTGCAGGGTTACGGTGGCAGACTGTGCGCCCGCCTCTCCGTTGGCAATGGCCTCGGTCTGAAAAGCGTTATGGGTTTTGAGGGAGAGCAACAGCTCTTTTACGCCATCGGTTTGGTTCTGGACCTTTTCCACCTGGTCCATGATCTCCATGGTGGCCCGTTCGGTCATGGAAACGATGTCGTGCAGCTGGTTCTTGGCGTCCTCGATCTTTTCTCCGGCCTCGTCCAGCTCCACCCGCTTCATGCGCCGGTCTTCCATGGGGATTTCCCCCATGGTCGAGCTGAGACTCTTTGCCAACTTTCCGATATCATTAAAAATATCGTTGGAAACCTGCTTGTAGTAATCATCCTCTTCCGCCCCAAGGGCCTGTGGGGCCAGCATTGCCGGTTCGGACGCGGCAAGCACGGGGACGGGCGATTTCTCCTCGGCCAGGATCTGCCGCACCACCTGGGTGGCCCCGGTCTCACCACCGCCAAGGACGGTGATATTATACACCACAGTATCCGTGGATATTCTGAAAAATCCAGCACTTATCTCAAGATTGACTTCCGACTTCCCTGCTGTGGACATGCTCAGCCTCCCGCTGCTGTTTCTCTGCCTGCCCCACAAGGGGCGTACTCATTTCCCATCGGCAACCTGCCAATTTTCTTGAATATTTTACGGATTAAAAAAAACAACCTGCTCACACCGTGACCATGCCGGAAAAACAAACCCCTGTTTCATAGCGGTCCGGCGTGGTTCGGCTGACCGCCACCCAAGAAACCATGCCAATCACCTGCAACACCCCGACATCCTCTTCCACCTTGGTGGCGATCCATTTACCGTCTGCTACCGCATGCCAGCCGGGGAACTCCAAAACCATCACCAGCTGACTGCCCAGGGGCAACGATTCCTCCGCCAAAAAACAGAGGCCCCCCCCGCTGATATCCAGCAAATCCCCTTCCCGGTATGGAACATCGGCCTGAAGATCTTCAAGCCTAGTAAAACGGAGGAACCTATTTTTGGCAACCCGTTCCTCCTGACGCCGCTCCTCGACCGAACCCTCTTGTTCAATCATAGTACCCTCACAAAAAGGGGAAAACGCCATAGGTCCGCGAGATGAATTCATTTGCTTCTCTCTCCGCCGGGACCTTTTTTACTGTTCTACCTGTTTTCCCAAGAAAGAAGCAACCCCCCTTGCAGAAATGAATGCTTTTTCAAGAAAACAGGGCAGGAAAATCTCTGTAGCCGACCCATTACTTAATAAAGGGCAGGATGGCCTTGAAAGCGGGGGTCCCTGCCTTTTGCAGCCACTCGTAGATGATCATCTCCGTATTGGCGACGATCCCGCCGACCTCGCTGATCCGGGCAAGACCGGTCTGGTGGTTCTTCTCCGCCCGTGAGGCCACACCATCGGCGGGCACCCACATCCGGTAGCCTTGCAGGAGGCCGCCTGCCACCGTTTGGTAGATGCAGATATGGGTTTCCACCCCACAAACCACGATGGTGTTGATCTCGCGGGGCAATTTTTTCGCGGCCTCGGCAATGGCCCCATTATCGAAACAACCGAATTCCAGCTTATCGAGCGGGACAATCTCGCCCAGCTCGGCCTGAATCTCCGGGAGCAGCGCGCCGATCCGCGCCGCATACTGGGTGGTGGCAAGCACGGGAATCTGGAGGATGTTGGCGGCCTTCATGAGCAGCGCCGAATTCTTCACCACCTCGTCCCTGGCCGGGATGGCCTGCATCATCCGATCCTGGATATCCACCACCAACAGGGCGCATTGTTCCGGCGCCAGACGGTACAGTTTCTCGCTCATCGCCTTCTCCTTTTTCTCTCAAAAAACAAGCTGTATATTTCCTTGTACCTGGAAAAATGTATTGCAAAGAACCATTATTTATCGATACTTA
>CAYTVV010000098.1:0-7728 GCA_964441875.1 uncultured Desulfurivibrio sp.
CCGTAGAGCACCTGGAGAAAAAGAAGGGGCGCCACCCCGAAGTTCACGGCAAAGGCGATGGTGTATGGCAGTTTGGAGGCGATATCCAGGCAGGGCGGCGGGTCGGCGGGAGGGGTCCGCATCTCCCTGGTCAGGGCGATTATGGCGCTGCCCAGCATGGCGTTCATGAAAACAAGGTGGGTGAAAAAGGTCAGGATAAGGAAAAACTCGAAAAAGCCCCAGGGCGCCGGAATGGTGTCGGGCGAAGGAATAAGGTGGACTGGGTCCATGACGACGGGTCTCCTTAGGGATAAAAGTTTCTTCAGTATAGCATAAAAAGGGTTTGTAGGAAAAAAATCCGACAGAACAGGGGCATGCCGGAAACAGAAAAAATGGCCGGAGTTGCAAAGAAGATAAAATGAGATAATAGGAGTATTTTGGAGCTATGACGAGAAAAGTCTAATGTTTAGTGGTTAATGAAATGATATTTTGTTCTCGCCATCCGGGTGTAACCGCATGGAATTTTGCGCTTTTTGGGACGGCTTGCAAAAGTGGCGAAATATCCAGTTTTTAGAGGGTTCTCAGGATATTTCCGCCCGTTTTCCTGGGGTTGTGGGCTGTTGAAAACTCGGGCGGCAGCGGGGGGTAAATTCCTCGAGACCGGTTTTGACAGGGTTATGCTTTTCCTTTAAAAAAACGGGCAGAAATTATCTTATCGGTCTCAATTCGCTTTAATCGGTTGTTTTTTCGTGACTGAACCAGGGGAAAAAGATGCTTTGGCAGCGAGTTAAGAGTGTTTTGTCGCAGAAATTTTCCGACAGCGATTTCAAGCTGTGGATCGAACCCTTGCAATGTGTGCATGACGATGCGCAGCGTGTTGAACTGGCCGGGCCGGACCCGTATTTCTGTTCCTGGGTCAGGAATAACTATCTGACCGATATTCAGGACGCCTTGCAGGACGTTGGTTTTACCGGCGGGGCGGTGCGGCTTTCGGTGGGCGAGGCCAGGAAGGTGCAGCCGCTTGTGCCGGAACCGGAAAAGAAACAGAGCCAGCTCCGCCTGCCCAGCATGCCGGTGGCGCGTTCCACGGTGCGGACCCTGCACCCGCGTTATACCTTTCCCGAGTTCATGGTCGGCGAAAGTAACGCCCTGGCCTATTCGGCCTGTGAGGCCATGGCCAACGGCGATTCCACCCTGAGCCCCTGTCTGTTCATTGAAGCGGGTACGGGGTTGGGCAAGAGCCATCTGACCCATGCGGTGGCCCATCATATCACCAGCCATTCTCCCGGCACCCGGCTGCATTATGTGACCTCCCAGCAGCTCACCTCCGAAATGGTGCGCAGCATCAAGAACAACACCATGGACCAGTTCAAGGAAAAATATCATCATCAGTGCGATGTGCTGCTGATGGAGGATGTGCAGTCCCTGGCCGGTCGGACCAAGACCCAGGCCGAGTTGGCCGAGGCCCTTGATGTCCTGATGGATTGCGGGAAAAGGGTTATCTTTACCGGGGCGGTTTCTCCGCGCAATATCCCTGATATGGACGACGGCGTGCGCTCCCGGCTTTCCTCCGGGCTGATTACCACCATCAATCCCCCGGATCGGCGGACCCGGTGTCTGATCATCGAGCGCAAGGCCCGCAACAACAAGCTCGCCCTTTCCGGTGAGATCATCGAATTTCTGGCCGACCGAATCCAAGGCGATATCCGGCGGGTGGAAAGCGCCATCATCGGCCTGAAGGCCAAGGCCTCACTGCACAAGACCGCGCCGGATATGGACATGGTCAAGGAGATTGTCGCTGCGGTCATCGGGCAGCGGCAGGCGTTGTCCGCCGTGCTGATCCGTAATTTCGTGGCCGGTCAGTTCAATGTCTCCATCGAAGATCTCCAGTCAAAGGGCAGGAAAAAAACCATCGCCTTTCCCAGGCAGGTTTCCATGTATCTGGCCAGGAAACTTACGGAGGAAGCCCTGTCCGAGATCGGCAAGGCGTTTAACCGGGATCATTCAACCGTGGTGCACTCCATCCGGGTCATTACCGAAGCCATTGTCCGTAGCGGCAGTATTCGGGGGCAGGTGGAGCATCTGGTGGAACGTTTGGAAAATCAGGGTTGATGGGAAAAGGATGTATCGGATTCCGTGGGGGCGGTTTCTGAGGTAAAAAAAAGGGGGGAATATGCGTACGGTTTGTTGCGTGTGTCGCAGGGTAAAGAGTAAAGGGGACTGGCTCGAGGAGATGATTGAGTCCGAGGTTCGGGTGTCCCATGGCTTCTGTCCGGAATGCTTCGACAAAACCATGGCGCAGTTTTCCCTTGCCTGGTCAACCGAGCGAGGAGCGCAACCGGCGCTCAAGCCGTTGCGCTGAATAAAAATTCGTTATCCTGATTGGCAAAAACGGCATAAGGAGCCGTAACGAAGCAGCAAGGGATATTTCATAACGGCTCTTAAAAATAGACCGGCCTGACCTCGGGCGTTTGCCTCGTTCCGCCTACCCGGTGCAGTATCCTGTCGGCCACTACCTTGGCCGTCTTCATCATGTCGTTCATGCCGATTCCTTCCCAGCCAAAGCCACAGATATGCAAGCCGTCCAGCCCCTGCTCCAGGGAATCCTTCCAGGTCAGCAGCGCGGGGTAGCCCATTTCCAGTTGGGGGATGCCGCCGTCGCCGCGCAGTACCCTGCTGAAACAGGGGGGCTCGGGCAGGGGGATCAATTTCTTAAGATCATCATAGATGCGGCTGATCAGCTCCTCGTCGGACAGCTCCAGCCGTTCCGGGTGGCGGCGGCCTCCGACCAGGGCCTCCATCAGCACTTTGCCTTGGGGGGCGCGGCCGGGAAACATATGGGTGGAAAAAAGCGCCCCCATGGCGAAACGGTCTTCCCGCTCCGGGGCCAGATAGCCGAAGCCAAAGGGTACCTGGGCCTTGTCCGTGAAGCCCAGGGCCACGGTGGCGATGCGCGCCGTGGGGATGGCGGCCAGGGGCGGGGCATGGCTGGCCAGCAGCGCCAAGGCGCGGTTGATGGGCAGGGCGACAATTACGGTGGCGGCCCGGTAGGTCGTGGTCTCGGTGTGTATCTCCCAGGCCTCGTTTGCGCGGCTGATTGCTTGCACCGGGCTGTGGTAGAGAATATTCGGCCCGGTGGCCAGGGTGGTGACGAGCTGTTCCATGCCTTGGGGAAAGCTGGTCATGGCCGGCAGCATCCCCGCGCCCGCCGCTTTCTTTTTTCTGAGCAGTCCTTTGAGCACCGAGCCCGCTTCCTTTTCCAGGGCTCGTACCCCCGGCATCACCGCATCGATACTGAGGCGTTCATAATCCCCGGCAAAGGTGCCGGTGATCGCGGCATCCACCAGGGGCAGGATTTCTTGGCCGAATCGGTATGCGGCCCACTGCCCCACGCTTTGGTCTTCGGCCCGCGGCTTTTTGAAAAGATCGCCCAACAGCCGCAATTTTCCCAACGGGGATAACAGCGGCGTCGCGAGCAGGGCGGGTGGACTCTGCGGCAGCTGTACCAGCCGCCCCTCGTGGCAGACATAGCGGACAAAGTTGCCCAAGGGGGCTTTTTGGGCAACGCGGTCCAGGCCGGTTTGGCTGAGCAAGGCGCGGCTGGCCTCGTTGTTGTCCAAAAATCCGTGCGGCCCCCATTCGGCCAGGTAGCCCTGTTCCTGAAAGGATCGCACCGCGCCGCCAGGGCGGCCATCCTGTTCAAGAATGAGGATATCCAGGTCCGGTGCGCTTGCGTGCAGGAAATGGGCGGCGCTCAAACCGGAAAGGCCTGCGCCGACAATAATTATCTCGTGTGTTTCAGGCATGGATCGCGCATCCGGGGGGTTAAGGGAATCGGCGTGGTGGCTTTTGGGAATCGCCTTGCGGGGCGGGTTTCTCTCTTCAGGGTTGCAGCTATATATGGTATAAAGGATTTTACCCGATAATGAAAAAAGAACAATAGCAAGGCCTGGGGGGGAAAGAGCCTCCGGCTTTTTCCCCAATGGTGCCGTGAGAAAGAATGCAGCCCGCAGACTCCCAACCGAAGAAGGTTCTCATCCTCTATTACTCGCTCAGCGCCCAGACCAGCGGTCTTGTGCATCGGCTCGGCGCCGGTCTGGAGGCGCAAGGGGTGTATCTGGTCTGTGAGCGGCTTCAGCCCCTGGCGCCCCGTCATTTTCCCATCGGTACGGTGCCTGCCACTCTGTTTTTGATGCTCATCACCTTTTTGCGGACGAGGATGCCCATCCAGCCGCTGCCGCCCATCTGCGGGGAGCACTATGATCTGATTGTGCTGGCTGGCCCAACCTGGTCCTATAATCCCAGCGGCCCGGTTCTTTCCCTGCTTGATCGGGATGGGGCAAGGCTTTTTGCCGGCCAGCAGGTTCTCCCTCTGATTTCCTGCCGGGGCTACTGGCGGATGCACTGGCTGAGCCTGCGCTGGCAGCTTGCCCGTTGCGGAGCCAAGGTGGTTAACCGGATGATCTTTGCCCACCCGAGCAAGGAGCCCTGGCGGACCATCGGGGTATTTTTGAAGCTTGCCGGGCGGGTGCCGGAGCGGGGCAGATGGCTGGGTCGGCATTATCCGCGCTACGGACATAGCCGGGAGCAGCAGGATCAGGCCTTCGCCTTTGGCGTGGCCATCGGCCAGGCCCTGAAGAGCGGGAGTTCCCTGGCGGAGCTTTCGTTGGTCTCCGGGCCTGGGCAGGGCAGCGCATAGCCCCTCCGTACGTCGCCCCTCAGAACTCAATGCCTTTCTGGGCTTTGATGCCTTTTTGGTAGGGATGTTTTATGGCGCGCATCTCGGTGACCAGATCCGCGTATTCGATGAGCCCCGGGCTGGCGTCGCGGCCGGTGATCACCAGGTGCAGGCGTTTGGGCCGCGTGCGAAACAGGCCGAGAACCTCCTCTTCCGAAACAATGCCCAAGCCGATCAGGTAGGTGAGCTCGTCGAGCACGATCAGATCGTAGGCGTTGCTTAGGATTTTTTCCCCGGCGAGTTGCCAGCCAGCCAGGGCCGCTGTTTTCACGGTCTCCATGTCCTGTTGCCAGGTAAAGCCGGTCCCGGCAAGATGCAGTTCAACCTGTCCGGGAAAGGCCGCGGCAAAAGCGAGCGCCTCGCCGGTTTTGCCCTGACCCTTGATGAACTGAACGATGCAGACCTTCAGGCCCTGGCCTGCCGCCCGCAACGCCTGCCCGAACGCCGCCGTGGTTTTCCCCTTGCCGTGCCCCGTGTTGATGATAACCAAGCCCTGTGCCGCCATTTCTGATCCTTTAAGGAGTATCGGTGCTCTGCCCTGCATCCGGAAAGCGGCTGGAGGCGGAATACTGGGTGGTGCGGAATTTTTCCATCTGGCCGCGGTAGAAGTCCTTGTGCGTTCCGGCCTTGGCAAGGGCTTCCTCTTCCACGGCCAGAGCTTCCGTTGGGTTGCCGTTTGCCCAGTACGCCGTGGCCAGGGTGTCGAGGACGTGCGGGATTTTTTTCTCCGCCGCTGCTTTTTGCGCGAGGAGCAGGGCTCTTTCCGGGTTGCGCAGCGTTGGGTCCTGGGCGGTGAGGAGGAGCCAGGCCAGATTGTTCAGGGCCTCCGTGTTGGCGGGGGCCAGGAGCAGCGCCTGTTCATAGGCGTTCATGGCGGCCAGCTCCTGGTTGCGGCTGTATTGCAGATCGCCCAAAAGTTGGAACCAGAGGCCATTGTCCGGCTGTTCCCGAATCTTTTGCTCGATGAGCGCCTCGGCGAAACGGGCTTTTGTTGTTTCGCCCAGAAGGTCTGGAGGCAGGCGCCAGGCAGCAAGGGCGCCGGTGAGCATCACAAGAGCGTAGAGAGCCAGGGCCAAGTGGACCTTGCGGTGATGGCGGGGAATCCGGTGCGGATTTTCTTCGCAGCGGCGGAGGAAGTCGATGCGCTGGCCCAGACCGAAATGGTGCCAGCTGGGCAGATCCCTGATGTTTCCGCTGAGCAGGGCGATCTTTTCAAAGACCCGGATCAGGGGAGAGGCGTGTCCCATGGCGCTCAGGGCATACAGGTCCGCTTGGCGTTCAAAGTTGCGCATGAAAAAGCCAAAGACAAAGCGGAAATAGCCAAGCATCAGGGCGAAAAGAATGCAGGCGCTGGCCAGGGCAAGGATGGTGTCCGGAGATTTCCCGCTCAGGGTGATCAGCTGGTAAAAAATCTCCGAGCTGAGCAGGAGCATAAGAAGCGGAGCGCCGCTCACCTGGGCCAGCAGGCCAAAGCCGAGAAAGATAAAGAGGTAGAGCTGGAGATGGTAGCGTTTGACATGTCCCAGTTCATGGGCTAAGACCGCTTCGATTTCTTCCGGGGTCGTGGCTTCGAGTAGGGCCGGGGTAACAAGAATATAGCGGAAACGGCGGCTGAGGCCCATGACCCCTGCGGTGAGCATCCGGCCCTCAAAAAGAGGCCAGAGCAGGATGTCGGCAAACCGCAGATGCTGGCTGCGGCAGAAGTCTTCAAGGCGTTGTCGGGTCGGGCCAGGCGGGAGCGGGGTGCAGCCCCAGAGGCGGACAATGGCCAGGGGCAGCAAAAAGATCAGGCCAAAAAGCGAGAGCAGCACCAGGATGGGCTCCCCCCAGGGCGAGGCGAGAAAGTCTTTCAGTGGGGGAAAGGGAGCAAGCTGGAGAAGATCGAAAAAAACGGAGATGATGAGCCAGGGCAGAAGAATGGCAAGATTGATTTTGATGTTTGCAGTAACAAATGAACGGGCCGTAAGGGTCCTGGCGAAGATGCTCTGATAGCTGGTGCGGGCCGCCAGCCAGATGAGACAGAGGTAGCCGAAAAAAAGAAAAATCCCCGCCAGAGGGGCAAGAACCGGAAGCTTTTCGGCAAGGGGCAGGCGGCTCAGGTAATAGCGGCCCTCCAGCAGGAAGATGTCCACGGCCAGGAAAACGATGGCCAGGATGGAGAGCCGCTGTTCCACGGAAAAATAGCGGGCCGCGGTGTTGTCGGGATTGCGCCGGAAAAAATAACGGGCCAGCTGATTGAACAAAACGATCTTGCCGCAAAAGAGCACCAGGGCGATAGGCCATGGGATCTGGGGCTGCTCCGGAAGGCCTCCGGTGGTAAGAATCAGGATAACTACCAGGAGATAGAGGAGATTATTGTACATGGGGGTCGGTTCAGAGCATGGCGCCATTGCGCCGGAATGACAGGGGAAAAAGCATCAGCGTCGGAAAGCTGATCCGCACATCTGGCCGGAGATGCTGGCGTTGTGCTCCTGATATTGCTGGAGCAGGATGCGGAGCTCGTTGGGCTCGAGAATCCGTTTTTCCAGGAAGAATTCGCCGAATTTTTTCTGGAGCCGTTTTTGGTGGGCAACGAGCATCTGAAGCTGGGGCTGGGATAGCAAGCCGAGGTCCATGGCGGTCTGGCCAAAGGGCTGCAAGGTCGGGCGGTTGCGGAGAATCTGCACCACATCCGCATCGTTGAGCAGGCCGAAACGCTGGCCGATTTCTCCCAGGCGCGGGCGTTCGGTGCGTTGCCAGATCAGGGCCTGGATGATGGTCCGCCAGTTGATCAGGCCGGAATAGTAGAGGAAATGGCCAAGAAGCAGGCGGCGGTTCGGCACTTGCCCTTGGTAGAGGCTTTCCGTATCCCAGAAAACAGAGGGCTGGCTTGCTGCGCTCCTGAAATCGGCGGTTGTTTGGGTGCTAGCCTTGGGTTGCGGGCGGGGTCTGGCTGGGCCTTGGTTCGGCCTTGCCTGCTGGGGCCGGGGAGGCTTGGGCGGAGCCGGGCGGGGGGACTGGGTTCGCGGCCG
>CAYTVV010000099.1:0-7635 GCA_964441875.1 uncultured Desulfurivibrio sp.
CGGGGGGTGGGTGAAGTTGCGAGCTGCCTGTGTTCTCGCTGTTTCCCCCTCTCCCTAGCCCTCCCCCGCCGGGGGGGAGGGAACTTTGGGGACTTGTGCAGGAGGCTCCAGCCACCAGCCGTTGTAGATCAAGGCAGACATGGCCGTTGCTCACCGCTTTCCTGGCAATGGCGGCGAGGACAAGGGTCCTGGGGGTTGCGGTGGGGGCAAGGCGCTGGAGGGTTCTGACAAAATAGCGGTCGAACCGGTCCAACATTCCGCCGGCAATGAGCTGTTCAATCTCCCTGATCATGCGCCCTCCCCTGCCAGGTTTTCAAATATCGCCGAGAGCTGTTCGATGCGGGCCAGGGGCGGCAGGTCGACAAAGACCCCGAATTCCGAGCCGGAATCCGGGTGCATCCCCTTGAAGAAGAGGTAGAAAACTCCGCCGAAATCACGCTCGTACACATAACCGGGCAGGCGGCAGCTCAGATAGCGGTGCAGGGCCACGGTGTAGATGTGGTATTGCAAAAAATAATGATGGTGGGCCATGGCCGCAGGCAGTTTAGCCCTGGCGTAACCATCCCGGCTGGCGCCAAGATGGTTGCTCTTGTAATCCAGCAGATACCATTTACCGTCAAAGACACAAACCAGATCGATAAACCCCTTGAGAAAGCCGCGCAGCGGGATAAAGCGTAAAGCACGCAGGCTCTCGACATACCCGGCAGGAATCCCCTGGGGATGGTCGATAAACGGGCGGGCCAGGAGTTCGGCGGAGAGGCTGGCATCCTCGCCCAAGCCTGCGCCCACCGGAAAAGTGAAGGGCATCTCGTTGAGCCGCTGCGCGTCGGGGAGATCGCCGAGGCAAAAGGAATCCTTGGCACAGAGCGGAGTTTTGAGCACCTCAGCAAAGGCCCGGCAAACCGGGGCAAGCCACTGCTGCTCCGAATAGCCGTAAAAACGCAGCTGCTCCCGCACCAGCTCCCGCAACAGGGCGGGCGCTTCTTGCGGAAAAGAGGCCAATTCAAAAATGGTATGGAAAAAATTGCCCGCCACCGGTCCTTTGGGAAACTGGGCCAGGGGAATCAGGGCAGCGGGGGGAATCTCCGTCACCAGCTCCGGCACCGCTCCTTCTTCCGCCACCCCAGCTGCAACTTCCGGCTCCCGTTCCCCAGGGTCGTGACTACTCTGCGCGGTGAGATGGGAAAAGCTGCCGATCCGCCAGACCTGGGCCAGCTTGCGCATCGGGGTACGACAGGCCAGAGGCGCTGGGATAATCGGCTTGGGTGCTTGGCCCAACGCAGCCGTGCCCGGTTGCAGCTGCCGCACCTGCCAGCCTTCGCTTGCCTTGGCCCGAGCCTGAAGCCGATCCAGCAGCTCCTGAGCAGTGTACCCCTTGAGCTGCTGCTGCAATGCCTCCGGGTTGCTGGCTGCATCGGTCGCAATCTGATCGCCATGGAGAAGCCAGGCAATCCCGCTGCCATCGTAGCCGGAGACCGGGGCCCAGAAGATATGGCAGCTGTGCCGGGCTCGGGTCATCGCTACATAGGCAAGGCGCAGCTCTTCGGCAAAGCGCTCACCCGCCGCCAAAGCCCTGGCCTCCTCATCGGGAAAGAGGACAATCCTCCCCTGCCAGTCGGCCTCGGGATCATGGAGGGCGACAAATGGCTGCTTGGATATACCACTGCCCCCCAGGCAGAGATAGGGGCAATACACGATGGGGTACTCAAGCCCCTTGCTGCGGTGGATGGTAACCAGCTGCACGGCATCCTCGTCGCTTTCCAGACGCAGCTCCGCCTCTTCTCCGCTCTCGCCTGCGGTGAGGGTCTGGCTGAGCCAATCCACCAACATCTCCGGGCTGAAATGATCCCGGCTCTCCGTCTCCTGGAGCAGTTCGGCAAGATGACGCAGATTGGTCAGGCGGCGTTCTCCGTCTTCCAGTAACAGCAGCCTGCCGGTAACCCCATGCTCCTGCCAGGCCGCCAGCAGCATCCGCATAACCCCGTTTTTCTGCCAGACCTCCTGCCAGGCAGCAACGCGCCCCATGAATGCGTACAGCTCAGTTTCCACCTGGTTAAGGCGTTCAAGATCATTGCCGGTAAAGCCGAGCATCGTGGTGGCCAGGGCCTTGCGGAGCAGTTGTTCGTTGCCCGGTTCGGCCACCGCCGCGAGAAGCCGCAGGCATTCTTGTGCCTCGGTACTGGCCCAGACACTGGCCTTGCTCTGAAGCACCCCGTTGATCCCCCTGCCCCGCAAAGCAGACTGGATCTCTGCCGCCTGGGTATTGGTGCGGACCAGCACGGCAATGTCCCCGGCCCGAACGGAGCGCTCCCCGATCCTCGTATCCCCACCGAGCAGCCCAGCGATATCTCCGGCCACCAGATCCGGGATCAGGGGTTCAAGCTGCTTCTTGACCAGACGCTTCCCCTTGACCCCGCAAAGCCCCTCGGGCAGGGTGAGAAACTGGAGGGGGGGTGAACCGAGGCTCGGGGATTGCCAGAGATTCTCCGCCCCAGGCCGCGCATCGACCTGGGCGTAGCTGATCCGGCCATCGACAAAGGGATGGACCAACGCGCCGAACAGAGCGTTCAACGCCGCGACCATTTGCCGGTCGGCCCGCCAATTGGTGGTCATGGTATGTTTTTCAGATTCCGCCTGACCGGCGGCCTCAAGGTAGGCGTAGATATCCGCGCCCCGGAAACCATAGATCGCCTGTTTGGGATCGCCGATCAGAAAAAGCGCCTCCTTGCCCCCTTCCCCATAGATGGTCCGAAAGATGCGGTACTGGACCGGATCGGTGTCCTGAAACTCATCGATGAGCGCCACCGGAAAGCGGGTGCGGATCGCCTGGGCAAGCGGTGCGCCCTGCGCCCCCTGCAATGCCCGATCCAGGCCGGTGAGGAGTTCATCAAAGGATTGCTGTTGCCCGGCCAGCAGACGCTTGGGCAGTTCCGCCCGGATATAGCGCGCCGCCCCGGCAAGAAACCGCGCCTGGCTGCTGCCCCCCATAGCCTCGGCCTGGGCAACCAATCTGCCCCATGGCTCAAAGAAGGGATTGCCTTGCACCCCCCCTTTTTTCAAGGCCGTTGCCGTAAAGACTTTGCCATCCGGCTGAAAAATATTTTCCGCGCCGAGCAGTTCCGTATGTCGTGGCGGGGCAAAGGCTACCGGCTCGCCCTGGGCAAAAAAATCAGCAAGCCGGTCCAGCAGACCATTGGCCAGCAACGTTTTAAAAGAGGCGGTCAGCCCCTCTGCCTGGGCAAAGTATTGGGCCAAGGCCTCGCGCTGATCCTGCCAGCAGGCTCGGGCTTCGGCATAGAGTCGGCAATTCTCCTGCATCAGGGCCGAAAGCTCTTCCTCCGCCGGGGCCTCGCCGACAATGGCAAAATCACCGTGCCGGATCGCCTCCTGGGCCAGAGCCCGCAACTGGGCGGGAGAAACACCTTGCCGCACCAGGCTCGCCAGCCGATGATCCAGAGCGTAAAAAAAGGTACTCCAGTAATCGTCGGAGATCTCCTGCACCAAGCGTTGGGTGGCGCCGGTGAGCTCCAGTTCGAAGAGCAGGCCGGTTTCCAGGGCATGCTGCTGCAAAACCCGGTGGGCAAAGCCGTGGATGGTCGAGACCGCAGCCTTGTCGACATCGCTTACCGCCCGGGCAAGCAGACGACGGTCCGCCTCAAGATCAGAGCTGCGTTCAAGAAGTTGGCAGAGAAATGGATCATTCCCGCCGTCCTGATCCTGAAACCCCTGCACCGCCGAGCGCAGCCGGGTCCTGATCCGCTCATGCAATTCGGCGGTGGCCGCCTCGGTAAAGGTGACCACCAGAATCTGCTCCACGGTCAACCTCCGCTCCAGCAAGAGCCGCAGGTAGAGGGAGGTGATGGAATAGGTCTTGCCGGTACCGGCGCTGGCCTCAATGAGCTGCACGCCGGTGCTGGCGATCAGAAGCGGATCAAAACCCCGGCTCATAGCTCCTCCATATGGTTGAGCATGGGCAGGAAAATCCGGGCGGCAAGCTCGGCAAAGGGCGGGGAGTTGTCCTCGGAATACAGGGTATAGCCTGGGGAAACAGGCAGGGTCTCACCGAAAAGTTGCCTGCAATAGGGGTCTTCCCCCTCGCCGGGAGCAAAGTCATTGCCGAGGTACTCCTCCTCTGCTTTGGCAAAGGCGGCAATCTGCCGCTCGTCGTCGGTTCCCTTTCCCGAATGCATGGCCTGGGCAAAGGCAAGAGCGCTCTTGGGGAAAAACGGCAAGGGGGCACTGAGGCCCTTGGCAAAAAGGGAAGTCAAATCAAGGAGCACGCTTGCGGCCTCGGGTACCGGAGAGAGGCGCAAGACTTGGGCGGAACCCTTGTCGCGCCCTCTGCCGATCAGTGTGGTTTCACAGCGCTGGTCATCCGGGGCAACGGCAGAGAGGAAAAGATGCTCCACCCAGACCGGCAGCAGAATCTTGCCATGGAGCAGGCTGTTGGTCCAAAAGAGATGGCCGGAGGGGTATCGGCCGCTCAACTCGCCGTGCAGGGTGAAATCCTGGGAAATACAAATCTCCCTACGCACAGGCGGAAGCTCTTGATCCGCCGCTCCTGGTCCATGTTTAAGAAGCTGTTCCACAATGGGTCGCACCGTATCCTTGATTTCGCTGAAAACCGCCTGGGCAGCCTGACCCAAGGGAATCCGCCCCTCCCCCCGCCAACGGGCGAGCAGGATTTCCGGGCTGGCCAACCCTTCCCCTTTCATGGCCAGCAGATCCCGGCTCAGCTGGTATTTTTCCAGGCCATCGAGATGGATGGGTTCACGATCCTGGAGCTCCCGGCCTCTTTCCTGCAAGAAAAGGCCAAGCCGGTTTTCAAAAAACCAGCGGACCGGATGCAAAAAATAACGGGACAAATCAGAGAGAGAAACCGAGGCGGAAGCACCAACGGCGCGAGGCAGGGGTTCGGGCAGGAAGGCATATTTGCCCCGCATCCCTGTTTGTTTTGCCTGGGCTGCCCGGCAATATTCCGCAGCAAAACTGCACAGTCTTGCGTCCGCCCCGGAAAAATATTTCCGGCTGAAAGGCTGGAGAGGATGGCGGACCACAATCCGCGCCAGCAGAGCTTTGCGCCGCGCATCAAAACACGGCTCGGGGCTGGAGAAATCAGTCTCAAGGCTGAAACTCTCCGCCAGGCAATCCACCAGCTCTTCCACCACCACAGAGGGCGGCAGCGCTTTGCCGTCCCGCAGGTTATTGCCCAGATAAAAGAGGAGGAATTTACTGCGGCAGGCAAGCAAGGCTTCGAGAAAGATATAACGGTCATCGTTGCGTTTGGCCCGGTCTCCCCGCTGGGGGTATCGGGCGATGAGATCAAAACTCTGCGGGTGCTCCATCCGGGGAAATGCCCCGTCGTTCATGCCAAGCAGACAGATAACATTGAAGGGAATCGAGCGCATGGGCAGCATACCGCAGAAGGTCAGGCCGCCCTCGAGAAAACCCTGGGCCGTGGCCTGGCCGGTTAGTTTCTCCTTGAGGAGGATAGTGATCCCGTTCACGTCAAGGGGTTGGCTGAACCCGGCATCCTGCGCCTCAAGGAAGATCTGGGCCAAACTGTCCCGGATCTTTTGCAACTGCCAGGCCTGGGGAGAATCTTCAAGAAAAAGGGCTTGGAGCAACTCGCCAAGAACACCCTGCCACGCTTGCATCTCCTTGCTGGAGGCGAGTTTCTCCCCCTGGGCAAACAGAGTCTCGCAAAAATGGATAAAGCGACCGGCAAGCTCTGCACTCTGGCCCTCGATTTCCTCATAGGGCAGGATCTCACCCAGAAAAGCCCCGTCGCTGCGAACCGCATAGCCCAGAGCCAGACGATCAAAGCCGAACCGCCAGGTGTTCTGCCGCTCTTTTGGCTGCTGTAGCTTCTCCCGGTGCAGCTCGTCGATTCCCCACCGAATCCCGGTTTTTTCCACCCAGAGCCTGATTTTCGGCAGGTCTTCCGGGGTAATGGAAAAATTGAGGTGGATTGCCTCGCAGGCCAGCAGCTCCATAACCTCGGAAACCGACATTCTCCCCGGAGCCATCTGGAGAAAACGAAAGAAAACATCAATGAGCGGAGCCCCGCTTAACAGGGAGCGGTCCGCGATCCGGTAAGGGATAAAACGTTTGTCGTCAAAGGGGAGGCTGAAGACTGCCTCGATGAGCGGGGCGTAAGCCGAAACCTCGGGCAGCATGACCACGATGTCGCGAGGGGCAAGATCGGGATCATCCTGGAGCAGGGCCAGGATTTGATCCTGCAAGACCTCGACCTCGCGGAGACGGCTGTGGCAGGCATGGATGCGGATGGAAGCATCATCTTCGGTCAGGACTTGGGGAGACTCGCTCCCGCTTGCCGGAGAGCGATGGCTTAGAAGCAGGATATCGTTTTGCAGCACCTCCAGCATGGTCCGCGGCGCGGCATGGGCGGTGTAGTATTCTCCCGCCTCGACATAGGGAACCTCCTTTTCAAGAACCTCCTGAAAATCCCGGGCCATGGCGCCCATGGAGGCAAGGAGCGGATGGCCGACCTCCAGATAAAGGTCCGTCTCGTCCAAGCCGGAAGGCAAACGGGCCAGGGCGCGGTGGGCCTCGGCCTGGGAGCGGATGTCGCCGAAGTAGCCTTCCGCCGGAGAGAAAAGATGGAAATGCACCGGCAGGATCTGCGCCAGTTCGCCCATGATGCCGAGATACACCGTGGGCAGGGTGTCGATGCCGAAGAGGGAAACCCTGGCCGGGAGAAGGTGGGGAAAAGGGATGGTCCCTGCGGCCAGGGCTTGCTTGGCGCGCAGCATGAGCCGGGCCGGAGAGCAGCAGCCCAAATGCGCCACCAGCAGACGCCAAAGCTTGGGCTGCCAGAGATCCTCCTGTAGATCATGGGCAAAGGCCCGGTTGTCCCCATCCTCCCAGGCCAGGATCATCTCGGGCCGGTACACCGCGTACTGATCAAAGAGATGGGCGATCTGCCGGGCCAGTTGGAGCTTCTTGCTCAACGGGCCATCAGCCAGATAGGAGGTCAGGGGAGCAAAATCGGGGTCGTGGCGGCAGTCATCCAGAAGAGCGCAGATCACAAAGGCCAGCCGTTCCCGGCTATACCGCTGCACCCGGTCGCCCTCATCACCAAGGGTTGCTCGCAAAACACGCTGGATAAACTGCCGGGGATGGGGAAAATCGGGGTTGGCCCACACCCCGAAATGGCCTGAAAGCTGCATGGCAAGCCAGGTGGCCATGCCCTTGCTTTGCACGACAATACACTCGGGGGCAAGCGGCGAGGAAAGCGGGGTGCGTAAAACGTCGGTCAGCGAGTCCAGCAGGGATTCAACCCTGTTGGCCCGATACATATGCATGGCGCTCTTCATGACTGTATCCGACACCATGCGGCAGAGCTACGACAGAAAATCAGGCTGCCTGGCGCCGCCGGAGACAGTCCTGTAGCCTGATGACAAGCTGGCCAAGTTCGGGCTTGGAAATCTGATCGTCCGCACCCACGGCATGTCCCTTGTGCAGGGCGAGTTCATTGACCAACGAGGAAAAAAGCATGACGGGGATGCCATCGTACCCGGTATTTTCCTTGATCCGCTTACAAAGATTATGCCCGTCCATGCGCGGCATTTCTATATCGCTGACCACGGCCAGCACCTCATCGTGCAGGGT
>CAYTVV010000100.1:0-7590 GCA_964441875.1 uncultured Desulfurivibrio sp.
ACAGCACGGGAGAAAACAATGAAGGTAGCAGCCATCGCGGAAAGCATCAACATCATGGGTAAAAGAAGCGGCACCGCCATGAAGGAACGGGTTCCTGGCCCGGTTCAGGAGATGGCCAAGGAAGAGTCCGCCGCCGGCGCCTCGTATCTTGATCTCAACATCGGACCGGCCCGTAAGGACGGAATCGAGCTGATGCCTTGGGTTGTGCAGACCGTGGAAGCGGCCAGCTCCGTGCCCCTCTGCCTGGACACCACCAACACCGACGCCATGGCCGCCGGATTCAAGGTCGTGAAAAACCGCGAAGCCGCGATCATGAACTCCATCTCCGCCCAGCCCGAGCGGATGGAAAAGCTCATCCCCGTTGCCGCCGAGGCAGGCTGCAATGTTATCGCCCTGCTCTGGGGCCCGGACGGCATGCCCCGCGACTCCAACGAGCGTTGCGCCATGGCCGTTGACCTGATGATGGCCCTGGCCGAGGCAGGCATCCCCAACGAAAAAATGCTCTTCGACCCGATCGGCACCCCCATCACCCTGGGCGCAGACCAGCTCGCCTCGGGTTTAGAGTTCATGAGCATGCTGCAAGAGATCGCCCCTGGCGCCGGTTCCACCGTGGGTCTGTCCAACGTCAGTAACGGCGTGGCCGAGCACCTGCGCAAGTACCTGGACCGCACCTATCTCATCATGCTGATGAAGCACGGGATCACCACCGCCATCGTCAACGCCTACGACACCGAGCTGATGGCGATCTGCAAGGGCGAGCGTCAGAACCTGGTGGACATGGTCCACGGCATGATGGACGGTAACGATCCCGATCCTTCCGGCCTGACCGGCACCGCGCTGGAACACTATAAAACCTATAAGGTTCTCTCCGGCCAGAACGTGTTCAGCGAGTCCTGGCTGACTCTGTAAGAAAGCGGTAGTATATAGAGGCCGCTTTCTCGAATCCGGGACGGCCTTTCTCAAAGAGGAGGCTGCGGCCTCCTCTTTTTTTTATTTTGGCTGTCACGTTTTGTGCCTTTATGGCTGTTAAAATCCCATTGGCACGCAGCCGAGCACCGGAGAGGTTGCCGAAAAGGGATTTGCACTGTTTGAGGCGAGAGCCGAGTTTGCAAAGCCCCGGCAGCATCGAGGAGCGCAGGGCATCCCGCCTTCGGCGGGACAAGGGACACAGGGGGCCCTTTCTTTGGTTCGTTTCTTTGGGCAAGCAAAGAAATGAACAGAAGGATAACGCGCCTCCCTCAGACTGCTATTTATTCGGGGTAGGAAGTTATGGCGGACATTCCCTCGCACCACATGATCTACGGCAGCCTCGCCGATTACGTCACCGGCGAACCGCTGGTGGACACCGACGACGAGCGCTATCGCCAAAAGCTGGCCCGGCTGCTCGTGGAAGAGCGGGGTTTTGCCAAGGACGAGCTGACCATGCGGCGCAGGATTGAAACCCTGTTCGCCCACCAGTTCGTGGCCTCGAAGATCGATATCGTGGTGAGCATCGAGGGCCAGCGGGTGCTGGTGCTGCGCTACGGCCCCGGTTCGCTGGTAACCCGCGAACGCCCGGCCATCGCGGCAGCGAGGGTGCTGGAGGAAAACCAGCTGATCCCCTTGGTGGTGGTGACCAACGGCGAGGACGCCGAGCTGCTGGACGCGAGAACCGGCAAGGTATTGGAAACCGGGCTTGATGCCATCCCCACCAAAGAGGCGGTTGTGGCTCTGCTGCCCGGCCTGGATTTTACTCCTGTTGCCTCGGAACGCAGAGAGCCGGAGTTGCGGATATTGAATGCCTTTGATGTGGAATCCTGCTGCGCCGGTGGCCCCTGCGCCCTGCCAAATGCGAAAGAAGGCTGAATTTCGCCACGAAACCCACGAACGGGCACGAAATAAAAAACAGTTTCATCCTGAAAAAATCCTGCCGCGACCTGCAACCCCATAAAAAAATTTTCGTGTTTTTCGTGGGTTTCGTGGCAAAAGTTATCACTGGAGACAGCGCCATGACACTACCCCCCTGGAGCAAGACAAGCTGGCAGCAATTCACCACCCTACAGCAGCCCAACTGGCCGGACAAACAAGAGTTTGCCGAGACAGTGCAGACCATCTCCAAGCTGCCCCCCCTGGTCTTTGCCGGGGAGATCCGCACCTTGAAGAAGCAGCTGGCCATGGCCGCCGAGGGCAATGCCTTTCTCCTCCAGGGCGGCGACTGCGCCGAGGAATTTTCCATGTGCACCGCCCCCTCCATCCGGGAACTGCTCAAGGTTATCCTCCAGATGGCGGTGATCATGAGCTACGCCGGCGGCAAGCCGGTGATCAAGGTGGGCCGCATGGCCGGGCAGTACGCCAAGCCCCGTTCCGCCGACACCGAGATGGTCAATGGCGTCGAGCTGCCCAGCTACCGGGGCGACATGGTCAATGCCATCGATCCGACCCCCGAGGCCCGGCGGCCGGACCCACAGCGGATGCTCAAGGGCTACCATCTGGCCTGCGCCACCATGAACATCCTGCGCGCCTTCACCATGGGCGGCTACGGGTCGCTGGAGCGGGTGCATTCCTGGAACAACGAGTTCGTGGGCCGCTCCCCCCAGGGTCAACAGTATGAAAAACTGGCCCGGCAGATCGACCAGGCCATCAACTTCATGCGCATCGTGGGCATCGCCACCGATATTCCCCAGCTCACGCAAGCCAGCTTCTATACCTCCCACGAGGCGCTGCTCTTGGGCTACGAACAGGCCCTGACCCGCCAGGATTCAACCTCCGGCGACTGGTACGACTGCTCGGCCCATATGCTCTGGATCGGCGAGCGCACGCGGCAAATCGACGGCGCCCATGTGGAGTTCTTCCGGGGGGTGCATAACCCCATCGGGGTCAAGATCGGGCCCAACCACGATCTCGATGATGTGAAAAGGCTGGTCAGCGTGCTCAACCCGGACAACGAGCCGGGCCGCTTGACCCTGATCACCCGATTCGGCGCGAAAAAGATCGCGGATAGTCTGCCCGGACTGGCTAGGGCCATGAAGCAGGAAGGCTTCAAGCTGGTTTGGAGTTGCGACCCCATGCACGGCAACACCTACACGGCGGAGAGCGGCCACAAGACCAGGAATTTTGATGAAATCATGAGCGAGATCCGCTCGTTTTTCGAGATCCACTGGGCCGAGGGCACGGTGCCCGGCGGCATCCATTTTGAAATGACCGGGGAAAACGTCACCGAATGCACCGGCGGCGGGAGAAAGATCCTCGACCACCATCTGGCCGAGAACTACCTGACCAACTGCGATCCACGCCTCAACGCGGAGCAGAGCCTGGAGCTGGCCTTCCAGATCGCCGAGCTGATGCGGGAAAAATAGGCGCTTCCATACGCCGGGCTTTTATTCGCTTTCCTGAACAAACCGGCTTCTCGACGTTTTGTGTGGAAACGGAGAAGAATTTTTGAGAATCCACCGTATTCCGTATAAGATGCTCAGGAGGGACATAAAAAGGGATTTTTAGAGGATTTTTCCCCCTTTGGCATCCCTAAACCCGGAAGGAAATAGCGAAAAAGTATCAAAAACGGAAATCCGGTAATATTAATGTTGGGTCCCAAAAACGCATCGCGACCGAGAGAGTCTCATGGATAATTCTGCGCTTTGGATGTTCTTCTTAGTAACCGCCATAGTCGGCTATCACTACATCACCACCTTGAGCGCCAAGATCAAAAACGATCAAGAGTCCCTTAGCTTGATGCGCGTGGAATTAGATGAGCTTCGTGAAAAGGTTGCTGAACTAATTGACGATATTGAGCGCATTACGCTCACACCCACCGATCTAGAGGCAAAGCACTTTGACCGACTACCGGCATTGACCTCAGACATATTCGTCTCACTATCCGCCGGTGATAAACTCTGTCTCGTACTTAAAACCTACACAGATCAAGGCTTCAAACTGTTCTATCCAGTTGAGTACGTGCATCATGAGCTTGTCTACCGTACCCCAGGCCAGAAGGATGCCGTCGCATACGGCAAAGCCCGGCTTGATACATCTGATGAGCTCCGAGATGTGCGGATATTCTTCTCTCGCCCACTTGCTACTGCCGCTCTTCGTGGCTTGGTGTTGGATGGGCATGTCAAGGAAGAGCAGAGTTGCCCAATCGGATAAAGGGAATGATTTCCCTCCCCCTCCCCACAAAGTTTTTTAAAAATCAAAGAGCATAAACAAAATCACCCAACAATCGGCTAAACCAGACCGCGAGAAGCGCCGAGTTGTTTTCTGCAAGTTCCGTGGCCCGGTCTGGTTAGCCGTGGCGTTGAGATTTTGCCTGATCGGTTCTCCCATTCAGGATTTACTCAAATCCGCCTGAAGCGTCGAAGGCCTGAAAACCTTACAATCTGGGCGGCCCCATGAGGATCATCTCGGCGATGGTCTTCTTGACCTTGGGCAGTTGGCCCTGCTGGTCCCCGAGCAACGTCTGCTCCAGAGCCACCAGCTCCCGAAACAGAGAGGCCCGTTCCACACTGGGCACCGCCTGCCGCTCCCCCACGATCTCCTGGCAGCGGAAACAACCGGGAAATTTTTGCATCTTGCCGTTGGGAAAGGTAAGGCTCGACGGCACCCCGTGCATCCGGCAGATCATCAGCCGGTGAAGGTAGAGGCCGCAGCGCCCTTTTTCGTTGAGCGGGCACATGCGCTGGGGCCGTTCATCCCTGGCCAACGCCTTCTCGCAGGCGGCGGCATACTCGGCGGCCCGGTTTTCCATGTCCTTGCGTCGCGCTGGCTCAAGCTCCATCAGCCCCACCCAAAGGTAGGCCCACTCCACATAGGTGTGGTGTTGAAAATAGGAGTCGCAGCAGTTGTCCGGGCAGCCGTCGCAGGTAAAGTCCAGTTGTTTGGCCACGATGTCGTAGGCCTTTTCCATGCGATCATACAGATCGGCTATTTTCGCGGCAAGTTCCGGTTGCAGAATCGAGGCTTCCATGATCAATTGTCCTTGTTGTGTTGAAAAAAACAATCTACCCGAAAACAAACATTCCTTCAAAGACATCCGACCATGACCTCTCGTCTTCCCTGCTTCAAGGCCTACGACATCCGGGGCCGGGTGCCCGATGAACTGAACGGCTCCCTGGCCTTTAACATCGGCCAGGCGTACAGCGCCCAGTTTGCCCCGAAAAAAGTGGCCATCGGCCACGACATCCGCCTCTCCAGCCCTGCCCTGGCCAAAGCGCTGACCGACGGCTTTCTCGCGGCCGGAGTCGATGTGGTGGATCTGGGCCAGGTTGGCACCGAGGAGATCTACTTCGCCGCCTTCCATCTCGCGGTGGACGGCGGAGTCATTGTCACGGCCAGCCACAATCCGGCGGATTACAACGGCATGAAGCTGGTCCGCCAGGGAGCTCGGCCCATCTCCGGGGACACCGGCCTGCGGGAGATCGAACGGCTGGCTGCGGAAGGCCATCGGATTACGGCAGACACGCCCGGCGTTTTGACCCAGCTGGATAACAAGCCCGCCTACCTGGAACACCTGCTGGGCTATGTCGACAAAAAAGCCCTTTTACCGCTCAAGATCGTGGTCAATGCGGGCAACGGCTGCGCCGGCGCGGTGATCGATCAGCTGGCCGCGTGCCTGCCCTTTGAGTTTATCAAGCTCCAGTGGGAACCGGACGGCTCCTTCCCCAACGGGGTGCCCAACCCGCTGCTCCCGGAAAACCGAGCGGTCACGGCCCAAGCAGTTCGAGAGCATGGCGCGGATTTCGGCCTTGCCTGGGACGGCGATTTTGACCGCTGTTTTTTCTTTGACGAGCAGGGGGGATTTATCGAGGGCTACTACCTGGTCGGGTTGCTGGCCCAGGCCATGCTGGCCAAACATCCTGGGGCCAAGATCATCCACGATCCCCGCCTGGTGTGGAACACCCAGGAGATTGTCCGGCTATCAGGCGGCATCCCGGTAATGAGCAAGACCGGGCACGCCTTTATCAAAGAGCGGATGCGGGCCGAAGATGCGGTGTACGGCGGCGAGATGAGCGCCCACCACTACTTCCGCGATTTTGCCTACTGCGACTCCGGCATGATCCCCTGGCTGCTGGTGGCCGAGATTCTCTCCAGAAGCGGCCAACCGCTCTCCCATCTGGTGCGGGAACGGCAGGCGGCTTTTCCGGTGAGCGGTGAGATCAACAACCGGGTGGCGGACCCTGGGGCGGTGATTGCCAAGGTGGAGGAGTTTTACGCCAACACGCCGGGGGAGAAGGATTACACCGATGGATTGAGCTTTACTGCGGAGAACTTCCGCTTCAACATCCGCAGCTCAAATACCGAACCTGTCCTGCGCCTTAATGCGGAAACACGGAGCGATTCCGCGCTTTTGGCGGCAAAAACCGCAGAGCTTCTTTCCCTGATCCGTAGCTGAGACGGATAACAGAATCAAATTGCAGATGCGTGCTGTAATGACGTTCCGAGTGTGGAACGGTCTTTAAAAAACCGTTGACAATAAGTAGCTGCTTATGATGTTATGGGTGTGGAGAGAAAAATGAGTGATAAAGGGATTCATGAAGTCATAACATTTTTCAAAGCACTTGGAGATCTGTCGCGGCTCAGGCTCATCCGGATTCTTGCCTCGTCTGAACAAAACCTATACTGTGTCGCCGACCTGGCCAAGAAGCTCGGAATCACGCAACCGGCGGTGTCGCAACACCTCAAGGTGTTGCGACACATTGGCGTTGTTTCCTCCAGCAAAATGGGCTTTCGGGTGTATTACAGAATCAACAGGGACGTTTTGAACGGACTCAAAGGGAATATGGATGCCTTGTGCAAATCGAGTGATATCCCTTGCCCAAAAGGGGAAGCCTGTGAGACATGCTCTGGGGCTTTTTGCCCGATGAAGTAATTTTTTTGCTCAAGAATATAAGTCTATACGCAATTGCAGATGTAGTTGTTGCTTTTGCAACGGGCGCATCGTTGTGCTGAAAAAATGGCTGTGGTGAAACCTAAAAAAAACCAGGAGGGGGAAAAATGAAAACGAAATTGTATCTGATCTTCGGCGCGTTGGTTCTCATTTTCGGAAATGCATCTTTCTCTTTTGCCGCAACCCCAAAACGCCTGGATATGGGGACAGGGATGTGCCGGGAGCTGAATTTTAACAACAGCGGCTGGGTGAGCGAGGGTCATGACATCTTCAAAAATAATTGCAAATCTTGCCACCGCCGTGGAAATGACAAGGGCGCTCCTTTTTTGGAAACGGAATCCACAACCGCGGAAGGATGGAACCGGTTTTTTTACCGGCGACAGGCCAAGTGCGCCAAGGACGGCTCCTGGACAAGTTTAACCAAGGAGCAGATTCTGAAGTTGAATGACTACCTCTACTGGAATGCTTACGGCACCTATGATGCCAACACAGCTGAACGCTGTGGTTGATGATCTCTTCTTTCCCCGGTCGGGGAAAATGAACTCGGACACTGGTCTGTCTGAAAACGAAAAGCCCCCCACGCGGAGGGCTTTTCGTTTCGTGGAGCTCCTGCCGATTTTCAGTTGGCAGTCACAATCGCCAAAAATCCATGCAGGCTTGCCGTAGCAACAAGCACCAGGCCAACCTTGCGGTGGATGCCGATTTTCACCTGTATCCAATGCTGGCCGGAA
>CAYTVV010000101.1:0-7497 GCA_964441875.1 uncultured Desulfurivibrio sp.
CCCAAGCCCCAGACCACCCGCAACCGAATCCTGGGCATCGTCAACGGCCCGGACTACCAGATCGTCATGCTGGACACGCCGGGCATCCACAAGGCGAGAAGCCCCTTGAACCTGGAGATGGTGAAGATCGCCTTGGGCAGCCTGGCCGATGTGGACGCCATTGTCTTCATGGTTGACGTTACCATGCCCCTACCAAGCACGGGCACCACCCTGACCCGCTGCCTTGAGGGCGTCGACAAACCGGTATTGCTGCTGCTGAACAAGATGGATCTCATCGACAAAGAAAGGCTGCTGCCCATTATCGCCACTTACCAGGGGCTCTACCCGTTCCAGGCGATTTTGCCCCTGTCGGCCAAGGCCAGCGACGGCACCGATCTGGTCATCCAGGAACTTTGCCCCCTGCTGCCCACCGGGCCGCGGCTCTACCCCGAGGATATTCCCACCGATGCCAGCGAACGGTTCATTGTCGCGGAGATCATCCGGGAGAAGATTTTCTTACAGACCGGCCAGGAGATCCCCTATTCAACCGCGGTGACGATTGAGAGTTTCAAGGAAAACGCCGCCAAACAACTGATCACGATCCACGCCACCATCTATGTGGAAAAGGATTCGCAAAAAGGCATCATCATCGGCAAGAACGGCAGCAAACTCAAACAGCTCGGCCAGGCCGCCCGAAAGGACATCGAGATACTTCTTGACCAGCATGTGCTGCTCAAGCTGTGGGTGAAGGTACAAAAGGATTGGACCAGCGACCCACGCTTTCTGAGAGAGCTTGGTTTCTAACAAAGAAAAAGGGGGCGATTCCTGAGAATCGCCCCCCGCTTGCAATCTTGCTATTCTGTCACAGATCAAACAACCACATTCACCCCGCGCGATCGCTGTTGCGTCCGTGCGCTTTGCTCCTGCGGCGGCCTTGGTGGCGGCTCCCGCCTTTCCGCTGCCCGCACCGATTCTTCCGGGGCATTCTGGTCTGCGGCTTGTCCTGCCTGGGTGAGAGCCCTGGATGCCTCCAAAGCGGCGGCGGAGATCCTGTTCACAACATCAGGGGATGCCTGACTGGTTTGGCCGGACTCCGACCTGTTGCTTTTCGCCTTCTTTTCTCCTTCTGACCCGGCATACGGAGAAACAGGCCGCTCTGATCTGACATTGGTTTGTACTGATGTGGCGCTAGGATCTAAAGGCATTGTTCCACCTCCCTTGTGCATAAGCATCCGTTTCCGCGTAACAACACTGACAGACTGCCAGCGAATAGTTACGATATAACCATACTATAATTTTCATTAAAAATAAAGCAATCCCTTGGGGGAGCAAAAATCCCCGCCCCAATCCCAGCCTTCCCTCCCTTGCTTTTTCCCAAGCATCCTCTTGAATAACCCGGTAAAACGATATATAAAACACAGCTTGAACTCGATCCGTTCGCAACGCGCAGCCAGCTCTACGTTGCTCATTTTTTTTGCAAGGAGAATACCATGACCGAGGTCCGCGTACGCTTCCCACCCAGCCCGACCGGCTATCTCCATATCGGCGGGGCCAGGACCGCCATCTACAACTGGCTGTTTGCCCGCAAGCACGGGGGCAAGCTGGTACTGCGCATCGAAGATACGGACGCGGAACGCTCCACCCAGGAATCCATCCAAGGCATTCTCGACGGCCTGGAGTGGCTGGGGGTGACTTGGGATGAAGGCCCCTATTTTCAGTCGGAATATGCCGCCGAACATATGGCCGCCGCCCAAAGGCTGCTGGCCGACGGCAATGCCTACAAGTGTTTTTGCAGCAAGGAAGAACTCGAAGCCAAACGGGAAGCCGCCGCTGCCGCCAAGGGCGATTACCGCTACGACGGCGTTTGCCGCAAGCTCAGCCCGGAACAGGTTCGGGAAAAAGAGGCCCAGGGGCTTCCATACGTCATCCGTTTCAAGGTGCCCCAGGAACCGGGCAAGGTCGGGTTTGACGATCAGGTCTATGGCCGGGTTGAACGCGCCCATGAGGATATCGAGGATTTCGTCATTGTCCGCTCCAACGGCATGCCCCTCTATCTGCTCTGCAACGTGGTGGACGATATCCGTGACCGCATCAGCCATGTCATCCGCGGCCAAGACGGCCTGAGCAACACCCCACGCCAGATCCTGCTCTATCGGGCCCTGGGCGCAGAGCTGCCCATCTTCGCCCACATGCCGCTGACCCTTGACCTGAACAAGGCAAAGATCTCCAAACGCAGCCACGGCGAGATCGTCTCGGTCCAATTTTATCGGGAGCAGGGCTTTCTCCCCTGGGCTCTGGCAAACTTTCTCGTCCTGCTGGGCTGGTCCACCTCCGATGACCGCGAGATCTTCTCGCGGGAGGAACTCATCGAGGCCTTCAGCTTTGACGGCATCACCCGGTCCAACTCCATCTTCAACTACCGCAAGGACGACCCGAAATTTTTCACCGATCCCAAGGCGATCAACATCAATGCCCATTACCTGCGCACCTTGCCCATCGAGGAAATCGGCGCTCTGGTGAAGGTGGAATTTCAAAAAGAAGGGCTGTGGGATGCGGCCTACGACGGCGAGAAAAAGCAGTGGTTCCTGAAAACCCTGGATATGGCCAGGGAACGCTTCCACACCCTGAAGGATTTCGCCTCCCTGGGCCGGGCCTGGTTTGCCGATGATTTTGCCATGGACGAGACCGCCCTGGCCAAAAACCTGCTGAAACACCCGGGCCTCAAGGAATGGCTGCCCAAGCTGGCCGACCGCTTCGACGCCCTGCCGGAACTCAGCCACGATGAGACGGAACGGGTCTGCCGGGAGTTTGCCGAGGAACTCGGGGTAAAGCCAGGGGTGCTGGTCAATGGGGCCCGGGCGGTGATCACCGGCCAGGTCAAGGGACCGAGCATGTTCGAGGTCTTTGCTCAGATCGGCAAGCAGCGGGTTGTGAGCCGCCTCAAGGGCGCGACGCAGTACTTCGAATAAAAGCCAACCAAACTTTACGGGAAATTAAGCATATGACCAGCGACGAGACTCAGGCAAAGGATTTCATCCGCACCATCATCGCCGACGACCTTGCCACCGGCAAGCACGAGCAGATCGTCACCCGCTTCCCGCCGGAGCCCAACGGCTATCTTCATATCGGCCACGCCAAATCCATCTGCCTCAACTTCGGCATTGCCAAGGAAAACGCCAAGGCCCGCTGCCATCTCCGCTTCGACGACACCAACCCCACCAAGGAAGAGCAGGAGTATGTCGAATCCATCAAGGACAATGTCCGCTGGCTTGGCTTTGACTGGGGCGAGCATCTTTACTTTGCCTCGGATTATTTTGAACAGATATACCAATACGCCGAGCACCTGATCACCACCGGCAAAGCCTATGTCTGCGATCTTTCCGCCGAGGATACCCGAAGCTACCGCGGCACCCTCACCGAGCCGGGCAAGAACAGCCCATACCGGGATCGCCCGGTGGCGGAAAATCTCGATCTCTTCCGGCGCATGCGAGCCGGGGAATTCCCGGACGGCACCCGAGTGTTGCGGGCAAAGATCGACATGGCCTCCGGCAATATGAACATGCGCGATCCGGTCCTTTACCGCATCCTGCACGCCAGCCACCACCGCACCGGCGACACCTGGTGCATCTATCCGATGTACGATTATACCCACCCCATTTCCGATGCGCTGGAAGGGATCACCCACTCGCTCTGTACCCTGGAGTTCGCCGACCACCGGCCCCTCTACGACTGGACCCTGGACAACCTGCCGGTCCCCTGCCACCCGAGGCAGATAGAATTTGCCCGCTTGAATCTCAGCTACACCGTGGTCAGCAAGCGCAAGCTCCTGCAACTGGTCAACGATGGCCATGTTTCCGGCTGGGACGATCCTCGGATGCCGACCCTGTCCGGCATCCGCCGCCGTGGTTATACCCCGGCGGCGCTGCGCAGCTTCTGCGAGAAGATCGGGGTGGCCAAGAAAGACAGCATGGTGGATGTGGCCCTGCTGGAGCACTGCGTGCGTGACGATCTCAACGAAAACGCCGTCCGGGTCATGGGAGTGCTCGCGCCGCTCAAGGTGGTGATCACCAACTATCCCGAAGACCGCACGGAAAACCTCCCGGCCCAGAACCACCCGCAGAAGCCGGAGCTGGGCGAACGGGCTGTGCCCTTTGGCCGGGAGGTGTATATCGAGCGGGAAGACTTCATGGAAGAGCCGGCAAAGAAATTCTTCCGCCTGGCCCCTGGACGGGAGGTGCGGTTGCGCTACGCCTACTTCATCAAATGCGAAAAGGTGATCAAGGACCAGACCACCGGCGAGATCATCGAGCTGCACTGCACCTATGACCCGGAGACCCTGGGCGGCTCAGCCCCGGATGGCCGCAAGGTCAAGGGCACCATCCACTGGGTGTCCGCCGCCCACGGGGTGCCGGCGGAGGTGCGCCTCTACGACCGACTTTTTACCGAAGAAAACCCGGACGCAGGCGAGGCGGACTTCAAGACCTTTGTCAATCCGGACTCCCTGTTGGTGCTTACAGATTGCCTGGTAGAGCCGGGCTTGGCCAATGCCGAGCCCGGCAGCCATTACCAGTTTGAGCGCCAGGGATATTTCTGCGTGGACAGCTTGGATTCCAAGAATGGCAGACCCGTGTTCAACCGGACTGTCACCTTGCGCGACACCTGGGAAAAAGAGAAGGCGAAAGGATAAACAAAAAAATGGCGTGGGAATTCGTTCCCGCGCCATTTTTTTTACACCTCGGACCCTTTACTTTTCGCCGGTCATAAACTCCTCGAACAAATCCACTTCATGGCGACAGCCGATAACCAGCGGCACCCGTTGGTGCAGCGATTTTGGCTGGATATCCATGATATTCACGCCTTCATCGGTGATGGCCCGGCCACCGGCCTGTTCCACCAGAAAAGCCAGGGGCGCGGCCTCATACAACAGCCGCAGCTTGCCATGGGGCTTGGCCGGATTCCGGTTATCGCGCGGATAGAGAAAAATCCCGCCCGCGATGAGATTGCGATGAAAATCAGCCACCAGTGAACCAATGTACCGGGCATTGTAAGGCCGTCCGCTTTCCTTGTCGTTTTCCTTCAGGTAATCCACAAACCTCCGAACCTCGCTGTTCCAAAAGTTGTAATTGCCCTCATTGACGCTGTAATATTTGCTCCGCTCGGGAATCCTGATATCCGGGTGCGACAGGTAGAACTCGCCCACGCTGGGATCAAGGGTAAAGCCGTGCACCCCTTCACCGGTAGTAAAAACCATCATGGTACTGGAACCGTAGATGATATACCCGGCAGCCACCTGCTCCTGCCCCTTTTGCAGCAGATCGGCTTCATCGCCCTGGGGGGTGAGATCGTTGGTGGATTTCCGCCGATGGATGGAAAAAATGGTGCCGATGTTCACATTAACATCAATATTGGATGAGCCGTCCAGCGGATCAAAGGCCAGGGTATATTTGCCCGCGCTCCCCTCGGCCACCGGAATGATATCCGCCTCTTCCTCCGAGGTCATCACACAGACATAGCCGCAGCGGGCCATGCGGCGCTTGATGGTGTTGTTGGCCAACTCATCAAGCTTCTGCACATGTTCGCCCTGGATGTTGGTTTTCCCGGTCCTCCCCAGGACATCGGCCAACCCGGCCATATTGACCTCGGCGTTGATTGTTTTAGCGGCCACGATCAATTCACTGAGCAGACCGGACAGGTCGCCGGTGGCCTCGGGATGCAAGCGTTGACTGTCCATGATATGCCGACTTACGGTAATTCCAAACGGTTTGGTCATTTCACTCCCCATGCAGGATCAGGCAAAAAAAGTTCAGCGTAACGGCTGAGTTGGCAGGGCGCATGCCCTGCGGAATAGTACGGAAGAAAACCATTGGGGTCAAACAAAAAGAGCCTGCACAGAGGCAGACTCTTTTTCCCTTAAGACCATAACACAAGGATCAGGAAAACATCTGGCCGATCTTTGCCTTAAAATCGTCCTTGGAAAAAGGCTTGGTGATGAAATCCGTCACCCCGGCCTGCCGGGCCAGTTCCGACTGGGTCTTCTCCGATTCGGTGGTCGCCATCAGCACGGGAATTTTTGCCCATTCCGGCTTTTTTTTGATCTCGCGGGTCAGCTCGATACCGTCCATGTTCGGCATGTTCATATCGGTGATGATCAGATCAAATTCACTGTCCATCTGGAGGTAATCAAAGGCCTTTTTCCCATCTTCCACCGTGACCAGCTCCATGCCGAGATCCGCGGCAACACCCTTATAGAAAAAGAGCATGGCCCTGGAATCATCCGCGGCAAGAATACGTTTTTCCTTGACCCCAACCTCGCCGAGGCTCAGCTGTTGGATATCCTTGGCCGCCTGCTCCCCGCCGATCTTGGCAAGTTCCGCCCGGAAGGCGCCAATGGCTTCATGATCCCCGGACTTCTGCACGGCGGCAAGTAATGCGGCCCGCTGTCCGCCCTCTGTATACAGGGCGGCAAAAACCTTCCGGGCGTGGGAGGTGATGATTGCCGAAAGCACCCGCCCACTCTGGGCGTCGCCCTTGGCAATAATCTCGTTCAGCACCTTGACCACTCCGGGGTTGCACTGGTGATCAAGGGCCGTCGCCACGGCAATGAGCACGAGATCATCCACTTCGGCCAGGCCATCGGTCAGGCCGATCACGCTACGCATGGAAGTGATTCGCCCCAGCCCCTCATAGATGGCAAATTTCAGGTTGGCATCCTCGACCTTTTCCAGATGGGCGACCAGAATATCAGCGCCCCGTTTTTTCCCGGTCATGCCAATGACGTTGGCCGCCATGATTTTTTCGTCCTTGTCGCCGGCATCAAGACACTTTTCCAGATCGGACAGAATCTCATCTCCCATGTCGGCAAGGGTGGAAATAACAACCCTTCGAAACGAAGGATTGGCATGATGGATAAAACCGATAAGAAAACCCGCGGTTGTATCATCGGGGAAATTGGCAATGTTTTCCAAGGCCAGCGCGATGCGCAAATCGCAGCCGGCATCAACATGGTGCACCTCCCGACTCTCGGAAACCATAGCCATCAAGGCATCACGAAACCTGAGATCATGGATTCCGGCAAGACCACGCATGGCCCAGGCAACAACGGCATAATCTTCATGCTTGAGATAGGGCAGCAGAATATCGGTGAGGCCCGCATCCTTATAGCTGCCCAGAGCCCGAATAACCTCGGAGACAAGTTCATTGCCGGAAGCGGAAGCGAGCAGCTTGACCAGCGCGTCCTTAAGAACGGAGGAGCCGCCGTCGGCAGCCCGCCGAACACACATGAGACAAACCGCCTCTGATGCATGCCCCAGGCCAGTGATAATCTCCTGTTCACGCCCGGCAAGCAAATCAAAAAGGGTGTGATACACCATTTCATCAACCGCCTGATCGCCAAGCGGATTGGCATACAGATTCCACAAGGCCGGGATGGCTTCCACCACCCTGGACTCCTTGATCTCATCCAGGCAAATGATCTGTTCGATCATATCTTTTTGAGCAAAATCCTTTAAGAGATCCATG
>CAYTVV010000102.1:0-7493 GCA_964441875.1 uncultured Desulfurivibrio sp.
CGGTTTTTTGCGATGCTTCAATGGCATTGTCAATGTTTCCCATTTCTTCCGTCATCCTTTTCCTCCCCTTGTCCTCTCTTCCTCGCCTGATAGCGGGTTTTGCCCCATAAGCCTGTCGGTTTGTTGCCGGTGTTCGTTTGTCTTGCCTGTATTGTCGAGTTCTTTCCTGCGCTTTTAGGAAAAAATTTGTATTATTGTCGCACAGCTGGGTCATGCCGCTGTCGTCTTTTACAAGACTGGAGAGTATTGTACTTTCGGAATTTTAAAAATTCTACATTATTTTCGGACTGTTCAGCATTCTTCTTGAAGAAAAGCAAAAATATTTTTCCGGGCACGGTGCATGTGCTGCGCGGAAATGTATGCCAAGCCATTGTTTGGCGTGGAAAAACAGCAGTGCCAATGGCGAAGGAACAAGCCCCAGTGACAAGGGAAAATATAGAAAACCTGCATTACCCTGCCGAGTTGCCCATCGTGGCGCACCGGGAGGAAATTGTCGAGGCGATCCGCACCAGCCAGGTGGTGATCGTTGCCGGGGACACCGGTTCCGGCAAAACCACCCAACTGCCCAAGATGTGCCTTGAGGCCGGGCGCGGCATGCGCAAGCGGATCGGCTGCACCCAGCCCCGGAGGATAGCGGCCATTGCCGTGGCCGAGCGGGTTGCCGAAGAGCTCGGCGATCAAGCTGCTCTGGTGGGCTACAAGATCCGTTTTAAGGATCAGACCAGCCGGAATACCCGGCTCAAGTTCATGACCGACGGCATCCTGCTGGCCGAGGCGCACCACGACGGCAATCTTTCCGCCTACGATACGATCATCATCGACGAGGCCCATGAGCGGAGCCTCAATATCGACTTTCTCATCGGTCTGCTCAAGCAGCTTTTGACCCGCCGCCCGGATCTCACGCTCCTGGTCACTTCGGCCACCATCGATACCTCCCGGTTTGCCAAGCATTTCGGCAATGCCCCGGTGATCGAGGTGTCGGGCCGAACCTATCCGGTGGAGGTCCGTTACCAGCCCCTGGACCCGGAAAAGGAGGAGGAGGGGGAGCAGAGCTATGTGGATCAGGCGGTTCAGGCGGTCTGCGCCCTGCATGAGACTGAAGGCCCCGGCGATATCCTGGTGTTCATGCCCTCCGAGCGAGATATCCTGGAGGCCGTGGAAACGTTGCAAGCCAGGCTGGGCAAGGGGCGGGGCCAGGCCGCGTCCGTGGTGCTGCCCCTGTTCGGCAGGCTGTCGCCCGGCGATCAGAAAAAGATTTTTCAGCCGGTAAAAGGCCAGAAGATCGTGGTGGCCACCAACGTGGCTGAAACCTCCATCACCGTACCTGGCATCCGCTATGTGGTGGATACCGGCCTGGCGCGCCTGGCGAGCTACAATGTTCGGGCCCGGACCAGTAAGCTGCCCATCGTCGCGATTTCCCGGGCAAGCTGCGACCAGCGCAAGGGCCGCTGTGGTCGGGTGGCGCCAGGGGTCTGCGTCCGCCTCTATGCCGAGGAGGATTACCTCAACCGGCCCGAATACACGCCGCCCGAGATCCTGCGGACCAACCTGGCCGAGGTTATCCTGCGGATGACCAGTCTCAAGCTGGGCGATCCGGCCAAGTTTCCCTTTCTCGACCCGCCTTCGGGCCGGGCCATCCAGGACGGCTATGCCCTGCTTACCGAGCTTGGCGCCCTGGATCGGCAGCGCCACCTTACCGCGCACGGCAGGCTCATGGCCCGGCTGCCCCTGGACCCGAGAATCTCCCGGATGATCATCGAGGCCCGGGACCATAACGCCCTGCGGGAGGTGACGGTTATTGCCGCAGGTTTAAGCATCCAGGACCCCAGGGTCCGGCCCGTGGATAAGGAGGCGGCGGCGGACGCAGCCCATGCCCGTTTCAGCAAAACGCCCTCTGATTTTCTTTTCTTTCTCGCCCTTTGGGACGCTTACCATGTCACCTTTGACAAGCTGCACAGCCTGTCCAAAATGCGCAAGTTCTGCGTGAGCCACTATCTCTCCTTCCTGCGGATGCGGGAGTGGCGCGATATCCACGAGCAGATCTCCCAGGTGCTTGCCGAGGAGCCCGGTTTTGCCATGAACACCCAACCCGCAGCTCCCGAAGCCATTCATCGGGCGATCCTGAGCGGCAACCTGCGGAACATTGCGGTGAAGAAGGAGAAAAATCTCTACCAGACCGGGGGCGGGCGGGAGGTCATGATCTTTCCCGGCTCCACCCAGTACGGCAAAACCGGCGACTGGCTCATGGCCGCCGAGATGGTGGAGACCTCGCGCCTCTATGCCCGGACCGTGGCTGAGATCAACCCCGAGTGGATCGAGCCCCTGGCCGGGGAGTTGTGCCGCTCGTCGTACTCCGAACCCCACTGGGAAAAGGGGCGGGGCCAGGTGGTTGCCTTTGCCAAGATCAGCCTTTTCGGGCTGGTTATCGTGCCGAGGCGCAAGGTCAATTTCGGCTTGATCAAGCCGGAGGAGGCGCGGCGGATTTTTATCCAGTCCGCCCTCGTCGAGGGGGAACTGAAGGGGGAATACCCCTTCCTTGCCGCGAATACGGCGTTGGTGGCGGAGCTGCAGGAGATGGAAGACCGGCTGCGGTTGCGCACCATCATGGTGGATGACCAGGCTCTTTTTGACTTTTATGAAGAACGGCTTGGCCCGGAGGTCCGCGATCAACGAAGCCTGAATCAGTGGCTGAAAAACCCAGGCGCTCAAGAACTCCTGGTTATGACCGCCGATGATGTCCGGCGGCAATTGCCCGAGGCTGGAGTGCTGGAGCAGTTCCCTGTAACCTTGCCCGCGGGCGAGTGTGAGCTTACGCTTTCTTACCGCTTTGCCCCCGGGGAGGAGGACGACGGGGTGACGGCCCGGATTCCCCTCAGCCTGGCGCCGCATCTGCGCGCTGATCTTTTTGAATGGCTGGTGCCGGGCATGCTGGCGGAAAAGGTGGTTTTCCTGCTCAAGGGGCTGCCCAAGGGGTTGCGCAAACAACTGGTGCCCATTCCCCAGACCGCAACGGAGATTGTCCGGGATCTGCCCTTTGGCCGGGGCTCATTGTACCGGGCCTTGGAACAGGTGATCGCCGACTCCTTCAAGCTGCGCATTGCCGCCCGGGACTGGCCCCTGGCCGATCTGCCGCCCCACCTCAGATTTCGTTTCTGCCTGCTGGATGGGCAGGGGAAGATCGTCAGCGCGACCAGGGATTTCAGCGCCTTGAAAAGCGGGGCAACGGGGCAGGTCCAGGTGTTTGGTTCCGCGCAAATGGCCGAGCTGAAGGCGCGCTGGGAACAAAAAAATCTCACTCCGGCCCAGTTGGGCCAGACGCCGGTATCCCTGCCGGTTCCTGGGGTAAACGGGACTTTGCAGGGCTATGTTTATCCCGGTCTGTGTTATGATGATCACGAGGGATTGGGGCAGCGTCTTTTTACTCTGGAAAACGAGGCGCGGCAGAGCACCAGGCTGGCGCTGCTGTCTTTGTATTCCAAGGAGTTTGCGCTCCAGCTTAAATCCTTGCGCAAAGATCTGGCTATTCCTCGCTCGCATTGGGCGTTGTATGAAGGATTGGCCACCCATGAGCAGATCAATCAAGATGTCTGGGATTTTGTTGTGTATACGGTGTTCGACATTCGCGACGGCCTGCCGCCCTCTGCCGGGCAATTCGCCGCCAAGATCGAAGAGTTGCGGCGCCAGGGGCTTTCCCCCCTCTGCCGGGAAATCTTTGCGGCGGTTGACCAGGTATTGCAGGAGCGGCGAACAACCCTGGACGCGATTGCCAGGCTTTCCGGCAAAGGCGGTTCGGCAAGCGGAGAGGAGGCACGGCTTGCCGACTACCGCCGGCAAGTGTCGCGGATAGTGCCTGCTGATTTTTTGCAGAAAACGCTCCTTTGCCGGCTGCCGGCCATGTGCCGGTATTTGAAAGCCCTGCGTATCCGGCTTGAGCGGGCTCGAGTTTCCCCGGGCAAGGATGCACTCAAGGCGCAGCAGGTGGCAATCCATGAGGAGCGTTATGCCAGGGCCGTTGCCGGCAAGGATCTCTCCGGCGCCCTGTTAGAACGGTTGCGTGAATACCAGGAGATGATTGAGGAGTTCAAGGTTTCCCTGTTTGCCCAGGAGCTGGGGACAGCCTTGCCGGTTTCCGCCAAGCGCCTTGATAAGAAATGGCAGGAGATTGACCAGCTCTGTTGACGGCTCACTGCTACGTACTTCTCTGTATTTTTTGGGGCAGAGTATTTTGGGTGTGAAAAAAAAACGTTTTATTGCTAGGTTGCGAAATCGTTTCGTCGAGATGTGCACTCTGTCAGGATAAGCCGCCATACATGGAAAAAACGGATTTTTTCTCACCGGATACGGAGATTCAAGCGCTTCTCCATGCTGTGCAAACAGGGGTTTTGCTGTGCAGTGGAGCATGTTCGGTCACCTTTGCCAACAGCGTTGCCCAGGATTTTTTTAGCCGGGCGGGGCTGGATGCGATCGGGCAGCCGTGCCATAAGGCCTTGTTTGGCAGCGAGGCGCGGTGCGAAGGGTGTCCGGTCGAGAAAGCCGACCTTGAAGGCAAGCGCCAGGCGGTTACCCTCAAAGCGCACGAGGGCGACATCTACCTGAAGATATTCTGTCAGATCTGGCAGGGACAATGTCTGCTCACACTCCACGATGTTTCCCAGGAGATCAGCCTTCTCAGGCGCAGCGATCTTGACCGCAAGGAATTGCAGGCCAAGAACATCCTCCTCGAACGTCGTCGGCGGTTGAACCAGGAAGAGCAGCAGTTTCTCACCCAGATCATGGACAACCTTCCGGAAGCCCTGCTCGCCGTGGATGAGAATTTTTTGGTGCAGCGGAAGAACAAGGCGGTTCTTGACCTGTTTCCCCGGCAAATGGGCGGCCACTGCTATGCTCTGTTCGGCAACAGCGCCCCATGTCTTGACTGCCCTGCCCAGCGCGGTTTCAGCGAGGCCAATGGGCAGAAAAAAAGCCACGAAACAGGGGGACGGGTCTACACGGAAATATTTTCCGTCGCCCCCAACGGTAAAGGCGGGTTGCTGCTGTTTCGAGATATTACCCGCCAGGTCGAGTTGATTGGTCAGATTCGCGGACAGCGCGAAGAGATCGCAAGCAAGAACAAGGTGCTCTCGCTTCTCGTGGATTTCGGTATCTACATGCAGAAGGAAGCCGGGATCAAAGAGGTGGCCGGTTATTTTCTCGACGCGATCCTGCCGGATCTTCATGCCGGTGCGGCCGGCCTTATAATCAACGACATTCGGGCGGGAAATATCTGGCTTTCCCATCAGAGCGGGATGACCACCGAGGAGTGGAAGACCGTAACCAAGGCTTGCATGTCCCGGGATCAGCAACGATTCAAGTCCGACGGGCTTCTCGCCGACACGGTTCTCCCTTGGCCGAACAGCACGCAGATTCCCCTCATGGGAGCCCAAGGGCAGAGGGTGGGGCTGGTGTTGCTGGAAGGAAGCATCAACCAAGAGGCGCTTGGCATTCTCCGCCTGGTCACCGAACCGCTGGGCGCTTATTTTCAAAACCAGCTCCTGCTGCGGCAGCTTGAGGAAAAGGCGAACAAGGATGCCCTGACCGGCCTCTTCAACCGCGGCTATCTAACCCAGTCCCTGGAAGAGGAGCAGGAAAAGTTTCATGGATACGGAATCCATCATGCCCTGGTGCTGGGGGATGTCAACCAGTTGAAAAAAATCAATGATCAATACGGCCATGAAACCGGGGACCGGCTGATCGTTACGGTTGCCGAGGCCCTGCGGAGCACCTTGCGCAATACCGATATCGCGGCGCGGACCGGCGGTGATGAATTCATTGTTTTGCTCACCAACAGCACGGACGAGGACGCGGGGTATTTTATCGAACGGCTGCAAACCCGGGTTTTTTCCAGCCTCACTCTTCCCTTGCCGGACGGGAGCGAATTTCCGGTCACGGTCAGCCTGGGCAAGGCCGGCACGGACAAGCATCCTCCCGAAGCTCTGACCAAAGAGGCCGACAGGCAAATGTATGCCGCCAAAGAACGGTTTTATGCCACTGCTTCCCGCTACCGTTAGGCAGTTGCCGCTGAAGGGGTAATGTGTGATGATTTTTGTGAAAATTCAACCATTTCAGTTGCTTTTCCCGTGATCTTTCGGTAGGATTTTAGTGTTAAATCGACGAGCAGGAAGCAAAAAAGCCCTTGGCCGGTCAGGGAGTTGCCTTGACCGTTTCATGGGATGATCAGTCCGCACACAGGGAACAACATGGTAAAGGTCAATAATTCACACCTGGAAAAAAGCATCGCCTCCCTGGTCGAGATCACCGATTCTTTTTTGCGGGGCGATTACAAGGGAGATATACCGGAGGTTGACGCCGAGGGTGTGCTTTCGATGTTGACCAAAAGAATCAACACCATGCTGGTCAACATGAAGACCGTGCAGGTTCCCTTGGCCAGCGCGGGTGAGCAGGCGCCTTTCGTGCTGAGCCATGCCCTGGATGTGGTGCAGCTCATGGAGCAATCCACCAGTGCGGTTCTTGATAAATCCGACAGGATTATCCTGCAGATCGAAGAGCTGGAGAACATGCTCCGCCAGACCGGCGGGAATGACGCCCGGGCCAAGGCGGTCGTCACTGAAATGAAGGCCGCCATGTACGATATCATTGCGTCCCAGTCGTATCAGGATGTTGCCCGGCAGAAGATGGAGAAAATCATCGTTGATCTCAATCAGATCCGTGACTGGCTCCTTGAAGTTCTGGTGATTCTCAACATCAAGAAAGATGGCTCCATGGAAAACGTACAGAAAAAGAAGGAATTATTGCGAGGGGTTCATGCCCCCAGCGCGCCTTCTTCCTTGAAGCAGGACCTGGTTGATGATCTTCTGGCCGAGTTTGGCTTCTGACCCTAGAACTGTTTTGCAGCCCCCCTCTGAATTTCCGCAAGCGCACATATCCGCTTCGCCGTCTTAGACCCCTCCCTTCAGTTCGCTATTTTTTTCCTTTCGCCAAATTGCAGTTCCGCGTCCGAGGCCCGCACATAGATGGGCACAGCCGTGGCCGGATTCAGGAAAGAACCTTGCCGGAAAAGACCCCAGGCCAGGGAACCAATGGCGGCCGCCCTGGCAAAACAGATCTCCTGGGGCGCTAGCAGAGCGGATTCTCCCAGCAGTTCCTTGAGCATCCGGCCATACAGGGGCAGGCCATCGCCCACCAGCAGGGTGGGGGTGGTGATGAATTCCTGCAAGCGTTCGGGCTTGATCACCATGGGACCGGTGGTTTTTTCCGGAAGCCCTTGTGCGTTGCAGCGGTAGAGGGCGGTGTAGATTTCGTTTTTCCGGGCATCAACCACCGGGCAGATGGGCAGGGAAGAGTAGGGCAACTGCCCGGCAAGCCCATCCAGGGTTCCCACCCCGAGGAGCGGTTTTCCCGTGGCCATGCAGAGCCCCTTGGCCGTGCTCAAGGCGATGCGCAAACCCGTGAAGCTCCCGGGGCCAAGACCAACGGCAATGGCTCCGATTTGGGAC
>CAYTVV010000103.1:0-7319 GCA_964441875.1 uncultured Desulfurivibrio sp.
GCCGCGGCAATATGGTTGGTGGTCACCCCTTTGGTGCCCTGCTCGTTGAAGAGTTGGAGGGCTGTCTCGATGATTTTGTCTCGGGTTTTCATGGTTGGATATGGTACCAGACAGAGACACCGATGGCCATTGTAAAGCCTCCTGATTCAATAATCCAAATGGGCCAGCCTGATTTTTTTAAGCACGGTGTCGAACAAGCGTATCCGTTGGAGCATGCCTTGCAGCCCGAAGCGGAACAGGGTGGGGATTATCCGGTAAAACGGCACCGCCTTGGCCCAGAGGTTGGCCATCTCCTGGTGAAACTCCGCTAATGGCAGGGTGGTGGGGAGCAGGGCATGGACCATGTCGTAGAGTTCCGGTTTGTGGCTCAAGATTTCTCCGTACCGTTCGGCATACAGTTTGGTGCCGGGAAGCGGGGTCATTACGGTGAAGGTGGCGTACTTGTGTCTCAGCCGCCGTACATAGGCCAGCAGATTGCGGAAATCCGCACGGCTGTAGTCCGGGTTGACCATGTAGGAGGCGTACATCATGATCCCCAGCCCATCAAGGATTTTGACCGCCTGACCCTGCTGCGCCGTGGTGATTCCTTTGTTCATGGTCGCAAGCCGCTGGTCGGAAAAGTCCTCCATGCCCACGAAAACCTGGGCCAGGCCGATTTTTGCCCATTTGGCGAACAGCTCCGGGTGCCTGATGATGGTGTCCACCCGGCCATAGAGAAAGTAGTTCTTTTGTATCCCTGCCTCGTGGATCAGGTCGGCAAGCTGGTCCATCCGCTTAGCATCGCACATGGACTCGTCATCGCAGAAAAAAACATTCGGCTCGTTAATGGTTTGCAGCTCAGCCACCACTGCCACCGGATCGCGGCGCAGGTATCTGCCGCCGGTGATGGACCAGAGGGCGCAAAAGTTGCAGCGGGCTGTGCAGCCCAACGAGGTGCGCACTGAGGCCAGGGGCTTGAACCATTCGCTGAAATAATGTTTCCGGTGGCGGGCGGTCAGGGAGCGGTCGGGAAAGGGGAGGGCGTTGAGGTCGGTGTAGGGCCGCGGCGTGCTGAACACCATCCCCTCCGAACACGGAACGGCGATCCCCTGGATTTCCGAGAGGCGTGTTCCTGCCTCTAGGGCCACGGCGATTTCGCGCAGGGTGAAAACCCCATCGCCGATGACCACGACATCAATGTCCGGTTCGTTGAAATCCTCCGGCTGCACCGTGGCATGGTGCCCTCCCACCACAACGAAGAGTTCGGGGAGGATGGCCTTGAGACGGGTTGCAAGGTCTTTGACAATGTTGACATGGCTGGTATAGCCGGTAAGCCCGATCAGTTCCGGCTGAAACCTGCGGCAGGCATCCTCGATATCTGGCTCCAGCCTGGCATCGAGGAGTTTCACGGTGTGGCCGTCCAGCTTGAGTCCGGCCCCAAGGTATTCCAGGGCCAGCGGCTCAAACAAGAAAAACTGATCGATAAGAGGGTTGTGGCTGGGGGGCTGGATGAGCAGAACCTTCATGGTATTTTCTCCTGTCGGGCTAGAGTATTTGTTCTAAATTAGAATAAATACTCTATCTTGGCAAGGAAAATATCAGAAGGATGCAACGTATTCCTCCAGCCGCCGGGATGGTTGTATTCAGATTTGTTCCAACCGGCAGACCGAAGGCCTGTTCAGCTGCTGAAATCCACCCCCACCACGCCGACAATCTCCCCTTCCGCCGTTTGGATGGGGGCGGAAAGGGTCCGGCAGGGCCTGTCCGTAATGGCGGAGATGTAAAGGGGCGAGAGATAGACCTCGCCCTCCATGGCCTTTTGCCACCAGGGCCGCACCCGCGCATCCTTGATCCCGGCCGCGGGCTTGGAAAAGATGAAGGAGCCGTCGGCGCGGCAGCTGTAGGCGGCCTGCACTGTGGCATGGTTGTCCATGAACCGGCAGAGCGCGGCCATATGCTGCGGCCCGGTGTTTGCCAGGACAGGTGAGCCCGCCAGGGTAACCAGCTTCCCGCGGATCTGGGAGAGCTGGGCCTCATCCTCGTTGCCCCTGCCTTCCGCCTGCCGGATCAGTTCGCCGATGAAGTGGCGCATGGCCTCGCTTTGGGTGCTGATCTCCTCGGAGGCCTGCGCCGTGGAGGAGGCGCTGGTTTCATTCTCCGCGGTGAGGCTTTCCATCTCCAGGGCCGCCTGGTTGACCTGCTCGATGTCAGCGGCCTGTTCTTCGCAGGCCCGGGCAATCTCGCTGATCTTTTTCTTGGCGGTCTCCATCCGGGCGCAGACCTCGGCGAAGATGTCCGCCACCTGCTGGGCAGTCTCTTCCCCGGCCTTGACCCGCACGGCATTGGTGGCCAGGATCTCCTCCGTTCTCCGGGAAGATTCGGTTGCCTCCAGGGCCAGGTTACGGACCTCGTTGGCCACCACGGCAAATCCCGCTCCCGCTTCTCCTGCCCGGGCGGATTCCACTGCGGCATTCAGGGCAAGCAGGTTGGTCTTGAAGGCGATGGAATTGATCTCCCGGATAACCAGGCTTGCCTCACTGCTTGCCGAGGAGATGTCCTGCATGGACTGGCTCAGCCTGGCCATGACCGATTGGGCGAGCTCTATCTCCGAGGTGACTTCCTGGATTCGGCTGTCCGCCTGCTGGGCGTCTCCCGCATTGCTGGTGGTCCGGGCCGCGATCCCTTGCAGGGAGGAAACCATCTGGGCCAGGGCGGTTGCCTTGCGGGAAACCACATCCGCCAGGGAATAGCTGGTGGTCCGGACATGGTAGGTGGTGCCGTCCATCTTGCCGGCGATGTCGTCCAGGGTGCCGGAGGTTTCGCGCAAAAAGCCCTTGAGCGGGCGCCTGATGCCGACGAAGCCTGCCAGGCCGGCAAGCAGGGTTATGCCGATGCCGAGCAGGAGCTGGGTCTGCATGCGTAAAAGCCCGGCTGAACTTGCGGCAGAGCCCCCGGCCAGAGATGCTGCTGCCTGGGCGTTATCCGGCAGTCCGAGGATCTCGGCGCCGATGACCGAGGAAAAGTGCACATAGTGGATCACCTGGAGGAGGAGAACGATTCCGAAAAAAAGCAGATAGCTGGCAAAGGTCTTGTGCGTGATGGTCATCTCGGTTCCTGATATACTCGTTTAGGGTTATCTCTCGGTGAGAGTAGTGTGTAAGGGGTATTTAAGTGTTTAATAAAAAGCAAAATATGTGCCAGCGGTGTAACGCATTGTTTTTTGGTTTTTGCGTGTCTTTAACCTCTGCGCAAATATTTCAATAATGTGGTTTTATTAGAAAGATAAATTCCAATAATGTGATTCTTGTTTTCGCGATGGCAAAAGGCATCATAAGCACCGTCTTGAATCTGGATATTATGGCGGGCTTTTGACGGCTTGATTTCTCGAGCCGAAAGGGGAGTGAATTGGGAACAGGGCGAATAAAAAAAGGTTTTCAGCCTATTTGGCTGAAAACCTTAATAAATACGTGGTGTTCCCTGCGTGTATCTCGGAAGATTATTGTATCCCTGCAATCCCTTTAAGGGAGGGTCTTCAGTCCTCCAGCTCCATGATCTTTAGCTGGCGCAGCTCGGCCAGGCTGAAGACCGGGCCGTCCACGCAGGCCAGTTTGCCGTCCATGTGGCAATGGCGGCAGATGCCCACCCCGCATTTCATGTGGCGCTCCATGGTGGTGAGCACCTGGTGGTCGCTAAAGCCCATGGTTTTGAGTTTGCCGAGCACCGCTCGAAACATCATGGGCGGGCCGCAGATCAGGGCGGTGCTGCGGCTTAAGTCCGGGGTCAAGCCGTCCAGCAGGGAAGTGACCAGCCCCACCTTCCCATCCCATCCCGGTTCCGCCGCATCCACGGTGAGGCGGCAATCCACCCCCTGTTGTTGCCACAGGCCAAGATCGTTTTGAAAGGCGATATCCGAAGGGGTGCGGCTGCCGTAGAGCACGGTGAGCGTGCCGAAGCGGTCCCGTTGATCCAGGCAGGTGTTGAGTACTCCCCTGAGTGGCGCTAAGCCGATGCCCCCGGCCACGAACAACAGGTCTTTCCCCTCAAGCTGCTTCATGGGAAAGGGCCGCCCGTATGGGCCGCGCAGGCCGAGGGTGTCGCCAACCCGTAACCCGTGCATGGCAGCGGTGAGTTTTCCGGCCCGGCGGACGCTCAAATGAATGGCTCCAGGTCGGGTGGGCGTGGAGGAGATGGAGATGGGCGCCTCCCCGCAATGGGGCATGGAGACCAGCATGAACTGGCCTGGCTGGTAGCGGAAGGCGTCGTTGTACTGGCTGTCACTGAAGACGAGGACAAAGGTGGAGATCTGGGAGTTTTCGATTTCGACCTGTTCCACTCTGGCTTGTCTGGGCAGGTAGATATCGGTGATGGTCTGGGGCATGGTATTGTTCCGGTTGGTTATGGTTACAGGCTGCCCTGGCAGGCACGCTCCACAAAGCGGACGATGTCGGTGCCGCCGAAGCAGATGCCCACGCAGCGGCCGCAGCCCACGCAGCTTGGTCGGCCGGTGAGGCGCACGTCGTCACGGAGCTTGTGGATAAAGCGCTGACGGATGGCCCCGGTCTTGGCCTGCACCGGATTGTGGCCGCCAGCCATGGCGGTAAATCCGGCAAAGGTGCAGGCGTCCCAACTGCGTAGTCGCTGGCCGCTTGTTGCGTCGAGCTGCTGGTCGCTGATGGTGAAGCAGGTGCAGGTGGGGCAGAGATAGGCGCAACCGCCGCAGTCCTGGCAGCGCAAGGACAACTCTGCGAAAACTTCATCCGGCACTGCGTCCGCCTCCAGTCGCCGGATGGCTTGCTCCACATGCACCTGGCGGCTGAAGCGGCCGCGTGCTTCGAGAAATGTCTGGTACTGGGCGGCGCGGTCCTTGTCGGTGGAGGGGGAGAAAAAGCCCTGCCAGCGTTCGATCAGGGCATGGCCCGGAGCCCGGCCGGCCTCCACGAGAAAACGGTCGCCCAGATCGGTGAGCTGTAGGTCGCTGCCCATCTCGATAAATGGGCCGGAGCCGGTGGCGTTGCAGAAGCATTTTGGCGACGGGTTGTTGCAGTTGATCCCGATCAGCACCGAGCCCTGACGTCGCCGCAGGTAGAATGGATCGCGCTGCTGGCGGGAGAAGACCACATCCATGTAGAGCACGGCGGAGAGATCGCAGGGATGCACCCCGAAGTAGACCGTGGGCGGGATGTGTGCCTGGGTGGGCTGGAAATCATAGCCCTCCGGGGCGATGGTGTAGGTGGAGAGCTGTTCCTGCTGGGGCAGAAAGAACTGCTTGAGCGAGTTCTGCGGCGGCTCGCTCAGCTCGATTTCCACTGCATCCAGATCGTCGATCACGGTGAACAGCACATCGCCGTGGCGGTTTCGCACCGGCGCCACCAGGCGGTACTCCTTGGCCAGTTTGCGCAGGAAGCCCTTCAGGTGATCCTTTTTCAGGAGATGGCTGGAGGTGGTGGCGGATGTGTGGGGCATTGGTAATTCCTTTTGCTGATAATCAAGTAATCTTCGTAGTCAGAGGTATATACTTTGCTCTTCTGTTCATTTTCTTTGCTTGCCCAAAGAAAACGAACCAAAAGAAAGGGCCCCCTGTGTCCCTTGTCCCGCCGTTGGCGGGATGCCCTGTGCTCCTCGATGCTGCCGGGGCTTTGCAAACTCGGCTGCGCCTCAAACAGTGCAAATCCCTTTTCGGCAGCCTCTCCGGTGCTCGGCGGCGTGCCAATGGGATTTTAACGGCTCGTTTTTTCCACTCGCACTGCGCAAACCTTGTACTCCGGGCATCCCGATCCGGTATCAAAGGCGTCGTTGGTGAGCCGATTGATGGGCGCTTCGTGGAAGTGGAAGGTGGTGTAGACCATGCCGGTTGCCACCTGGTCGGTGATGCTTGCGGCCAGGGTGATCTCGCCGCGTCGGGAGGCCAGCCGTACCGATTCGCCTTGGCGCAAGGCAAGGATCTTGGCATCCGCCGGGTTTATCTGGAGCACCGCATGATCGCTTTCCCGGCTCAGCCGTTCGCTTTTGCGGGTCATGGTGCCGGTGTGGTACTGGTGGTAGATCCGGCCGGTCATCAGCAGCAGCGGGTATTCCGAGTCGGGCAGTTCGCCGGGCGGGATGTGGCTGGCAGGCATGAAGTGGCCCTTCCCTCTGGTGAAATAGTACTTGTGCAGAAAGGGAGTGCCCGCATGGCCTCGGTCCCAGCAGGGCCATTGCAGGCCCCAGCCCTGGTCCAGGCGGTCGTGGTGCATGCCGCCGTAGATGGGGGAGAGCAGGGCGATCTCCTCCATCACCTCGGCGCTGGAGTCGTATTCCATGCAATAGCCCAAGCGGTTGGACAGCTCCATGATGATCTCGCTGTCGGCGCGGCACTCACCCGGCGGGGCCACGGCCTGGCGGACCATCTGCACCCTGCGCTCCGAGTTGGTGAAACTGCCACTCTTTTCGGCAAAGCAGGCAGCCGGGAAAACCACCTGGGCCAACTGCGCTGTCTCGGTGAGGAAGATATCGCTCACCGCCAGGAAATCCAGGCTCCGCAGGGTTTCCTCCACTTTGCTCAGGGTAGGGTCGCTGAGCATGGGGTTTTCGCCCATGATGTACATGGCTCGGATTGGGCCTTGCTTGCCGCCGTGGGTCATCTCCACCAGGGTTAGGCCGGGGGCCTCCGGCAGGCGCGTCCCCCAGGCCCGCTCGAACTTGTCCCGGTAATCTTGATTGGCCACCGCCTGATAACTGGGCAGCATGTTGGGCAGCGCCCCCATGTCGCAAGCGCCCTGCACGTTGTTTTGCCCCCGGAGCGGATCGACCCCGGTGTCTTCCTTTTCGATATGTCCGGCCAGCATGGCCAGGTTGGCGATGGTCTGCACGTTTTCGGTGCCGCAGACATGCTGGGTCACGCCGAGGCAGTAGCAGATCACTGCCTTGCGGGCCCGGCCATAGAGCTGGGCCGCTTGGCTGATCAGGGCCAGGGGCACACCGGTGAGCGCGGCGGTTGCTTCAAGATCAAGGCGGTTGAGCATGTCGCGCAGGGCCAGGAAGTTTTCGGTGCGCATCTCGATGAACAGGTCATCGGCCAGCCCCTCGTCCAGCAGCACCCGCATCATGGCGTTGAGTAGGGGGATGTCGGTGCCGGGCCGCAGGGCCAGGTGGAGATGAGCGCACTCGGCCAACCGGGTGCGACGCGGGTCGATGACGATGAGCCGGGCGCCGCGATCCACCGCGTCCAACATGCGGCGGGCCACCTGGGGATGGGCCTCGGTGGTGTTGGAGCCGGAAACCAGGATCACCTCGGCGTTTTCGATCTCGTTGATGGAGTTGGTCATGGCCCCGCTGCCGAAGGTGGTGGCAAGACCTGCCAC
>CAYTVV010000104.1:0-7258 GCA_964441875.1 uncultured Desulfurivibrio sp.
AGAGGAAAATCGTCCATGACCGCGAAAACCAAGCGCTCTCCGAAAATCATCTGTATCAGCAGCGGCAAAGGCGGGGTCGGCAAGACCTCCTTTTCGGTGAACGTGGCCACCGCCCTTTCCCAAAAAGGCAAAGCCGTCCTGCTCATCGACGGCGACCTGGGGCTGGCCAACGTCGATGTGGTGCTGGGGCTCAACGTCCGGCACACCATTCGGGAAACCATCGAAGAGGGACGCGACCTGTCAAGCTCCCTGGTGGAGATCAACCCGAGGTTTCATGTCCTGCCGGCCAGTTCGGGCGTGCCGGAAATGGCCAACCTCTCGTACGAGGAGCAAGCCCTGCTCACCTCCAGCCTGGAAGAGATCATCGATCGCTTCGATTATGTCCTCATCGACACCGCCGCAGGAATCGGGGATTCGGTGCTCTGGTTCAACACCTGGAGCCAGGTAAACATCGTCATCCTGACCCCGGACCCGACCTCGCTCACCGACGCCTACGCCCTGATCAAGGTTCTCCATACCCGCCACGACAGAAAGCACTTTCACCTGCTGATAAACAGTGTACAATCCAAAAAAGAAGGCCAGGATGTCTTCGCCAATATGAGCATGGTGCTGGAACGGTTCTTGAAGATCACCCCCCTGACCCTCGGCGCCATGCCCCAGGATAAAAGCGTCTCCATGGCCATCCGCCAACAGAGGCCTTTTTTGCTGGGTGCCCCGGAGAGTAAGGCCAGCCTGGAGATTGTCGCCGTGGCGGAGCGCATCATTAACCTGTAACCTGACCGGGATTTTTTGTGGTGCACCGCAACCCCCGGTTATATATTTTTTTGTTCACCAAAAGAGGAGTGTTATGTTTGTCATCGGTAATTTTTTAGGCGCCCTGGCCACCCTGCTGGATTTTGCCTTAAGCGCCTACATGTGGGTCATCATTGGCCGCGCCATCATTTCCTGGGTAAACGCCGACCCCTACAACCCCATTGTCCGTTTTCTGTATGAAATCACCGAGCCAGCGCTCTCCCGCATCCGCCGGGTAGTGCCGATTTTCGGCGGCGGGCTCGATCTTTCTCCCATGATTCTTATTCTCGCCCTGATTTTTTTGCGGAGTTTTCTGGTCCCCACCTTGCAGCACCTGGCGGGAACCCTGGGATAGATTATTAAAGTTGTGTTACGGACCTATGGCTTTTTTCCCTTTTTACAAGCCCATCCGTTTTTGAAGCACCCACAAGGAGTCGAGGCATGATCCTCTCAGCGCAAGACATCCAGTCCCAGCAGTTCCATGTCCGTTTTCGCGGTTTCGATGTCGAAGAGGTGGACGATTTTTTAGAAAAGATCTCCGCAGCGTACCAGACGGTTTTCGAAGAAAACCAGAAGCTCAAGGGCCGCCTGGAAACCATGGAAAAAGATCTGGCCACCTACCAAAACCAGCAGAAATCCTTCCAGAGCGCCATCATCGCGGCCCAGAATGTCTCCGACGGAATGAAAGAAAAAAGCAGGGAAGAGGCGGAAGCCATCGTGGCCGAAGCCGAGGAAGAAGCGCGCCTGCGCAGGGAAGAGGCCGATCAGGAGATCGCCGAGCTGAAAGGAAAAATCGGGGACCTAAAATCACTCAGGGAACAGGCCAGGGATGAGCTGCGCCAACAGCTGAAATCCTACCTGCACATGCTGGACACAGAACCCGCCGACAATAGGCGGGCGGCGGAACATTTCAGCTCCCCGCCCCGCCAGCAGGAGCCCCAGCGCAGCAGAATCTTTGGCGGCACTCCCAGAGCCCAGGCCACAGCCGCGCCGGAAACCGGGCGGCAGCCCCGAAGCAATAATTTGGCTGCCTCCGAGGAAGCAGACCTTACCGACCTCTACGTCAAGATCGACATTCCAGACAGCGGATTAGGAAGCATGGCCGCAGAAGCGGACGACGATTTTTCGGCCCAGGACATTGCCCTGCCGTCATCACTTGCCGCCAGAAAAGACATGCTGATCATGGATGAAGACGAGGACGCAGACCCCATCCTCCCCGATCTTGAAGGCGACATGTCCTTCAGCCTTGAAGACCCCTTGGAAGCCCACGAACCTTCGGTTTCTTTCGCCGGAAGCCTCGCGGACGCCCAAAAAAAACCGGGGCGTTTCAATCCCGATGAATCGCCCCTATGATATGACCTGTCTGCGGGAGCTGGCTAACGGCGCCTCGGTCAGCCTGTCCATCCATGTGCAGCCCAAAGCATCCCGCACCCGCCTCGCCGGTCTCCACGGCGAGGCGTTCAAGCTCTGCATCACCTCTCCCCCGGTGGACGGCAAGGCAAACGCGGCGGTGATCCAGTTCATCGCCAAGCTCTTCAAGATTCCCAAGGCAGCCGTAATCCTTGCCAGCGGCGAAGCCAGCCGCGACAAACGCCTTGTGCTCACAGGCATCTCCATGGCCCAGGCCGAGGCGATACTGCAACCCTTTCTTGCCCCATAACTCTTTTCCAGGCCGTCTGCCGACTGAGCCTCTTTTTTTCTCCACTTGAGATTTGTGGCCCATCTGGGCTACACTGGGATATCCGAAGCACCTGACGTTCTTGACCCCAAGCTTGTGCAGCGCGCAGACTATGAATCCTGTAAAGATTGGCATCCTTTCCGACACGCATCTTGCCCGCCCCACCGAGACCTTCAAAAAGATCGCGGAGGCCTGCTTCCACGACGCGGACATGATCCTCCATGCCGGAGACCTCACCGATCCGGCGATACTCACGGTATTTCCCGGCAAGGAGGTGCATGCGGTGCACGGCAATATGTGCTCGGCCATGGCCTGCCAGCACCTGCCGACCCACAAGGAAATCCAGGTGGGCGGCTTCACCATCGGGCTGATCCATCGCGCAGGCAACACCTATGATTTTGAGCAGCGCCTGATCGAGATCTTTCCTGAGGCGGACTGCATTGTTTACGGCCACACCCACAGGCCGGTCTGTCACCGCCTGGGCGGGATTCTCTACATCAATCCCGGCAGTTTCACCGGCACGGGCTATGCCGGAGCAGGCGGCACCTTTGCCATTCTTGAAGTGGGCGAAACCCTGCAATGTCAAATTTATCAAATCCAGGCTAAATTATGAAAACCCTCTGGACGCCCTGGCGCATGGAATACATCGAGGGCAAGACCGGCAGGGAGTCCGGCTGCATCTTCTGCGCGGCACAAGAGCAGCCCCATTCGGCAAAAGATCTCATCTTATACCGCGACCCCGCCCTGGTGGTGCTCATGAACCGTTTCCCCTATGCCAACGGCCATCTGCTGGTGGCCCCGGCCCGGCATGTCGCCGACCTCTGCGATCTCACCCCTGCGGAAAATGCAGCCATCGCCGCCATGCTTCCGCACTGCGCCACGATCCTGCGCAAGACCCTCAACCCGGATGGCTTCAATATCGGCCTGAACCTCGGCAAGGTGGCGGGCGCAGGGCTTGCCAGCCATCTGCACTGGCACATTGTCCCCCGTTGGCATGGAGACCACAACTACATGACCGTCCTGGCCGAGGTCCGCACCATTCCCGAACATCTCGACAACACCTTCGCCCGGCTGCTGCCGGAGTTCCAAGCCCCATAAAAAACCCCGGATCAGCGATTCTTCCGCTGCCGGGGTTCGATACTGTTCTTCGGGAGTGGAGATTACAAGCTTTGAATCTCTACCCGGTAGATATTGAGGGCCTCATCCCCATCGGTGTACTGGAACTCCACCCGATATTGGCCGGGCTGTTTGACCTGATTTGAAATATCCGCAGTGATCGCCTGCACGTCGGTGTAGGCCTTGAAGTCCGAGGCCTTTGGCCCCTTGAGCAGATCGGGCCGCCACCTGGCCACCTCGGTGCGATTCCCATCCGGAGCCACCAAATACACCCTACCGTAGGTGTTGCCGGAGCGGTTGCCATACCCGTAAAAAACCAGCTTGGCCTGACCGCCGATCCGATCCAGAGTAAAGGCATAGATATTGTTGGAGGTATTGCCCTCGGCACCAGCAAGCCCGCGGGTCGAATTCACATGGACCTGATTGCCCTTGGCACCGGAGGCCGCAGAACTGGGGGCCACCGCAACCACGGAAGCGGCCGGAGAAACTGCCGCCGGAAGCGCCGAAACAGCAGGAGTCCCGTTCAACTTCTTACGCTCGTACTGCACCACCAGGGCGCCAGCCAGATCATTTTTGCCGACAAGCTCTTTTTCCAATTTCTCCAGCTTGCCCTGATAGCTGTTGCTGGCTTTTGCCACGCTCCGATTCTTCAGCTCGACGATCTTTTTTTCATATTTCTCGTCAACACCCTTGCGGGTTGCAACATCCACCTTTTCCTGCTCCTTGAGATACTTGGCGTTAATCGCCTCGATCTCTTTCTTCTTCGCCTCCTCCAAGGTGGAAAGCTTCTGGGCGTATCCCTCTGCTTTTGCCAGATTTTTCTTGGCCTGTTCGTATTCCTCCTGGACCTTTGCGAGATCGTCCGGGGTGGCCGCAGTTTTCAGCTCCGCCTCATAGGCCTTGCGCAGCTCCACAAGCTGCGACGGCTCCTTGTCGATGGTGATGACCTCCGCCGAGGCATACCCTGCACCCAGCAACAGCACCGCACCCACAACCAACACTCCTTTCCAGCCCATGCCTTCCTCCTGGTTCTTGAAAAAATCCATTCCCGCCACATCGGTTGACGCTCCATCCTAGCGTATCAGCGCGGCATATTCAACACTTACGCCATTGAATATGCGGCCCGTGCTTGACTTTTCATCAAAAACCTCCTATCAATCGCTACAGGGCGGCAGTATGACCGCTTCCGCAGGCACAACGCAGCGCAAGGACCATCACCTTCTCGAACCCTATGACCAACACCACACCCGCCTCCGTCAAGATCACCCCCATGATGCAGCAGTACCTTGCAATCAAGGCGCAGCACCAGGATGCCATTCTTTTCTACCGGCTGGGCGATTTCTACGAGATGTTCTTTGACGATGCCGTGACCGCCTCCAAGGTCTTGGGCATCACCCTCACCTCCCGCAACAGCAAGGACGACGAAAACCGGGTGCCGCTTTGCGGAATCCCGTACCACGCGGTTTCCTCCTATCTGACCAAGATGATCAAGGCCGGTTTCAAGGTGGCGATCTGCGAGCAGGTGGAAGACCCGAAAGAGGCCAAGGGCGTGGTCCGCCGCGAGGTGGTCCGGGTGGTCACCCCGGGTCTGGTCACCGACGAGCAGCTGCTCGATGACAAGGACAACCGCTATCTGGCCGCCATCTGCCAGAAGGGCAAGAACTGGGGCTTAAGCCTACTCGATCTTTCCACCGGCGAGTTTCTGGTGAGCGAACGGGAGGATCTCCCGGCTTTACTGGATGAACTCGGTCGCCTGTCCCCCTCGGAGATTCTGCTGCCCGAGGAGAGCGGAGAAGAATCTCCCTTGGCCAACGAGCTGCTGGCCTATCTGCCGCAAAGCTGCCTGACCGGACGGCCTGCCGCCGGTTTTTATCCCGAGACCGCCCGGCAGAGGCTGCTGGAGCATTTCCGGGTGGTCAACCTGGCCGGGTTCGGCTGCGAAGAATTGAAAGCCGGAGTTGCCGCGGCAGGCGCCCTGCTCCTGTACTTGCAGGAAACCCAGAAAACCGCCCTGGACCATATCGAACGGCTCACCCCCATCGAATTCGACCACGTCCTGCTCATGGACGAGTCCTCCCGCCGTAATCTGGAGCTTACCCAGACCATCACCGGCGGCACCAGGGAAGGGTCGCTGCTGGACACCCTGGATCTCTGCGAAACCCCCATGGGGGCACGATTGCTCAAGAAGAACCTGCTGTTTCCCTTGCAGGAGGTCGAGGCCATCCGACAGCGCCTGGACACGGTGGAACAGCTCTACCTCGCCCCCCGGTTGCGGGAGGAGCTCCGGGAGTTGCTGACCAGGGTCTACGATCTGGAGCGGCTCAATGGCCGGGTGGTGCTGGGCACGGCCAATGCCCGCGATCTCACCGCCCTGAAATGCTCCCTGGCTCAACTGCCCCAGCTCAAAGAAAAACTCGCCGGAACCAGCGGCCTGTTGGCCGATCTGGGCACGGTGGACGGGTTGAACGAACTCCACGACCTGCTGGAAGCGGGAATCCGCGAGGACGCCCCGGTGACCCTGCGGGAAGGCAACCTGATCAAGTCCGGCTATAACGCGGAGCTTGACGAGCTGGTCAGCCTGCTGCGCGACGGCAAGGCGCTGATCCTGGGCCTTGAGGCCCGCGAACGCACCCGCACCGGGATCAATAACCTCAAGGTCGGCTATAACAAGATCTTCGGCTACTATATCGAAATCAGCCGGGGCCAGCTTGCCCATGTGCCCGACAACTTCATCCGCAAGCAGACCCTGGTCAACGCCGAGCGCTTCATCACCCCGGAACTTAAAGAATTTGAGGAAAAAGTGACCGGCGCCCAGGACAAACGCCTGGAGCTGGAATACCGGCTCTTTGCCGCGATCCGGGCCACGGCGGCCGAGGCCTCCTCCCGGATTCTTCACACCGCCGCGCGGCTGGCCCAGATCGACTTCTTTTGCTGCCTGGCCGAGGTGGCCCAGAGATACCGCTACACCAAGCCGGTGATCACCGCAGGCGAGGCGATCATCATCACGGAAGGCCGACACCCGGTGATCGAACGCGCCCTGCCGCCGGGCCGCTTTGTGCCCAACGATGTCCATCTCGACCAGGAGAGCGAAGAGGTCCTGATCATCACCGGACCCAACATGGCGGGCAAATCAACGGTGCTGCGGCAGACCGCGCTCATCACCCTCATGGCCCAGATGGGCGGCTTCGTGCCAGCCGCGTCGGCGGAGATCGGGGTGGTGGACCGCATCTTCACCAGGGTCGGGGCCTCGGACAACCTGCGCCGGGGTCAGTCCACTTTCATGGTGGAGATGAACGAGACAGCCAATATCCTCAACAACGCCACGGTGCGGAGCCTGGTGATCCTCGATGAGATCGGCCGGGGCACCTCCACCTTCGACGGCCTTTCCATCGCCTGGGCCGTGGCCGAGGAGCTGGTCAACAAAAACGGCAAAGGGGTCAAGACCATCTTCGCCACCCATTACCACGAGCTGACCGAGCTGGCCGCCACCAACAGCCGGGTCAAGAATTACAACATCGCGGTGCGGGAGTGGAACGACACCATCATTTTCCTGCACAAGCTGCTGCCGGGCGGGACCAACCGCAGCTACGGCATCCAGGTTGCCGCCCTGGCCGGGGTTCCGGCCAAGGTGGTTGCCAGAGCCAAGGAATTATTGCATAATATCGAGCAGGG
>CAYTVV010000105.1:0-7159 GCA_964441875.1 uncultured Desulfurivibrio sp.
TAATCTCGCCGGAAAATTATCCATGACCACGCTGCATGCTTTCGCAAGCGTATCTGGTTGACAGGCAGCTTGTCCAGAAAAAACAGCCTCCCTATTCCATCCGCTGGGCCTCCAACTACCTTTCCTTTTGCGAAAAAGCCGGATTGGGGCCGGACAGCGATAGGGTGAGGGGGAAGATGCTGATTGGGATGCCGTTGCCAACTTCACCCACCCCCCAACCCCCTCCCGTCAAGGGAGGGGGAGCCTAAGGGGAAAAACCAACCGGATATTCCCGTGCGGGGAACGAGAGGATTCAGGCCAGACCGCGCTGGTAGTTGAAGGGGGTGGTTTCCGGCAGGGGCTGATCGGCGACAAGAGCGGCCAGCACCTGTTGTCCCTTGGCGGACATGGCCCCGCAATGGCTCAGGTCGGCGATGATCCGCCCGCAACCCATGCGTTTCAGTTCGGCGAGATGGCCCAGCAGGGAGAAATCCTGCTCCGCCAAAACCTCGGTGAGGCCGTGGTTCTGAAAAACGCGGTATCCCTCGCCCCCTTCCGCCCGCAGCACCGCGCCGGGCCGCACCCCCCGGATCGGGATGCGGGAAAGCATCACCGGCAGCGGGCTGTAAACCGTGATCGCCAGGGGAGGCAGATGTTCGGCTCGGCGGAAGAGTTCTTGCAGATTCTTGCGGTCATCTTCAAGATTGACTGTGAGTTCGGCAAGGCCCAGCTCCTGCCAGGCAAGGGCGGCTTGGCTGTTCAGGGTGTAGCAGCGAAAGCCGCCCAGCAGGGTCAGGCCCGACAGGCCGGCAAATAGTGGGAGATGCCCAAGATTGTTGAGGCGAAACTTACAAAAACCTTGCCCCGCCAGCATCCCCACGGCCCGGCGGTATTCGTCCCACTCACCCCCGAAGAGCATGGGCGGAATCTCCCAGATAATCCGTCCCTGCCAATCGGCGCGCCGCAGGTCCACCTTTTTCAAGGCCGCCATGGTCTCCGGGGTCAGCGGCAGCTCAAGGCTGGCAACGTTCGGCTCATCGAGAATACGAAAATCATGGGAATCCCGACCACGCACGGTCAGGGTCTGAGCAGATGCCGCCTGGGTAGCCGCCGCCGGGAGCAGACTGGCCAGGGCCTGCATCCGGGCATGGCCAAGGCTCTCTTGCTGAACCAGGTTCCTTTTCGGCACGGCCACCTGCTCAAGCGTAGCGCGACATGCCTCCGGGCTCAGGGTAAAGGCAGCCTTGCCCCCCACCTTGAAAACCTTGTCTCCTGCCTGAAAAAAACCGCCCTTATCGGGAATCCGCACCCGGACAAAATCCCCGGCCTTGACCGCCTTGAGTTTTTTCTGTTCGATCCACAATTCCCGCACCGTAAAGCCGGTGCCGGCCTGGTCGTTTTGCGGCTGGATGCGAATCCGGTCGCCCACGTGCAGCCGGTCGCTGGTCTCAAACCCGATCATGCCGCCGCGCAGTGAAGTCACCTGGCCGAGATGCTTGCCCAAGGTGCCTTGCTTGGAGGAATCTGCAATCGCTGAAGGGACGGAGCCGGAAAGAAAACCCTTGGTCGCCTGGCGGCCAAAGGACAGGGCCAACTGCTCCTCGGCCTCCTGCATCGCCTGCTTGCGCCCGCTTTCCGGGGCATCCAGCACCAGCCGGTAGGCCGCCACCACCCTGGCCACATAGTCGGCGCTCTTCATCCTGCCTTCGATCTTGAGGCTGAGGACCCCGGCCTTGAGCAGCTGGGGCACCGAGGAAAGGGCGCAGAAATCGCTGGTGGAAAAATGATAGCCCGGCTGTTCCCGGTTGAGATACTTGCGGCGGCAGGGTTGGGCGCAACGGCCCCGGTTGCCGCTCATCCCGCTGACAGCGGAAGAAAACAGGCATTGCCCGGAAACGGAAAAACACAGGGCCCCGTGGACAAAATGCTCCAGCTCGATGGTGCTCTGCTGCCGGATGGCGGCAATCTCGGCCAGGGAAAGCTCCCGGGCCAGGACCGCCCGGGTGAAGCCCATCTGCTCAAGCATCACAACCCCGGCCGCGTTATGCACCGCCAGTTGGGTCGAGGCGTGCAGGGGCAATTGGGGGAAATGTTTCTTGGCCAACCGCCAGACCCCAAGATCCTGGATGATGAGGCCGTCGATCCCGATTCCGGCCAGATCGGCCAAAATCCCCACCAACTGGGGCAGTTCTTTTTCCTTGATCAGGGTGTTGAGGGCAATGTAGAGCCGCCGCCGTTGCTGGTGGGCATGGGTGGTCATCTTCTCCACCTCGGGCAGGGTGAAGTTCTTGGCCTTGGCCCGGGCGGAAAACTCCTTTAGGCCGCAGTACATCGCATCGGCCCCATTCTCCAGGGCGGCGAAAAATGACTCCAGGCTCCCAACCGGGGCAAGGAGTTCTGTTTTTTTGTTTGTTTTCTGGTGCGTCATCTTTCCCTTCCATTATAAAAAGCGCAACCGCGCGCCCTGCCCTCTTTTCACCGGGCGCCAGACTACCACGCCCGTCAAAGCAGGGGCAATGGAAATCGCTGGCTGCCCGACACAGCCACCCTACATCCCCCACCCGGCAACCGATGTCGCCAGACATGGCCCCATGTCCTCTAGGAAAAGAGCCGGATTGTGGATTAGGATATCATCAACAGGAGAAAGACTCCGCGGGAGCCCCCTGGAAACCAAAAAAACAACCTTTAGGAGGAATGACCATGAAAAAAACAATGATTGCCCTTGCCATGATGTGCGCGGCCGGACTGAGCCTGACCATGACCGACCTGCACGCAGCCGTCACCCCGGCCGCCGGCAAGACCACGGCCCCGGCCCAGGATCTGGTGATCAAGGGCAAGAAACCCGCCCTGTTCAGCCATGCCAAACACACCGCCCTTGGCCTTGACTGCACCACCTGCCATCACGATGCCAAGCACCAGCCCTTAAACGAGGCGGCCATCGCCGGGCTGGAAAAAACAGACGGATTGCAGTGTGCAAGCTGCCACAATGAAAAGTTCGCCAATGCCAAACTCCAGAAACCCATGGACGTGTTCCATGCCCGGTGCAAGACCTGCCACGCCGCCGGGGTGAACGGCAAGAAGGGGCCGACTGCCTGCACCGCCTGCCATAAAGCAGCGGCTGCTGCTCAGGAACAGAAAGCAGCTCCGACTGTTACTCCGGCCACGGGTGCAGCTCCTGCCTCCGCTGTAACTCCGGCTCCGGCCAAGAAAAAAGGCAAGGCCGTGGAAGGCTGCTGACGTCGGCGGGAAGACTTGTTGGGGTAGTTACAAGCATTGCGGCATGAACGCCTCATAGCCCCACACGATGCAGAGCGCGGCCAACACCAGCCAGATTGCAACAATTACCGCGCCTGCAATCCTGTTTACAGGTTTTACCTTCTGCATGCTTTCTTGTGCCCGTGCCCGGCACTCGACTAAAACGGAAGGGGGGACCAATCTGATAGCCAAGGAAATGCCTATTGGTATCAGGATCAGATCATCCAAGTAGCCGAGAACCGGTACACAATCTGGGATCAGATCAATGGGGCTAAAGGCATATGCAACGATGCCGGCAACGAGAAGCTTCGCGTACCAAGGCGTTCTGGGGTCACGTGCGGCAAGGCAAAGAGCATAGGTCTCTGCCTTAAGGTGACGCACACGTTGTTTCAGTTTTACGAGCAATATCATATCGCTTTAAATGGACGTCCACAAAAGAATCAGCCGGTCAGCGTGCCTCTTTTTCGCAATATCTCCAGCAGCAGTTGCTCCAGGGCATACTGCTGCTGGAGCAGACGGCCAACCGCCTGGTCCAGCCCCTGCATCCGGGCTGGGCCAGCGGTCTGCCTGATCTGCCGGCAGTTATAGTTCAGACAGAACATGGGCTTGAACAGGAGCAGACAGCCCCTTTCCCCGAGAAAACAGCACTCCGCATCCTCCCGCAGGATTCGCACCCCAACCCCGGCCAGGAGATTGATCAGCAACTGGACCACGTCATTCTCCCCGGCCATGAAGCTGCTGCAACATCCGCCTTCGGCCTTGGCGCCGCAGACAGCGCAGAGGGCACCCAGGTCCAGATCGGCCATGGTCTGGGCCAGCTCTTTTTCCAGGATCACCGCCTGGGCCAGCATCCGGGTAAACGCTTCGTGGGCTGCGAGTTCCGAGGCAAGATCGGCATAGAGCCTCTGGGCCGCGGCAAGCCGGGCCTGGATGCTGCCGCCGTAAAAATCCTGCAAGGAAAAACGAGGCTGCGTCTCCATGGTGGTCCCCTTTTCGGTGGATGACTCAGACCATGCAGTCAGGCTTTTTTTCGGTAATGTCCGGTTCGGATTTTGCTTTAAGCCACCGCCTTTGACAAGGGGGGTTCGGGGGTGGGGGAAATTGGCAACGGCATCCCACTCAGCACGTTCCCCCTCTCCCTAGCCCTCTCCCGCAAGGGGCGAGGGGACTTTGGGGCCTTCGGCAATTTTCTCGCCGGACAACACTGGCTTTTTTCGGCAATTTTCCAGCCGGACAACGATGGCTTTTTCTGGTTTTTTCAGGCCAGGTGTGGTTAGGTGGGGCGACGAAAAATGACCTTAACAATCGACCAAGCCGCCATATGACACCCTCTCACAAGACCTCCCTGCTCTGCCCCAACTGCCGCCGTCTCATCAGCCGGGATGAGCCCCGCTGCCCCTATTGCGGCATCAAGTCTCCCGGTTCCTGGTGGAAAAACAACGGATTGCTCCGCCTGTTCCATGATCAGGATTCTTTCCTCACCGGCTTGAGCGGCCTCAACATCGCCCTTTTTGCCCTCTCGATCATTCTCAATCCGGGCGGCACGTCCCTGGGCATGAACCCCTTTGGCTTTCTTTCCCCAGACAGCCGGAGCCTCCTGCTGCTTGGAGCGACCGGCACCATGCCCATCGAGGCCCTGCACCGCTGGTGGTCGCTGGTTTCCGCCAGCTACCTGCACGGCAGCCTGCTCCATCTCGTCTTCAACCTCATCGCCCTGCGGCAGATCGGCCCTCTGGTTATCCAGGAATACGGCCTGGCCCGGATGTTCAGCATCTATACCCTGGGCGGCATCGGCGGTTTTCTGCTCTCTTACCTGGCCGGGGTGCCTTTTACCATCGGCGCTTCGGCAGCGGTCTGCGCCCTGATCGGCGCGGCTCTGTATTACGGGAAAAGCCGGGGCGGCAGCTACGGCCAGCAGGTGTACCAGCAGATCGGCGGCTGGGCAATGAGTATCTTCGTCTTTGGCCTGCTGGTGCCGGGGATCAACAACTGGGCCCACGGCGGCGGCATGGCTGCGGGCGCTCTCTGCGGACTGCTTCTGGGTTATCAGGAAAACCGGCGCGAAATGCTCGGCCACCGGCTGCTTGGCGCGGCCTGCGCGGTCGGCACCATCCTAATCCTGCTCTGGGCCGTGGCAACTGCGGTCATCTACCGTTTTTTCTGATTAGTGTCCGTCCGGTTTGTCCAGTAGGGATTTATCAGATCTTCAAAGATGGCGAGCGCCGCCTCGGAGCCATGCCCGGCTGCGGTGACGATCTGCTTGAAGCCACCCTCCACGTCGCCTGCCGAGTAGACCCCCGGCACCGTGGTCCGGTGGCGCTCATCCTTTTTGATATAGCCGTCCGGAGTCAACTCGACCCCGAGGCTTAAGGCCAGCTCCACTGCCGGGGTATAGCCGATGGCGATGAACACTCCCGCCACCGGCAGGGTGGACTCCTCCCCGGTTTGGTTGTTTTTGAGGCGCACCTCTTCCACCCGTGTCCCGCCTAAAATCTCGGCAACCTCGTTGTTAAACAGCACCGGGATGCCGGCCTCCCGTAGGCTGACAAGGAGCCGTTCCTGGGCGCGCAGGCTTTCCCGCCGGTGCACCATGGTCACTTCAACCCCGATGTTGTGCAGATGCAGGGCCTCGGTCACGGCGCTGTCGCCGCCGCCCACCATGAGCACCTTTTTCCCCTTGAAAAGCGGGCCGTCACAGGTCGAACAATAGCTGATCCCGCGCCCGGCCAACCGATCTTCCCCCGGCGCACCAAGGCGCTTATAACCCGCGCCGGTGGCCAGCAGCACCGCCCGCGCCTTGTAGCGGCGCCTGGTGGTCGTAACCGTGAACACCTCGCCCGGCGTAATGGTCTGCACCTCTTCGCCGGGAAAAATCTTCACGTATTCCAGGGCATGGGTCACCATGATATCCACCAGAGTCTTGCCGCCCACCTGGGTGAAGCCCGGATAGTTTTCCACCATGGGGGTGGTGGCGATCTGCCCGCCCAACACGCCTTTTTCCACGACCACCGCCTGTAGGCCGCTCCGGGCGGCGTAGATGCCTGCGGTCAGACCGGCGGGCCCGCCGCCGACAATAACCAGATCGCAGACGATCTCCTCGGCATCACTATCCGGGATAAAAACCCGTTGCGGCTCCAAGGCGGCCAGGGAGGCGACAAAAAGCTCCTCCGGCTGGGCGCCCAAGCCGATCAACTTTTCGTTGGCAAAGGCCTGGGGCACGCTCTGGGCCTCATACTGATCAGCCAGATCCGGATTGGCCAGGATATCGATGATTTCAAGGGAGATAAGATCGGGCCGCGCCACGGCAGCGCGAACCCCGTTGGCTGCCACCTGAGGGCAATACGGGCAGGAGGGGCTGACAAAGATCTTGAGCGCCCGCGGCGAATCCAGCTTGGCAAGCACCTTCATGGCCTCCTTGCTCAAGCCCGGCTCCTGGTAGCCGATGATACTGAGCGCCTCCATGAAGGTCTGCACCTCATGGCCCAAGGGCGCGCCCAGCCAGCGGATCTTGAAGTTTTCCTGGGCAAAAACCAGGGTGGGCGACCGGGTGATCCCCAACTCTTTGGCCAACGCATGGTCCAGGGTATATTCGCGCAGGGTCACCTTATCGGTCAGCTCGCGGACGGCGCGGATAACCTGCCTGGCCCCCTCGGCAAAGGGCGCATTCTTCCCCGCCGGCTCGCAGAAAAGAACCAGGGGGATGGTGTGGGGCATCTCCTCAAAAAAATGCCGCAGCTGCTTTTTGACGTCTTCTTCACTCAGCCGTTTCTGCTCCGCCATCCGTCCCTCCCCGTGGCTGCGTCTTTTTTGCACAGCGCATCGCCGGCAGCCATAACTTCCAGACTCCTTCGGGCCCCAAGAAAATCAGCGCTTCCTCCCGATCCGGGGGAAGAACACCCTGTAAAAGTTTACAATTTCACCCGAC
>CAYTVV010000106.1:0-7138 GCA_964441875.1 uncultured Desulfurivibrio sp.
GGATGTCGCGCTTCAAAAACAGCTTGTGCAGGGCATAGACCAGCTGCTGGGTCCGGCCCACGGCAAAGGCAGGAATCAAGAGCGTACCGCCGCGCTGGTAGGTCTCATTGACAATCCGCTTCAGTTCCTTTTCCGACTCCTGGTAGGGCGGATGCTGACGGTTTCCGTAAGTGCTCTCCATGATGAGGATATCCGCGCCCTCGCTCAAAACCGCAGGGTCGTTGATGATCGGGATTCCGGCCCGGCCGATATCCCCGCTGAAAACCAGCCTGAGATCGCGGTCCTGCTCCTGATCATGGATATCGAGGATCACGTTGGCGCTGCCCAGCATATGGCCCGCATCCACCAGGGTAAGGTGCACGCCGGGAAAAATCTCCCGCTTGCGGTTGTAGCTGATGCCGACAAACTGGTCCATGGAGGCGACCGCATCCTCCTTGGTGTAAAGGGGCTCAAATTCTTTCTGCTTGTTCTTCCGGCGGAGCTTGTTGATAAACTCCACATCCTGTTCCTGGATGTGCGCGCCATCCATGAGCATGACCGCGCAGAGATCGCGGGTGGCCGAGGTGCAGATGATATCACCGGTAAACCCTTTCTTGACCAGACAGGGGATATTGCCGGAATGGTCGATGTGGGCATGGGAAAGAATCAGGCAATCCAAATCCTTGCCCGCGCAAAAACCGGTGCGGTTGAGCTCGAAGGCCTCCTTGCGCTTGCCCTGGAACAACCCGCAATCAAGAAGAATCCGCTTGCCGTTCACCTCAAGCAGGTGCTGCGAGCCGGTAACGGTTTTCGCCGCGCCGTGGAAGGTCAGTTTCATGGATATGCTCCCGTGTTGATAGAGATAATTTCAGCTCAGCATACAAGGACAAAGGGGAAAACAGAAGTAAAGATTTACCTTGAATTGCTCCATGGTGTCAGGTAGACAGATAACACCCCTGCTAATTTTAGCCGGAATTATATAGCTTGCCCAATAACACCCCAATATGGGGTGAATAGATAGCTACTTAAGAAAAAAATACTCAGAAATTGCCCAGACAGATCAATTAACGGGCCGAAAATCGAGTAAAAACAAACAACTAGAGCTGGCTCGATAATATTATTGTTATGTTCCGAAAAATAATTGATGCTATCAGCAGAGTACTCGGTATTACGGTAAAACCAAGGGCATCATTTCCTCCAATTAAGAGCCGTGTTGAACCTATGGATGCTACAACAGATATAGTTCAAGCAGTCAAAACATATATTGAAACGCCAGACACAAAATACGCCATAATGATAGATGGTGATTGGGGGTGTGGTAAAACATATTTATGGAAAAATATTCTTCAACCAGAGGTTGGACAATCTGAAGCAATCTATGTTTCAATGTTCGGCTTGAAAGATATCAATGATATTGAGAATGAAATATTTAAAGCACTATCTATGATGGGGTCAGACGAAGAAGGTATTCTAAAAGGACTTTTGAATGCGAACCCGAATATGGCAGAAGATATTCGTTTTGGTGGGCTTGGGTTCGCTGTCCAGTTTGGTCTCAAGAAGTGGAAAGAAACTAGAATCAAAAAAAGCAAACGACTTTTTATATGCTTTGATGACCTAGAGCGTTGGGCGGGCGATATTGAAATATGTTTATCGTATATTAACAAGCTTGTTGAGCATGACGGGGCAAAGTGCCTAATAATTGGCAACGCCAAAGAGATAGAGGAAAAAAATAAAAATAAATTTCAAGCCACTAAAGAAAAAACTATAGGATTCAAATACAAGCTAGCCTACTCACCGAGCACTATATTGAAAGCAGCTATAAGCTTAGTAAACTTCCCATCACCCGAGTGCAAAACGTATATCGAAAACCTCCTTATTAGAAATGAGAGCAGAATTTTCGACCTCTTAAATTCGGCTAATTGTTCAAATATAAGGACAGTAAGTACATCGATCCATTATTTAGCAATAATATACTCCAAAAACGAAGAGAAGATTGAGCCCTCCTTTGCAAGTGCTATCTCATATTATATCTCACTTCTATCCACATTAATTCTTGTAGAACATCATAAAAATAATGATGAAGAAAGAAAACTTATCCTAGATCATTCTGCCGATAATTCATTTCAACGTAGAGAAAAACTAGGAATGAGATATTACGAAGCTGACGGACAAAGAAGAAAACTATCCGACAAAGAAAAGGTAATAGAATCCTTGTTTAATAACGCCTTTTATCAAACAGATGAAATAAAATTACAGGGAAAATTCAGCATTATAAATTATGGTTTTTATAGGGATGAGGACTTTGAAGATGAATTTAAAGAATGGAAAAAGACAGAAGATTACGAATATTATATGGATACATTTAAGTTTTGGTATCTGAACGACGAAGAATCTAATCGAATTTTTTGTAATACCTACAATGCAATGTTTGAGAAAAAAAACATTACGCATCCAACGGTTTTGTTGCTTCTTACGGATAGACTCATAAATGATATTAAGCGCGGAGTTCTTGATCTTGATTTTGAAAAAACCAAGGTAAACATCAAACAAATTTTTGAAGAACTATACGAACAAAAGAGAATGGAGCATGTGAGGGATATAGACCTTCGCTGGCCCCCCAGGCGCTTTGAATACTGTGAAGAAATATACACATATGTTGTCGAAAAAAATAAGGAATACTATAAGAGCAGCGAGAAAATAGATATATCCAAATTCTGGATAAAATTAAAAGAAAACCCAAACAGTTTGGACGAATTAATGGGCCAATATAAGTCTTTCGAAATTTTTGCTCTTTACGACACCCCTGAAAAAATTGTGGAAGTAATAGAATCATTGCGAAATGATCAGTTATTTGAACTCACACGCTGGATGGGGTCACGGATAAATGAAGAACAAAGTTGTTTAGAGGCCGTCGATAAAGAGCATGACAGAGCACAAATTATAGCTGAAACTATTGAGCAAAAATATAACCATCAGTATGGCGTAAAAGCTGGGCATCTTAAACAGATCGCAAGGGTTATCAGGAATAAAAGGACTGACTACGACCCAGAATATATAGATAATAATGTACAGAGATAGTATTTACCTGACATATCGCATGGTTCGTATGGAGTCGGGCCAAGACAACTGATTGATTTAATGAAGAAAAAACATGAAAAATGAGCCATATTTTGCCTTAATGGCACGATTTTAATGGACAAAATGGGCTTTTAAATTCGTAGGTCGGATAGAGGAACGAAACCAGACATTGACAAACGGCAAAACAATCTGCATACCGGCTAAAACTTGTTGGGTTTCGCAGGGCTCTACCCAACCTACGAACTGTAGCCGTTCAATCCCTCATGCCACCAATAAAAAAGACCATGTCTGATTGCAGCAGATTTTCCTGCCGCCAATCGGGTCATGGCCTGTTTTTTTACAAGTATTAAAAGGTGTTCTAACTAGGTTACAACTTCTCCACGCACACCCGGCACCGCCCGGCCTTTTTTGCCTGATAGAGCACCTCATCGGCCCGTTGCAGCCACTCGTCCTTACCCATTTCCGGATTCCACTGGACAAGACCGATGCTCACTCCCAGCTTGCTGCCGTCCCCGGCATTGAGGTCAAGGCCATCGACCGCGCTGCACAGGCGTTCGGCCAACATCCTGGCCGCGTCAATGGCGGTGTCCGGCAAAACCAGAACAAACTCGTCGCCGCCCATACGCACCAAGAGGTCGCTGTTGCGCACCATCCCGGTCAAGGCCTTGGCCACCATCTGCAAGGCCTTATCCCCGGCGGCATGCCCCAGGGTATCATTGATCTGCTTGAAATGATCCAAATCCATACTGGCCAGGGTTATGGGCCGACCATGACGACGGGCGGTTTCCAGCATGGGTCCGATACGTTCTTCAAAAACCCGCCGGTTGTCAAGGCCGGTGAGCATGTCCCGCCGGGCCTGGGCAAAGAGATCTTCATACATAAGGGCGCGTTGCAGGGGTTCCCCGAGAATCTCCAGCGCATCCCGCAGGATCTGGGCCTCCTCGACTTCAATGCAGGTTCCCCGACGCAGCAGCATCAGACAACCCTGCTGGGCGGCAAGGGTATCAGCACCGAAGGACATCTGCCATTGCTGGACAAAGAACGGCCCCCACTCGCAGCAGGTGCCATCCAGTTGACAGTCTATCTTCTCAAAAACCTCTTCGGCGGTCTGCATGGCAAGGCGTCGGTCCGGCCCGTGGCAGGAACAGATAATATGCACCCGGCTCCGGTCGAGGCTGCGGTAGGCGATCAGATCGTGCTCAACCAGAGGGGTCAGCCACACGGAAAAGGCCTCGATCATGCCCTGGAGGTCGGTGGCACCGGCCAGCCGGGCGTGCAGCTCGTTGACCTGTTTCAACCATTCCGATTGGCGGCGGTAGCGATCAAGCTCCACCATCAGATGATCCAGGTTGATCGACCCTATGTTTTCCCTATCAGCGAGAGAGACTGCGGCATTCATGGCAACGGCTCCTTTCGTTAAAAAGCTTGCTTGCCCATAAGCAATGCCATTTTCATGCCAAACCGCAGAAACATTCTTTCCGAAAGCCTTGCCTCGCAAGGGAATGCACAAAAAATACGCGTTATCATGCCAAAATAATTAATAAAAAATAAAAACAACAAAAACAGGGCACGGTGTTCTCCAGCAACCGCCAACCAGCGCACAAGGAAAAATTTTCCCGTCCGCCCTGTCAGCCTACTGACACCCGGCCGACTCTGCCACCACCCTCACACCCCGAACAATCGTTTCCTTGCATCCGCGAGAGAAGCGGATATCATGAAAAAAAATAAGCCCGCCAAGTTCACGCAAAAGAGCGCCCCGAATCCATGCCTACCCAGACCAACCGCCGCATCATCCATCTCGACATGGACGCCTTTTACGCCTCAATCGAGATTCTCGACAATCCAGCTCTCCGGGGTCGGCCCGTGGTGGTCGGCGGCGACTGCAACCGCGGCGTGGTATGCGCCGCCTCCTACGAAGCCCGAAAGTTCGGGGTCCATTCAGCCCTGCCCATATTCACGGCGAGAAAACTCTGCCCGCACGGGGTGTTTCTCCCGGTCCGCATGGCCCGCTACCAAGAGATTTCCAGCCGGATCATGGAGATCTTCCAGCGCTTTACCCCGCTGGTGGAACCACTCTCATTGGACGAAGCATTTCTGGATGTCACAGCCAGCCAGAGACTGATGGGCGCGGCGGAGGATATCGCCAGGCAAATCCGGGCGCTGGTGAAAGAAACCATCGGCCTCACCGTCTCGGCCGGGGTTGGCACCTCGAAACTAGTGGCAAAGATCGCCTCCGATCTCAACAAACCAGACGGCCTGACCATTGTGCCCGCCGGTCAGGAAGAGGCCTTTCTGTCGCCCTTGCCCATCGGTCGTTTGTGGGGGGTGGGTCGGACCACCAGGGAAGCCCTGGCCCTGATCGGGATAAAAACCATCGGCGACTTGAGCCGCATGCCCACTGCCATTCTCACGGCCAAGTTCGGCAAGGCCGGGCTTATGATGCAGGAATCGGCGCAGGGCATTGATCTTCGTCCGGTGGAACCACGGCAGGAGGCCAAGTCCATCGGCCATGAGGAAACCTTCACAGATGATCTGCGCGACAAGAAAAGACTCGAACAGGAGTTGCTGGCCCTATGTCTCAAGGTCGGCAAACGGGCACGCAACCATGGCCTGGTCGGCAGGACCGTCACCATCAAGGTAAAATATCGTGATTTCGTGCAGGTAACTCGCTCACTCACCCTGCCCGAACCAGTGGCGAACGACAAATCCCTCTACCAGACGGGTTGCCTGCTGCTTGCCAAGACCGAGATCGGCCTGCGCCCCATTCGGCTGCTGGGGATATCGCTTTCGAACCTGACCCCGACCGAGGCCTCAGGCCAGCTGGCCCTGTTCGGCCAGAGCCAAACCAAGGCAAAAGATTGCCGCCTCTATAAGGCAATCGATGCCATCAGCGACCGGTATGGTTGCGGAAGCATTGTTCCTGCTACGTTGGTGGAGAAAAGAGAGGAAGGGGAAAAACCGTAAAGGGAGACTGTCGATAATTAGTGATGGTTTTATGCTTTATCCGCAACCCATCCACAAAAAAGATAGGCCTGGAAAAACTTACACATATTTTTAAACCCAACTTCCTGCAACAAATTGTTCATCCTGCTTTCGGTGATAAATTGTATGTCACGGACGATATGCTCAAAGTCTTTTTGAACCTCTACAGCATCTTCCCCCAGGCGAAGTTGTCTTGCCTTCCAGGTTGCCAGAAGCACCTCAAATTCCTTGGATGTTTTATCTCCTACCAAATCAATAATGATGAACTTCCCCCCTGATTTCATCCGGGAAGATATTTCCTGCAAGTATTCCTTTTTCCCCCCATCGTCAGGGATGAACTGCATAACAAGAATTGAGGTAGCAGCATCAAAATACACATTGCTTTGCAAATCTTTAACCCAGCCCAAATGCAGTTGGACTCTGTCGTATAAATTTAAATCTTCGACATGAATTCTGGCAACGGAAAGCATCTTTTCCGTAGGATCTACACCGGTAATTTGCCAAGATGGGTTTGCTTGAGCACAAGAAATAGCTTCTTGGCCTGTCCCGGCCCCAGCTACAAGGATTTTTGCCTGTGAAGGGAAATGGCTATAGAGGAGGTTCAGGGAAAGATCATGCATCGCCTCATAACCAGGAACAATTCTCCGAATTTTTGAGTCATAGACGTTTGCACGTTTTGAGTCGAAATGTTTTACGGCATCAAAATCCCGATTGTTCTCTTCCATGCCAAATACCTCAACGATGGTCTTGCGGACACAGGGGAATCAGAGGCCATACGCCTATCAATACTTCAAGCCAACCCGGTCGCGCACCATATCCAGAGTGACGACCGCCTTTTCCCTGGCCTTGATTGCGCCCCGATGGAGAATATCCCGCACCTGGCCCGGATCGGCCAGCAACTGCTCCCGCTTCTCCCGTGCCTCCCGAAAGTATTCCCAAAGCAGATCGAGCAGTTCCAGCTTGATCTTGCCGTACATGGCCCCGCCGTTAACATAAAGGCCATGCACCTCGGCCAGCCGATCCGCCGGGGCGAAGAGTTTGTACAGGCTGAAGAGGTTGCATTTCTCCGGGTCCTTGGGCTCTTCCACCGGGGTGGCGT
>CAYTVV010000107.1:0-7073 GCA_964441875.1 uncultured Desulfurivibrio sp.
CTGTAGGCGTTGCAGTATTTCACCGCAGCCCGCAGGTTGAGGATATGGTCGTGGGTATCGGAAATGATCGCGATTCTCATGGCTTTTCTCCAAGTATCCCGACAAGCGCGGCCAAGCACTGTTCATTGCGGCTGGCCTCTTGCAGCGAGACCCGAAAATACTGGGCATCCAGGCCGGTGAAGTTGCTGCAATCCCGAATCATGATGCGCTGGCGGAGCATGGCGTCCCGCAATTGGGGGGCGGTCATCGGCCCGGCCAAGCGACAGAGGATAAAATTCGCCGCCCCAGGCACCACCTGCACCCCAGGCAAGGCAGCCAGTCGGGCGACAAAGCCTGGCCGGGTCTGGGCAAGAAAATCGCGCACCGCCTGGACATAGGCATCGCCATGCACCAGAAGATACTCCCCCGCCACTTGGGCCATGCGGTTCACCCCCCAGGGCTTGCGCCGCGCCGCAAACCGAGCCATCTTCTCCTCGTTGGCCACAAGAAAGCCAAGGCGCAGGCCGGGAATGCCGTAAATCTTCGAGGAGGAGCAGAGCAAAAATAGATTGGCAGGCAAGGGAAACCCGGCCAGGGATGGTTCGCTTACAAAGGGCAGGTAGGATTCGTCGATGAGAAATTCCGAGGCCGGATGGGCAAGAATGAAGTCCATCAGCGCGCCGCTGGCCACCACCCTGCCGGTGGGATTGTTGGGGTTGCAGAGAAACACCAACTCGCCCCCGCACAGACGGGCGGAAAGCCTGTTGAAATCAAGGGCGAAATCCTCGTCGGCTTTCAGGGTAAAAAAGTCAACGCTGAGCCCGGCCCACTGGCTGGCTGTCTGGTAATCGGCATAGGTGGGAGCAACGATCAGGGCGCGCCTGGACTGAACGCTTGCCGGCACGGCATAGATGAATTCGGTGGTGCCGTTGCCCGCCAGAACCTGCTGGGGGCTACAGCCGTATTTCTCGGCAAAGAGCCGGACCAGAGTTTCGCTGCCGCTTTCCGGCAGAAAGCTGATCTCGCCGAGCCTTTCGCCCAAGGCTTCCCGCAGGCCCGGCGGCATACCCAACGGGGTGAGATTGCTGCTCAGGTCGATGAGATCGCCAACCCCACAGCCCAGCCGCTTGGCCATGGAGAGAATATCCCCGCCGTGGGCGCCCTGGGCGCTGATCAAGCTGGCCTCCATTTCAACCCTTAAGCCGCAGGGGCAGGCCGGCTGCCACCAACACCACCTGCTGGCAGGCCAGGGCCATCTGCTGATTGGTCCAGCCGGCCAGATCGCGAAAACGGCGGCCCAAGGGCGATTCCGGCACGATGCCAAGGCCAACCTCATTGGCAACCAACACCACCGAGACAGAGAGATCGACGACGGTCTCACACAACCGGGCAACCTGGCTCCGAATCTTCTCGTCGCTGAAATCCTGCATCATCATATTGGTAAGCCACATGGTCAGACAATCCACCAGAAAGACCTCAGCCCCGGTCGCGTTTTCCTCAAGCACCCTGGCCAAGTCCAGCGGCTCTTCCACGGTCAGCCAGCCGGTGCCACGGCTCTGTAGGTGCAGGGCGATGCGCTGATCCATCTCCGCATCGTTCTTGGCTTCCAGGGTGGCGACAAAGACCTTATCTGAAAAATTTTCAGCCACCCATTGCTCCGCGTAGCGGCTCTTGCCGCTCCGGCAGCCGCCGATCACCAGTTTTTTTATGGGGAGCTGCATGGCCCCTGTGTTTTCCATCATAATCCGTTTCCTGTGGCAGTGGTATGCACCGCCAGGGCAAGGTACCTTGTTCCCTGGACAAAGAGCAACCGTTTTGCCGCAAGCTCGGCAAGAAAAGTTGCCAGTTGCGTCGTGCCAAGCTTGGGAAACAGGCGGGCAAGCTCCTCGAACTCGACTATGGTTTCGCAGGCAAGATAAATGGCCCGGGAGGCGCCGCGCAACCGGTGATGCAAGGTCGCCTGCCCAGGCAGTTCCTGGCGGATGATCAGGAGATTGCCCGCATCCCGGTAGGAAAGCGGCGGGACCAGATGGGCCGGGCTGCGGCGGGCCTCATGAAACCGCTGCCAATCGCGGATCTTTTTGACCACCGGCTGCCAGAGTCGACGCTGGTCAGCCCGATCTCCGCGATAGTCGTTGATCAGCAGGGTCAGGCCCGACAGGATGTGCGGCGGGAAGAGCTTGCGATTATTGGCGTGTTGGACAATGGCGCGGATGCCGTATTCACTGGGATTCTCGGCAACCTCGCAGCCATGGCCGAGGAAAAAAGTCGCGGCGGTCAGGGGGGTAAAGGGCAGGACAAAATCAAGGTTGGCAAGGGTTTCCTGCACCTCCGTCTCGGTGGACTGGGGAAAACCGGTGATCAGATTCCCGTCCAACCGGATGCCCAGGGCAACACTCTCCTTCATCAAGGCCAGATTCTCCATGACCGTGGCCCCTTTGCGCATCCGCTCAAGCAGCCCCTGACTGAGAGCCTCGATCCCGGCCTGCACCGCCACCAGCCCGCCCTGCCGGTAGCCTTTGAGAGTCTCCCCCCGCTGATTGACCCGGAGTTCGGCAAAAAAGCGAAAATCCTTTTTACCGGCGGCCATCTTGGCAAAAAAAGGTGTGGCTTCCCGACCGGGTAAGACGTTATCCGTAAAGCTGAAATCCAGGCAGCCATGCCGCTCGGAAAGGCTTAGCACTTCCTGCTCCATCTGCTCCGCAGTTTTGCCCCGGTAGCCGCGCCACTGGAGATTGAGATTGCAGAAGGTGCATTTCCCCCACCAGCAGCCTCGGGAAAATTCCACCGGCAGCTCCGGCACGAAAGGCTCCCCGGAAAACTCCCGGCGCAGATCGTGGAAATAATCAGCGTAATCAGGGGGAGGCAACTCGGAAAGGGTCTTGAACTGGCTGCCGGTGAAGGCCTCTTTGCTTGCCTGCTGGGTTCGGGCCAAGACCTGGGGCGCCAAAGCGGCCTGCCGCCCGGCCAGCACCTGACAGAGGTTCGCCAGCGGTATTTCCCCCTCGCCATGCACCACATAATCGAGCCAGGGAAAGGCCGTGAGCAGAGAGCTGCCCATTTCCGCCACACAGGAAGAGCCGCCAAAGACGATGGGCAGCTGCGGCTGTAACGCCTTGAGTTGCTTGGCCGCCAGAAGCGATGCCAGCAGTTGGTTGAAGCAAACGGAAAAACCCACCAGATCGAACTGCTCCCAGTCCTGCCGGGCAAGCCACTGCTGGAGATGGGCATCCACCTTTTGCCAGAGGCTGTCAATATCCTGAACGCCCGCAGCCTTGCACTGCCTGAGCCTTTTGCCAAGAAACCCGCGCAGCACCCCACGTTGCTCCGGGAAGAGCAACCCGGCGTACAGTCCCTCGCACAGCCAGACATCCTGGGAGATTTCCCGATAAAGGTCGAGGCCAAGGGTTTTGGCCACCCCCAGATAGGGATGCAGGCAGCTCACCTGCACATCCGGCTCGGCCTGGGCCAGATAACCCTTGAGCGCCCCCAACTGCACTGAGGGTCGATTGAAAAGCACCCAGGGCATGGCGATCAACCCCAGACGAAACGGGGGCCGCGACTGGTCTCTGTTCTCAGCCATCCTAACTACTCATAATCGAGAGGTATTAAAATTTCGGCGCCACCGGAACAAAAACCGCTCAGCAGTGCCGCAGATGCGCGGAAGAGGTCTGCGAAATGTGCTGGTGCACACGAGCAGGCCGATGACAAAGCAGATGTGGTGCTGCTGGGCGGTTTTTTATTGCTCGATGATTTCTGTGCCCAACGGCGGGGTAAAGACGAAGGTCTCCGGCGCAACCGGTACGTTCCGGCTGATATTGGAAAAGGCCAGGTCGGTGATGCTGCCGAAATGATCGACGATCTCAAGGCGGCCCACCATGAAATTCTCGTCGATCCAGACATGGAGGTAATCCACCTGCGGGTGCGCGGTCTTGGGCACGAGCTTGATCACCTTCAAGCCCGCATTCCCCTGCCTTTCCGGCGGCAGCACCTTAAAATCGCGAACGATATTGCCGGTGCCGACAAAAAAGGCATAGGTGACATCGGAGTTGATGTATTGCGAAACAGGCTGCACAATCATCTGGGCTGAATTGGCGACAAACATGGAAACCTTCTTGCCGTCGCTGATCAGCACCTGCTTGTCCGGCGCCTGATAATCCCAACGGATGCGACCGGGTTTGGAGATCACCACCTTGCCCGCACCAAGCCGCTTGCGGGTGCTCATCGGCACCGAGGTGGACTGCTTGAAATCGGCGGTCATGGTCTTGGTCTCTTCATAGCGGGCCTGAAGTTTTTGGGCCAACTCCAGAGGGGTCAGGGCAGCACATCGGCCTGTAGCGGGAAAAACCGCCAGCGAAATAAGGCCTACCAACAAAACGAGCAGGGGTTGAGCGGAAAGAGCGGTACGGTTCATGACAAATGACTCCTGTTGAAGATATCAGAGGCAACCTTTTCCAGGGCAATGGGTCGACCAAAGACCTTTCTGGCTATATCGACAGCCGCATCGGTTACGTCGGAAACATAGTAATGGCTTTCCCCATCTCGTTCGAGCTGCTGCTCGATGGTCGGGTTGTTTGCCAGAAAAAGAGCCAGACTCTCCGCCACCACCTCGGAGGAATCGATGATCGCCACCCGCTTGCCGATACGCGGCAGGATCAAATCCTTGAGGAGCGGATAATGGGTGCAACCCAGAACAAAGGTGTCCACCTGCCGGAGCCGAAGCGGCTGGAGATAGCGGCGGAGGATCATCTTGGTTTCTCGCTTGTTCAGCCAACCTTCCTCGACCAGAGGAACCAGGAGGGGGCAGGCCTGGGAATATACCGTGTATCCCGGCTGCTCGGCCAGAATCTTTTTTTCATACACCCCACTCTTGATGGTGGCCCGGGTGCCGATCACCCCGATCCGACCGGAGCGACTGGTGGCTAAGGCCTTGCTTACCGCCGGACTGATGACCTCGAAGATGGGCACGGGAAACTCCTGCTGAAGAATCTCTGCGGCCACGCTGGCTGCGGTGTTGCAGGCGACGATGATGATCTTTGCCCCCTGGCCGAGGAGAAACTCCGTATTCTGCCGGGCATAGGCGATAATGGTTTCCGGGCTCTTGGAACCATAGGGGGTTCGGGCCAGATCACCGAAATAGGCAATGCGGTATTGGGGCAGAAGCTGCTCAACAGCCTTGGCCACTGTCATCCCGCCCACACCCGAATCAAAAATACCAATCATGGAAGTCTCACAATAAAAGTCAAAAACACAAAGATCCGCGACCCTAAAATCAACAAGCTACAGTAGCGTAGCGGCAACCGTTGTAATCGCGGCTTTTGGCGATTTCAACAATCATAAATCCACTCACACAAAAGGAATAAACGAATTATACACCAAGTCGCAACCGATATGAAAAACACCGGGCACTATGCTGTGTATTCGGGGAAAAGTCAACATCCACACCCTGCCTGGAGCCGCACACCCCTCGTGTCCAAGAAAAAACCTGCCTCGCCTTAACAAAAATGGAGGGCCCCCGACCCTTCAGGTCAAAGGCCCTCCATGAGGGACAACCGAAACGCCCTCGGCGGGGCTATTTTTTTACGACGGCCGCCTTCTTGGCCTGGCCGTTTTTTTTGCGTTTGGCAATGGACTTGCGTAAATTATCCGGCAGGCCGCGCTCCTTGCCTGCTTTTTTGCGCCGTTCGGAAAGAGATTTTGCGCAAAGAGGCTGCCGCAGAGAGAAACCCCATTTCCCCCGGTACTCCCTGCCGGTCAGGCCATGGGAGCGCAGATGCTTTGGCGACAGCATCTTAAATTCCTGCCCGCACTCCATACAGACTATTTTATTTTTCTGAATGGATTTTTCCGGGGTCATGCCTGGAACAGCTACCGCCCCGGCAGTTCCTTCTGAAACCCCAGTCTGCAATTTTGCTTCGCCTGCCTGCAACGCCTGCAACGCATTAAAAGTAGATTGCAACGCCAGGGTCATTTCCTCTGTATTCATAGCCTTTGAAGCACACTGCGACTGAACCAAATCTGCCGCCATTTCAACAAGCGATTTTCCCATATCTAAACCCTCCACCATTGATCGTTACAAGTAAACAACATATAGATTCATACGTAGCGCAAAACAAACATCAAAGCAAGTTTTTTCAAGATAACACCAAGCAGGCACAATTACCGCCCATACTCCTGCTTGTCATTGCAGAGCTGTTTCTGCCCCAGGTTTTCTGCATCATCAACCGACAAGGATCAGCACAAAAAAAAGCACCTGCATCCAAATTCGGCACAGGTGCTGCACGTCTCATCTGTATACGGCTTCAGTCCGCCGTCACCTTCCTGCATACAGCAAATCGGCTGCTACATATCCCGCCGGTCAATCAGATAATTGCTGCCATCCAGTTTTTTCACACAATGCTTAAGCTGGGAAGCAATAGAAGAAACCTCGCCATAATGCGTGTATCTGCCGCCACCGGTTGTTACCGCTGCGATGGAAAGACTCAAAAGCCCGAAACGCGTCTCGCGGTCCTGACGGTCGCGTCCGACAAATTCGCCAACCGCGATGTCTTCGGCGCTCAAAAACATGTTCCGCACCAGATCGAAATTGGCCAGAATCTTTTTGCACACTGCCTCCACCATCTCTTCCCGAACGATGAAAACAAAATCATCCCCGCCGATATGCCCGACGAAACTGCCTTTCCGGGCAAGCTCGTCCACAACATTAACCATGACCCTGGCCACCATGAGAATCACTTCATCGCCACGGGTAAAACCATACCGGTCGTTATAGGGCTTAAAATTATCGATATCCACATAGCAGACCGCATAGCCATCCGCCTCGCCAAGCACCCGCTGGATGGCGCGAATGATCGAAGTATTGCCGGGAAGGCGGCTGAGGGGATTGTTGTCAAAGGCCCGAATCATGCGGGATTCGGCCAGGCGAATCCGGGTAAGCAAGACCTCGGGGGTAAAAGGCCGGGTGATGATGTCGTCCACCGGATAATTGTCCCAGTCCAGCTCAACCTGAAGCTGGTTCTCGTCCACAACCAAGAAGATAGGGATGTTGGCCTTTTGCAGACAGGCCTTCACGGCCCGGATCAGTTCGACATCGC
>CAYTVV010000108.1:0-7060 GCA_964441875.1 uncultured Desulfurivibrio sp.
GACAAGGAACAATAATTGCTTGTGCAGCATAATAATGGTTTCATAGAGACGAGCATATTTTCCATGCCCACAGAAATTTTCCCCCTGGATAAGGCCTCATGAAAAAGAAGACCAAAATAGTTACCTCCCCTTTTGCCTATGCCTCCCCCTGGATTCTCGCCACCGCCATCGGCATGCTCATTGCCATTGTTTTTTTCTTCGCGGCCAACAACCTGCAACGGGAACAGCGGATCATGACCGAAAGCCTTTTCAACAAGGGCCAGGCCATTATCCGCTTTATCGGCGCAGGCACCAGGGCCTCAATGATGATGGGCGCTCCCAACGCCCAACAATTCCAACACCTGATCGAACAGGCCGCAGGCGAATCGAGCATTCTCTATATCGCCGTTGCCGACAGCACCGGCAAGATCGTGGCGCACAGTACGCCTAGCCTGGTGGGCACCGAACTCGACCATCCCCTGCTTGCTGACACCGAGCTTGCCCCCATCGGCAAATACCAGATCATCAACGCCCAGGGCACGAACCAAAAGATCTTTGAAATTGTCGCGCCATTCAAACCATTCATGCGCGGACGCGGTTATTTCTTCAAGCGACACATGCAGGCAATGCAGCAGGCAGGAAAACCGGACAACCCCGCCAGGGAAGATTGGCAAGCCCCGGCGGCGGCCTGCCAATCCGTGCCAGGCAAGGACACCTGGCTGCCCGGAGACAAGCTCTCCATTGTCGTCGGCCTTGACATGACGGAACAGGATACGATCATCCAACAAGACCGCTACCACATGCTCTACATGTCCATCGCCATGCTGCTGGTGGCCATTGGCGGCTGGATCGCCTTGCTCACCGCGCAAAGCTACCGATCGTCCCAAAAAACCCTCATGAATATGCGGGCCTTTACCGACCTGCTTATTTCCCGCCTGCCTGTGGGGATCATCGCAACCAATGCCGAAGGACACATCCAGACCTTCAACAGCGCCGCGGCAAAATTCACCGGAAAAACCCAAGAACAGACCATTGGCCATCTTCAGGCAACCGTCCTGCCGCAGATCCAACAACTCATTGCCCTTGGAGAACATGATGGGGAGATCATCGACAAAGAGATTCTCCTGCCCCCGGATTCTCCAACGCCCAATCACCTGCATATCAGCTCCGTACCCATCACCGATGGTCAAGGCAATACCCTCGGCAGGGTCATGCTCATGTACGATATCTCGGAGATCAAAAAACTCGAAGCCCTGGTCCGCCGCCATGATCGGCTCGTCGCCCTGGGCAAGATGGCGGCCGGGGTTGCCCACGAGGTGAGAAACCCGCTGAGTTCCATCAAGGGTTTTGCCACCCTGCTTGGCTCCCGGTTTCCTCAGGAAAGTGAGGAGGGGGAGGCGGCCAGGCTGCTGATCAACGAAGTGGAGCGTCTCAACCGCAGCATCACCGAGCTGCTCACCTACGCCCGCCCGCTCCCCCTGAGCATCGCCGAGGTTGCAATCGAACCGTTTATCGAAGCATCCCTCAGGCTTATCCAGAGTGACGCCAAGGAACTGGGCGTTGCCGTGCACCACGAAATCGTCCTGACGCGCCACCAAGTGCGCCTGGATAAGGACCGCCTCAACCAGGTGCTGCTCAACCTCTATCTCAACAGCCTACAGGCCATGGAGCACGGCGGGGAATTACGAGTGGCGGTGCGAGAAGGGGCCCGGTCCGGCACCGTGGAAATAAGCGTGCGGGACACGGGCTGCGGAATCACGGAAGATAATCTGGAACGGGTCATGGACCCTTATTTTACGACCAAGCCGGAGGGAACCGGTCTGGGATTGGCCATGGTCTACAAAATCATTGACGAACACGGGGGCACGATCAAAATCGCGAGCAAGGAAGGGGAAGGCACCACGGTGACCATTATCCTGCCGGAATAACGCAACTCACCAAGAACAAAATAGGCTCGATCTCTGCAATGTAAACATGCAGCAGCGCCGCTTCGCTGCTGCCGCAGATGCGCGGAAGAGGCCCGCGAAGTGTGCGAGCGCAATGAGCAGGCCGATGGCAGCTAAGCGAGCGTAGCGAGACTGCGAAGCAGATGCGGTGCTGCTGCACGTTTACTCTTTTTCGCGCCTGATCCGAGCCCCAGCCGCGGAGAGTTTACCGACCAGATCGTCATAACCCCGGTCCAGATGATAAACCCGGGAAATATGGGTTTCCCCCTCGGCGGCAAGGGCCGCGATCACCAGGGAAGCACTGGCCCTTAGATCCGTGGCCATCACCGGTGCCCCGCTCAACCGGCCTGTGCCGGTGACGATGGCGCTGTGGCCATCCACCTTGATATCCGCTCCCATGCGGTGCAGTTCGGCCACATGCATAAAACGGTTTTCGAAGATGGTCTCGGCAATCACGCTCAGGCCATCGCTCAAGGTCATCAACGCCATGATCTGGGCTTGGAGATCCGTTGGGAAACCGGGATAGGGCATGGTTTTGACATCAACGCTCTTCAGAGGCCCCTTACGGGCGACATGGATACGGTCCCGGTCCTCCTCAATCGACAGCCCCGCCGCCCGTAATTTTTCCAGCAGGGCGGGCAGATGCTGCGGGTTGCAATGCGTCACCGTGGCCTCGCCGCCAACCGCGCCGACCGCGATGAGATAGGTCCCGGCCTCGATCCGGTCGGGGATGACCTCCTGTTCGGCACCGTGCAGCTTCTTCACTCCCTCAACCACCAGGGTGTCGGAATCCTTGCCCTTGATCCGCGCCCCCATGGCGATGAGCAGATCGACAAGATTCCCGATCTCCGGCTCACGGGCCGCGTTCTTGATCACGGTGACGCCCTCGGCCAGGGTAGCGGCCATGAGGATATTCTCCGTGCCGGTGACGGAAGGGATATCGAAACAAACGGTGCCTCCCTGCAATCTTCCCTCGACCTTGGCCTCGACATACCCCTGGCTCAATTCGTTCTGGGAACCGAGTTTTTCCAGACCCTGGAGATGAAAATTGATGGGACGAGCGCCGATGGCGCAGCCCCCTGGCAGGGAAACCCGGGCCGTACCCATCCGAGCCAGAAGCGGCCCTAAGACGAGCACCGAGGCCCGCATGGTCTTCACCAGCTCATAGGACGCCTCGCAACTAGTGATCGTTGAGGCATCAAGCACCAGCACCGTGCCGTCTTTCTGCCACTTGACCCCGAAAGACTCCAGCAGGGTAAGAAAAGTCCTCACATCCCGAAGATCCGGCACATTGCGCAAGATGATCGGTTCCGCGCTCAGCAGACAGGCGGCCATCAGCGGCAGAGCCGCGTTTTTGGCGCCGCTCACCGGAATTTCACCATGCAGGGGATATCCACCTTCAATAACTATCTTATCCATAAGGTTCTCACTTAATTAAAAAATCGCGGGGAAAATTCGGCTTACGGCTCAGCAGCGACGGGCCTGAAAAATGCGCGGCAAACCAGCCAGATCAGGATGGACCTGCAACCTATCATATTCGGGAAAGGAAGAAAAGATTTTCAGCACCGCCTCCTGCTGATCCGCACCGATCTCCATGAAAAACAGGCCGCCGGCCAGCATTACCGGGTGCACTTGTGCCGCCAAGGCACGGATATCGGAGAGACCGTCAGCGCCGCCGATCAAGGCGCAATGCGGCTCGAAATCCCGCACCTCCGGCTGTAGGGTGTCCATGGCCGTTGTGGCGATGTAGGGCGGATTGGAAACAACCAGGGCAAACCTTTTTTCCTGATTGATGGCCGTCAGCCAGTCAGCGTTCAGTAACAAAACCCTTGACTGTACCTGATGCCGAACGAGATTACCCCTGGCAACTCCCAGGGCAGCCAGAGAAAGATCAACCCCAAACACCAACCGTTCCGGAAGTTCGCGGGCCAGAATAACGGTGATTGCGCCACTGCCGACGCCCAGATCCAGTACCGGCCCAGGCGGCAGGCCAACTTGTCGCACCGTGGCAAAAATCTTTTCCAAAAGCTCCTCGGTCTCGGGTCTGGGAATGAGAACCTTGCGGGAAACCGCGAAGGGCAGCGACCAGAATTCCTGCTCACCGGTGATGTAGGCCAATGGTTCCCTAGTGAGACGCCGAGAAAGAAGCTGATTAAAAAGAGAAATATATTGCGGGGAGATTTCCTGCTCCAGGGCAAGAAAAAACTGGGTTCGGGAATAACTCAGGACATGCCCCAGCAAAAGCGCGGCTTCGACTTCCGGCTCTGCTACGCCGGCATCGGCAAGCCGTTGGACGCTCTCAAGATATAGCTGTTTGAGAATCATGGGCGGATTTCCTGCCAGGGAAGAAAGCGGAAGACCGCATCCACGGGGCACGCGTTATTGCATGATCTGCAAGGCTTCCGACTGGAAATGGACAATGAGGGGGTCGATGATGTCGTCAAGTTTTCCCGTAAGGATTTCATCAAGCTGGTACAGGGTAAGATTGATCCGATGATCGCTGACCCTGCCCTGCGGGAAATTATAGGTTCGGATACGCTCGCTCCGGTCGCCGCTGCCCACCTGGCTCTTGCGGTCCGCGGACATCTTCTCGTCCTGTTCGCGCTGCATCTTGTCGAGAAGCCGGGCGCGGAGAACTTGCAAGGCCTTGGCCTTGTTCTTGTGCTGGGATTTTTCATCCTGACAGGTCACCACCAGCCCGGTGGGCAAATGGGTAACCCGCACCGCAGAATCGGTGGTATTGACGCTCTGCCCGCCTGAACCGGTGGAACGGTAGACATCGAACCGCAATTCATTCGGGCTGATATCAACCTCAACCTCTTCCGCCTCGGGCATAACCGCCACGGTAACGGCGGAGGTATGGATCCGCCCCTGGGTTTCGGTCTCGGGAACACGCTGGACACGATGAGCCCCGGATTCATATTTTAATTTACTATAGACGTGCTCGCCGCTGATCAGGGCGATGATTTCCTTGAATCCCCCGATCCCCGTGGGATTGCTGGTCATTACCTCGACCTTCCATCCCTGCAACTCGGCATATCGGCTGTACATCCTGAACAGATCGCTGACAAACAGGGCGGCCTCGTCCCCGCCGGTGCCGGCCCTGATCTCGAGAAGGGTATTTTTATCATCGTTGGGGTCCTTGGGGAGCAGGGCAACCCGAAGCGCCTTGATCAATTCTTCCTGACTGATTTCCAGCTCTGCAAGATCAGCCCGGACAAGCTCCCGGAGCTCGCTGTCATCCTCGTCCTGAAGCAGAAGACGATTCTCCGCGATTTCCTTGTTCACCTTCTTATAGTTGCTGTACAGATCATCAAGTTTTGCCAGATGGGCATGCTCTTTAGCAACCCGGCGAAACTCGGCTTGATCACTTGCCAGCTGTGGCTCTGAAAGTCTGGCCTCAAGAGCCAGCTTGCGTTCTGCAACATTTTCAAGTTGGGCAAACATGATCATCTCGCCAAAATAGGAACGCCCCTGAGCCATCTCCCTTTACAGGAATGGTCCAAAGGCGTTATCAACAGACAAAAAAAATTCTTATTCGGCTGCTTGCTGCTTACCGTATTTCTTGTTGAACTTCTCAATTCGGCCAGCAGAGTCAATCAGCTTTTGCTTGCCGGTGAAAAACGGATGGCAGGCTGAACAGATTTCCACTTTTATTACAGAAAGAACCGAACCAAGTTCAACTGCATTGCCGCAGGCACAGACGGCATCGATTTTATGATATTCGGGATGTACACCTTCTTTCATGGCCAGAATCCTCCATTAAATTAACAAAAAACCATTATACACAGCCCAGACGGGCTCATTTTTTCACCAGACGACCCAAAAACGGTGAACTATATCGTTATATTCTTTTTTTTGCAAGCCGGAATTGTGGACTTACAAAAATCAACCACCCTTCATGGATTCAAAAAATTCGGCATTGGAGCGTGTCCCCTTCATCTTGTCCCGGAAAAACTCCATGGCATCGATGGGGTTCATGGAACCCAGGAGTTTTCGTAAAATCCAGACCTTGTTCAACTCTTCCGCGGTGAGCAACAGCTCTTCCTTCCGGGTTCCAGATTTGGCCATATCGATGGCGGGGAAGATTCTCCGATCCGCGATCTTCCGGTCGAGCACAAGCTCCATGTTGCCGGTGCCCTTGAACTCCTCGAAAATAACCTCATCCATCCGGCTGCCGGTTTCGATCAGGGCAGAGGCAAGAATGGTCAGACTGCCGCCCTCTTCGATATTCCGCGCCGCGCCGAAAAACCGCTTCGGCCGGTGCAGGGCGTTGGAATCGACGCCGCCGGAAAGAATCTTGCCGCTGGGCGGCACCACCGTGTTGTAGGCCCGGGCTAGACGGGTAATGCTGTCCAGCAGAATCACCACATCCTTCTTATGCTCTACCAGCCGGCGGGCCTTGTCCAGCACCATCTCGGCCACCTGGATATGGCGCTGGGGCGGCTCATCAAAGGTGGAGCTGATCACCTCGGCGTCGACCCCCCTCGCCATGTCGGTGACTTCTTCGGGCCGCTCGTCGATCAACAAAACGATGAGGATGATCTCTTTGTGGTTCTTGGTGATGCTGTTGGCGATATCCTTGATCAACACGGTCTTGCCGGTTCTGGGCGGAGCGACGATCAAGCCACGCTGACCCTTGCCGATGGGAGACATGATGTCCATGATCCGCATGGAGTAGTTGTCCGGCTCCCGCTCAAGCTTGATGCGCTCCTGGGGATGCAACGGGGTAAGATTGGAAAACAGCGTTTTGTCCCGAGCCTTTTCCGGCGGGTCGAAGTTGACGCTGTCAACCTTGAGCAGGGCGAAGTAGCGCTCGCCTTCCTTGGGCGTGCGGACCGGCCCCTCAATGGTATCACCGGTGCGGAGATTGAGCCGCCGGATCTGGGAGGGTGAGACATAGATGTCATCGGGACCGGGCAGATAATTGTAATAGGGCGCCCGCAGAAACCCAAAGCCATCGGGCAGCACCTCAAGCACGCCGCTGCCCCAATTTTCGCCGTTTTTCTCGGCCTGCCCGCCAGCGGCCTGTAGGATGGCAAAAATCATCTCCTGCTTGCGCATGGCGCTGTATTCCTCAATGCGGTAATCCTTGGCGAGCTTGGTCAGCTCGGTGATTTTCATCAATTTAAGTT
>CAYTVV010000109.1:0-7060 GCA_964441875.1 uncultured Desulfurivibrio sp.
GCGATGGTCTGGGCCGAGGCCGGGGCAATGACCAGCAGATCGTGCTCCCTGGCCAGGCTGATGTGCGGGATGGTCTCCGGCGCCTCGGCGCTGAACATGCCGGTGTGCACCGGATTGCCGGAAAGGGCCGCCATGGTCAGGGGGCTGATGAACCGGCAGGCGGATTCGGTCATGACCACGGTGACTTGGCAGCCTTCTCGGCGCAGGGCGCGAACCCAGTCCGCCACCTTGTAGGCGGCGATGCTGCCGGTAATCCCTAAAAGAATCTTTTTATCGGTTAGAAGAGACATGGGATTCGCGCCGCCTGATCCTTACATCCCAGAGCCGAAGGGGTTGCTTGACTTGGAGCCGCCTGCTTGTCCCGCGGAGGTGTCTTCGGCGACATAAATGGCAATCTCCGTGCGCATGAGCAGTTTGTCCTCGGACAGGACAATGGTACAGGTCTTGTTCGGTTTGATGAAAGCGAGCAAGATGTTTTTGTACTTGGTTGAGCCCGCGAGCTTCCAACCATTTCTGGGCATGTTGTTGCTGAAGAAATCGGCAGCCGAGGTGATGTCCACCCGGCCGGTGTATTGCAACACCCCGCCGACATAGGAGTCGGTCCGGACAATCATGCTTTTTTCTCGGTCCCAACTGAACTCGCTGGGAATCAGAATGTCGGAAAATTCATTGGCCCGATAAGGTTGTTCCATAGAAGAAGCAGGAGCAGTGGTGGCGAAAGGGTCCGCGGAAGCCCCTTTATCGCTGCTGCCTCCGCCCAGGCCCAATTCGGCGCAGCCGCTGAGGGCGACAAGGCTGGTGAGCGCTAGAACGGTTGAGAGGAACACGGTGCGAAACGGTTTGCGTGGCATAATCATGGGGAACCTCCTGGGTAATGGTGTACAGCACAATACGGTTATAACTCTTTGACGATGAATTCCGCCAATGGTTTTCGTTGTGATTGTTGATCGCCTCGGCTCGGGTGACCCACGGCGATGACTGCCATCAGCTCCAGATTCGCGGGCAGCTCAAGAATCTGGCCGACTTTCTCCCTATTTTTCAGAATCTGTCCGAGCCAGACCGCGCCAAGGTCAAGGGCTTCGGCGGCCAGCAGCATGTTTTGGATGCAGGCCCCGGCTGATTGCGCGTCTTTAAGATCGTCATACATGGCCTGTCTGTCAAGATATACGGCGATCAGGGCAGGTGCGGCAAGGATAATATGGCCGTAATGGGTCTGCTCGGCCAACTGGGCGCGGATTGCCGCATCCGTGACAATGACAAACCGCCAGGGTTGATTGTTCAGGCCGGAAGGAGCCCAGACCCCGGCCTGGATGATTTCATAGAGCGTGTTACTGTCCACCGTCTGCTCGGTGAAGTTTCGGATACTGCGCCGTTGTTCGATAGCTTCAAGAATCGGTGAAGGCATGGGGATGAGGGCGGGTCGCGCTGTAAGGATTATCGATGTGTAATTGTTCGGAACACCCTGAAATTTCAAGAAAATTATAGCCGGTTGGGCAATGGTTTGTCAAACGGTTTCCACGGACAGGTTGTATTGCGCAAGAAATAAAAACCTGTTAGTAACTATGCCAGATTGATACCGAAATCGAACAAAAACCACGGAATGTAACTGTTCAGCAGCGCCACAGATGCGTGTGTCAATTGTCGGCAGCAGTGCCGACCAAGAGGTCTGCGAAGTGTGCTATTGCACATGAGCAGGTCGATGACAGCTAAGCGAGCGCAGCGAGACTGCGAAGCAGATGTGGTGTTGCTGGGCAGTTACAACTGTTAGAAACTGCGGCCAGGGAAGCTTCCATGGAAAAGAAAACCCAAAAAATAGAGATCCCTCTGCCGGTTCCAGGCAACGGGGCAGTTTTGATCGATACCCATTGTCATCTCGATATGTCGGCGTATGAAGCTGATTTTGAGGCGGTGTTGGCTCGGGCCTTGGCCGCAGGGGTGACCAAGATCATCAGTGTGGGCATCGATCTGGAAAGCTCGCGCCGGGCCATTGCCCTGGCCGAGCAGCACCAAGGCATCTATGCCACGGTGGGGGTGCATCCCCATAATGTGACGGAGCTCAGCGAGGAAGCTTATTCGGAGTTACAGGGCCTGTGCCGCCACGCAAAGGTCGTGGCCTACGGCGAGATCGGCCTTGATTATGTGAAAAATTATGCTCCAATCGCCCTGCAAAAAGAGCATTTTGCCCGGCAGGTCGCCCTGGCCAAGGAACTGCAACTCCCCCTGGTGGTCCATGACCGCGAGGCCCATGACGATATCATGGAAATCCTTGAGGCCGCAGGTCCGTTTCCCGCCGGAGGGGTGATGCACTGCTTTTCCGGGGATGCCGCCTTTGCCCGGCGGGTGCTGGCCCTGGGCTTTCATATCTCCATCCCAGGGGTAGTAACCTTTGCCAAGGCCGAGATGCTCCATGAGGCGGTGCGTGAGATTCCTCTTAGCGCGTTGGTTCTTGAGACGGACGGACCGTTCCTTGCTCCGGTGCCCAAGCGCGGGAAACGCAACGAGCCGCAGCTTATGCTTTTTACTGCCCAGAAGGTGGCGGAATTGAAAGGGGTCTCCCTTGAGGAGGTGGCCCGGCAGACCACCATCAATGCCGTGCGGCTTTTCGGCCTGGAGGGACGGTGAGACAGATGGGAACGATTGCAGGCAATATCGAGACAATCCGGGCCAGGATTCGGGCCGCGGCGGAGCGGGCCGGGCGCGATCCGCAATCGGTGCGGTTGGTGGCGGTGAGCAAGCACCAACCCCTTGCGGCAATCCGTGAGGCCATGGCTGCCGGGCAGGGGATGTTTGGCGAGAATTATTTGCAGGAGGCCGAGGATAAGGTCGCAGCCCTTGGCCAGGGTGTGATTTGGCATTGCATCGGGCACTTGCAGAGCAACAAGGCCCGGATCGCGGCGGAGATTTTTGACTGCATCGAAACCATCGACCGGCTCAAGCTGGCCAAGGCGCTGGAAAGCAGGCTCGTGGAGCTGGGCAAGACCATGCCCGTTCTGGTCCAGGTCAACGTGGGCGGGGAGATGCAGAAGGCCGGGGTTGCCCCCAAGGAGGCCGGAGAACTGTGCCGCGAGCTGCAACAGTTTCCGCATCTGAGACTGCAAGGCCTCATGACCATGCCGCCCTTTGTCGAGAATCCGGAGGAAAGCCGATCCTGTTTCCGCCAGCTTCGCCTGCTGGGGGAAAACCTTGTAGCTCAGGGCCTCCTTGGCCAGCATGGGCCAATGGAACTCTCCATGGGCATGTCCGGTGATTTCGAGGTGGCTATCGAGGAAGGCGCCACCCTGGTGCGGGTGGGCACGGCGCTGTTCGGCGAGAGATAGCCTTTCAATTCAGTCCTTGCTCAATTCAACTCATCATCCTTCCAGTATTTGGTCCCCTTGACCGTGGCCTGGAGCGCCAGACCGCTCTGGGTCAACTGATAGATGGTTATCCCGTCGAACATCGCCTCGCCTCCCACGGCCGCGCCTTTGTCGCTGGCCTTGGCTGCGGCATCGGCATGCCCCCCGAATTCCCAGCCGCTGTTGATGAATTTTGTCATGGTTTCTCGGTCATGGAAGATAAAGACAGCGCGAAAATCCTTAACCCCAAGCCCCAAGCCAATTCCGGCGGCCCCCATCTTCATGAACACGGGTTTGCTGGCCCTGGAGTCGGTGACAACCCCATGGCCGCCGCCGACACTGACAAAGATCACATTGATGTCGGCGTTATTGAACACTGCGTAGCCAGGGGCTTTGGCAATCTCGGCTTTTGCCTGGGGATGCACCTTGTACAGATCGGACAGTACCTCGTCGCGCATGGAGAGAATGGCTTTGCGTTTGTCCGGGGTGGTTGTCCCGGTGGTTGTGGCGCAGCCAGCCAGCAGGCAGGCGAGTATCAGAGCGTATACCCCGATGGTTATCCGTTTCATGGCATTCTCCTGTCCCTGTGATCTCGTAGCAGATTATTTCCCCTGGCACCATCCTGAACAAGCAACATCATGGGGAATCCTGCCGGGGATGTCAATGGGTAAAAGGCAGTCGCAGGGTAGGCTGGGGTCGGAAAAAAGCATGGGCGCCAGTTGATTTTGCCAGAGGCGGATCGGCTCTCGATCTGGTACAGTAGGGGCATGGAAAAACAATCTGCACGGAACATGGAATTGCTTGCCCCGGCCGGCACCATCGAGGCTTTTGAAGCGGCAGTGGAGAGCGGAGCCGACGCCATTTACATCGGAGCCCCGGCCTTCAACGCCAGGGCCTCGGCCCGTCATTTCTCCCTGGCCGAGGTGGCGGCCATGATCGATCATGCCCATAAGAACCGGGTCAAGGTCTATCTGGCCATGAACAGCCTGATGAAGGAAGAAGAGATCTCCAAGGCGGTGGAGGAGCTGGCCGCGCTCGAAGCGCTCAAGGCCGACGCCCTCATCATTCAGGATCTGGGCATCTCCTATCTGGCCCGCAAATTTTTCCCCTCCCTGCGCCTGCATGCCAGCACCCTCATGGGGGCGCACAATTCCCTCAACGTGAGGCAATTTTCCGAGATGGGTTTCAAACGGGTGGTTTTGGCCCGGGAGACAACCCTCGCCGAGATAGGCCAGATCCACAAGCAATGTCCGGTGGAGCTTGAGGTGTTTGTCCACGGGGCTCTCTGTTTCGCCTATTCCGGCCTGTGCCTGTTCAGCAGCTATCTTGGCGGAAAAAGCGGGCTGCGGGGCCGTTGCGTCCAGCCCTGCCGCAGGCGTTATACCTGGGGCAGCAAGGGCCGTGGCTCTGGAGCACCGGCGGGCTATCTCTTCTCGATGAACGATCTGGCCGGGCTGGAGCTGATCCCCCAGCTGCGGCAGGCCGGGGTCAGCTCGCTCAAGATCGAAGGGCGGATGCGCAGCCCCCAGTATGTGGCTTCGGTGGTCAAGGCCTATCGGCTGGCCCTTGATAACCCTGCGACCCCGGCGGTGCTGGCCGAGGCGAAAGAGTTGTTGGAGCAGGCCATGGGCCGCAAGGCCTCGTTTGGTTATTTTAAAAAGGCCCAACCGGCGGACATCATCGCCCCGCAGCACTCGGGCAATGTCGGCCTGTTTTTGGGCAAGATCGAGAAGGTCACTGCCAATCGCGCCCAAATGACCCTGAAAGAACCGCTTAAAGTTGGCGACCGGCTGCGCATCCACCAGGAAGGCTCGGGCGAGCGGCAGGGCTTTACCCTTAAAGGTTTGTGGCAGGGGAAGGTGGCCCTGGATAAGGCTGCGGCAGGCAGCAAGGTGCAGCTTGATCTGCCGCCGGGCGCGCAATGGGGCGACAGCCTCTACAAGGTGGACCTTGGCGAGCGCCGTCAGCAGGGGGCCAAGAAGGCGATTCAGCCTGGGTTGTTCAGCAAAAAAGTGGCCAATCTGGTTGATCCCCGCAAGCTCGCCCAGGTCGCCCATTTTTTGGGAAAGCCGGCCAACAGGCCGACTGCGGCCAAGACCAGGGAGGCGCGGCCTGCCCGCGGCCAGGTCCAGGTTCAGACCCAAGGCGGTCGCCGGGGCGTGCCCCAGGTGCAGCTGCCCCTGGAATGGTGGCTGAAGATCGATGATTTTGAATCGCTCAAGGTGCAGCTCCCCACCCCGCCGTCGCGCCTCATCATCACCCTGTCCCGCCAGACCTTTGCCCAATACTCCCGACAGCAAAAACGCTTGACCCTGTATCGGCGGCGGCTGGTCTGGGCCTTGCCGCCGGTGATCCTGGAGGCTGATCTGTTGTTTTACCGCGAGGCCATCGCGCATCTGCGCGGCAGCGGCTACAACACCTGGCAGATCGGGCATATCGGCCAACGCCTGCTTTTTGCGGCGGAGGCTCAGGCCCTGGCTGAGCCGGGAGCGGAAAGCCCATCTCCTGGCCGCAAAAAAGGCCGAATCGTGCAGGCTCCGACCGAGCGACTGCTTCTTTTCGGCGACTATACCCTGAATGTCTTGAACAGCATGAGCGTCCAGGCCCTGGCCGGACTGGGGCTGAACAATGCCCAGCTGGCCATTGAAACCGACCGGCAGAACCTCTTCGATGTTCTCGGCCATAAAAACGCGCTGCCAATGGGCATGACCATCTATGCCCAGCCCCCGCTCTTTACCGCCCGGCTGGCCTCCCCGTTTTTCAAATATGACCAGCCCCTTGTCAGTCCCAAGGGCGAGGTGATTGTCCTCAAGCAGTGCTGGGGCCAGACCGTGGCCGTGGCCGATCTGCCTTTTTCCCTCTTGCCATACAGCACCGAGCTTGCCGCCCGAGGTGTCGCCTTTGCCGTGGTTGATCTTTCCCACATGCGGCCCAAGCCCGACGAACTGGTTGCTGCCTTCCGCCAGTCCGGCCAGCCAGGGCGCGGAGGGCGCAGGCTCAGCACCTTCAACTATACGGGTACCCTGTTGTGAGCCGGGCATCCTGTTCAGCCTGTATTTTTATGGCCCTGTTGGTTGTGGGCGGGGGGATTTTTGGGCTGACAGGGACCGCTGCTTCCGCCCCGCCCCAAGACCAGCTGGAGGCCCGCGCCATTCTTCTGGAGATCGACGATCTCTGGCGCGCCACCAGCTCCCAGGGTACGGTGCGCATGGAGGTGAAAACCGCCAACTACACCCGGACCATGCGCATGGAGATCTGGTCCAAGGGCAAGGACAAATCCCTGGTCCGCATCGTCTCTCCGCTCAAGGAGAAAGATACCGCCAGCCTGAAAACCGGCAACACCATGTACACCTATCTTCCCAAGACCGATCGCACCATCCGCCTCACCTCCAGCATGATGATGAGTTCCTGGATGGGCAGTCATTTCACCAACGACGATCTGGTCAAGGAGTCGCGGCTCTCCGAGGATTATGACCCGCGTATCAGCTTTCGGGGGAAAAAGGACGGCCGGGAGATCATCGAATTCACCCTACAGCCGCGCCAGGACGCCGCCGTGGTCTGGGGAAAAATCGTCATGACCGTTACGGCCCAGGGTCATCTGCCCCTGTTGGCCACCTATTATGACGAGGACAACGCCCTGGCCCGCACCATTTATTTCAGCGAGGTTAAAAACATGGGGGGCCGCCTCCTGCCTGCCCTGCTCAAGGTCGTGCCCACGGACAAGC
>CAYTVV010000110.1:0-6824 GCA_964441875.1 uncultured Desulfurivibrio sp.
GGGCATGTCGAGGTCGCCGACCGGGTGATCATCGGCGGGCTTACCGCCGTGCACCAGTTTGTCCGAATCGGCGAATATGCCTATATCGGCGGCATGTCGGGGCTCAGCAAGGATGTGCCGCCCTATGTGATCATGGCCGGGATCCGCAACCAGATGCGGGTAACCGGCATCAACCGCATCGGCCTGCGGCGGTCTGGCTTTACCGCGGAGGAGATCAAGAAACTGGGGCAGGCCTACAAGATCATCTTCCGCAGCCCGGACCTGCTGCTCCAGGAGGCGCTTGCCAAGACCCTGGCGGAGATTCCCGATTGTGCGCCGGTTGCCAAGCTGGTCAATTTCTTTGCCACCTCGAAACGTGGGGCGGTGCGCATGGCCGGTGATGACGAAGAATAGCATCGGCATCATCGCCGGCGGCGGCCAGTTCCCCAAACTCTTTGCCGAGGCGGCCAAAAAAGCGGGGCGCGAGGTGGTGATCGTCGCGCACCAGGGCGAGTCCTGGCCCGAGCTCGAAACCATCGCCGACCGTTTTTGCTGGGTAAAGCTCGGCCAACTCGGGCGGATTATCAGCTTTTTCCGGGAGCATGGGGTTACGGAAACCGTTTTTCTGGGCGACATCACCAAAACCAGAATTTTCAAGGATGTCTGGCCGGACCTCAAGGGTCTGACCTTGTGGAATAAAATAGACATCCGGCAGGACGATGCGATCCTGCGGGCCGTGGCCGATGCCCTGGAAAAAGAGGGTATCCATGTTCTGGAATCCACCCTCTACCTCAAGGAGCTGCTCTTTCCCAAAGGAGTGCTTACCAAGAAAAAGCCCTCTGCCGAACAGCTGGAGGACATCCGTTTCGGCTGGCAGACCGCCAGGGCCATCGGCGCTCTTGATATCGGACAGTGCGTTGTGATCCGAAACCGTACCGTGCTGGCGGTGGAAGCCATTGAGGGGACGGATGCCGCCATCACCCGGGGCGGCGCCCTGGGCAAAGAGAAGACCGTGGTCGTCAAGGTGAAAAAGCCCAAGCAGGATTTTCGTTTCGACCTGCCGGCCATCGGCGGAAAAACCATTGAGACCATGTCTGCGGTCAAGGCTGCTGTCCTGGCGGTGGAAACCGGCCAGGCCCTGCTCTTTGATCGGGAGGCCGTGATCGATATGGCCAACCGGGCTGGGATTGTCGTGGTCGGGGTGGAGGAGTTGGCGGACGGAACTCTGTCGTTGTAGTAACTGCTCAGCAGCACCACATCTGCTTCGCAGTCTCGCTATGCGCTCGCTTAGCTGTCATCGGCCTGCTCATGTGCAACAGCACACTTCGCAGCCTCTTCCGCGCATCTGTGGCAGCAGCGAAGCGGCGCTGCTGAGCAGTTACTTGCAGATCTATCTTTTTGTTACCGATACTCAGACATCAGGAATATACTTCTCATGAAAGCCATGGTTCTGGCTGCGGGCCTCGGTACCCGCCTGCGGCCCTATTCCCTGAAACGCCCCAAACCCCTGTTCCCAGTGCTTGACACCCCCCTTCTGACCCATACCCTGGCCCAGCTCCGTCGGAGCGGGGCCGAGGGGATCGTGGTCAATGCCCATCATCTTCGGGAGCAGATCAGAGCCATGCTTCAGGGGCAAGGGGATGTTCACGTCCAGATGGAAGATATGGAGCTGGGAACCGGGGGTGGCCTGCGTCTGGCGCAAAGCCATTTTGGCGATGCCCCTTTTCTTGCGGTCAATGGCGATATTGTCCATGATCTGGATCTGGCTGCGGCCTATCGGGCCCACTGTGTCTCCGGCTCGGATGTGACCATGGTGCTGCACGATTGCCCGCGTTTCAACAATGTCCGGGTCAATGGCGAGGGCAGGATCGTGGGTTTTTCCGGGGCAGCAGGAGAGGGGGAGCGTCTCCTGGCCTTCACCGGGGTGCAGGTCATCAATCCGGCAGTGTTGTCCCTGATCCCAGTGGGTGTTTTTTATAACAGCATTGATTGTTATGCCGAGTTGCTCAAAAGCGGAGGCACTATCCAGGCCCTGGTGGTCTCTGGCCATTTCTGGACCGACATGGGCACCCCGGCGGATTACCTGAAGCTCCACGAGGATATTCTCCTGAACGGGCGTTTGCCCGGATTTCCCTCTGATTGTGGGGGCAGGCCTTTTTATCTTGGAAAAGATGCCGCCATCGGAGCGGGGGTCTTGTTTCAGGACTGGGTTGCCATCGGGCATGGGGCAAGCATCGGCGAAGGGGCCAGCCTTACGCGGGTGGTGGTCTGGGATGGGGCCAGGGTCGCCCCCGGCAGCATCGTGACCGACAGTATCATCATGGAGGGGGATTAAAGTGTTTACGGATCAGCACAGGCAGGCCCTGGGTAGACTACTGACTGCGCAGGGGTTTTCCCCGGAGATTCAGGTGGCGGACAGGATGGCCGGGGATGGCTCTGACCGGCAGTTTTACCGGCTTGCCGTGGGCGATCTTTCCCTGTTGGCGATTTTGCCGAGCGCCAGTCAGCCCCAAGGCATGGCCGAGGCCCGAGCCGCCTATTTAATAGGACAGCATTTTTTTAGGTGTGGGGCAGCGGTGCCGCGGATTTATGGCTTTGCCGAGGACTGCGGCCTTATTCTCTGCGAGGATTTGGGCGACACCAAACTCCATGATCTGGTTCTCCAGTATGGTGCGCAGGCGCCGGAGGTGGACACCTATTATCGGCAGGCCCTGGCTGCCCTGGCCCATTTGCAGACCGAAACGCGCCTTGGCTTTCAGCCGGAATGGTGTTGGGATACCCCCCGGTATGACCGAGAACTCATGCTGGCAAGGGAGTCCGGCTATTTCCGGAAGGCCCTGTGCGAGGATTTTCTGGGGATGAGCGGTTTGCCCCAAGGGCTTGGTCAGGAGTTTGTCTTTCTGGCGGATCGGGCCATGCAGGAACCAGCCGATTTCATTTTGCACCGGGATTTTCAGTCGCGCAACCTCATGGTATGTGAGGGAAAAATCAGAATTATTGATTTTCAGGGTGCCAGACTGGGGCCGTTGGGGTATGATCCCGCCTCCCTGCTCATCGATCCCTATGTCGGTTTGTCATCAGACCGGCAGCAGGCCCTCCTCGGTTGCTACCTGGATGCCCTTGCCGTTCATATTCCCCTTGACCGGGGACGGTTCCTTGAGGGATATTACTACATGGCCCTCCAGCGTAACCTACAGATTCTGGGGGCTTTTGCTTTTCTCTCGAAAAACCGGGGGAAACAGTTTTTTCGGCAGTTCATCACACCCGCTGCCACCACCCTTCATGAACACCTGGCCGCGCCGCAGGGTCGGGATTTTCCCTGCCTGCGCGCGGTGGTGGAGCAGGCGGGAGATTTCCTTAGTAAATAAAATGCGTCACCCCGGCGAAGGCCGGGGTCCAGCCTTGCTGCAACTCTCCGGAAAAACTGGATTCCGGCCTGCGCCGGAATGACGGAATGCAACGTTTTTTGAGTTGTTGCGAGTGCATCAATAACCAACACGGAACCCATACCGCTTATGCAGACCCGATACCCCATAGTTGCCCTGGTCGGCCGACCCAATGTCGGCAAATCAAGCCTTTTCAATAGATTCGCCAAGCACCGCAAGGCCATTGTCGATCCCACCCCCGGCGTAACCCGTGACCGTCATTATGAACAGGTGACCATGGAGGAGCGGACCTTTATCCTCGTTGACACCGGAGGCATTGAAGGCGACGGCCGGGAGATGATGGCCGGCTTGATCCGTGAGCAGACCATGCAGGCCATGCGGGAGGCGGACGTGATCCTTTTTCTGCTTGACGGCAAGGAGGGGGTGCTGCCGGAAGATTACGAGGTGGCCGATTATCTGCGGCGGACCAAAAAACCAGTCCATTTTCTGGTCAATAAGGTGGACAGCCCGGAGCTTGAGCAACGGTTGCTGCCCCAATTTTACGAGCTTGGGGTGGACAGGCTCTGGCCGGTTTCCGCGGCGCACGGCTATGGGGTTAAGCCGTTTTTCGAGACCCTGATCGAAACCCTGCCGGTTTTTCCCGAATCCGAGGATATTCCGCCGGATACCATCAGCCTGGCCTGCCTGGGGCGGCCCAATGTGGGCAAGTCTTCCCTGATCAACCGGCTGCTGGGCGAAGAGCGCATGGTGGTCTCGGATATCCCCGGCACCACCAGGGATTCGGTGGACACCCTGCTTACCGTTGGCAAACAGCCGTATCTGCTCATCGATACGGCGGGGATCAGGCGCAAGGGCAAGGTGCAGGAAAAACTGGAGAAGTTCAGCGTGCTCCAGGCCCTGGGCGCTCTGGAACGCTGCGATTTGGTGTTGATCCTCATTGACGCCGGAGAGGGGATCACCGAGCAGGACACCAAGGTGCTGGGTTATGCCTTTGAACGCGGCCGGGCCTGTATGATCCTGGTGAACAAATGGGATCTGCTCCATGGGGATGCGAAGCGGCAGAAACAGCTGCTGGAGGAGATTGCTCGGGCAACGAGTTTTGTCGAATATGCCCCGGTGCTCAAGATTTCCGCCCTCACCGGCGCTGGGGTGAAGCAGTTGCTGCCTGCGGTGGCGAAGATCTATAAGCAGTATTGCGGCACTTTTTCAACCGGCAAGCTCAACCGAATCTTGCAGGCAGCGCTGGAGGGTCATAATCCGACCATGCACCAGGGCCGCCGCCTCAAGTTCTACTATACGACCCAGATTTCCTCCAAACCGCCCACCTTTATCGTCTTTACCAATTATCCCAAGGGGGTGCATTTTTCCTATCTCCGCTACCTGCTGAACCAGTTTCGGGCCGGGCTCAAGCTGGATTCCATCCCCATCAAGATTATCCTCAAGGAACGGCAACGTAAGGAATATGGCTAAAGGCAAGCCGCCGGGCAAGAATCTTGGGTTGTGGCGTCCTGATGGTCAGGGGCTGAGTGATGCTTTTATCCTCGCCGCTAACGCTGCTGCGGCCGACCAGGCCGGATATGCCCAGCACCTTGCCTTGCAGGACGAAGCCTGGCGTCTTTTTGTCTCCCGCCTGGCGGAAGGCCTTGCCGATTTTCTTCAAACACCTGAGAGTCTCCAAGCCCCAGAGCCGGAGAGCCCTGCCGCCGCCGATCCTCTTTCTCGGAATATCCCCGACGCATTTGGCCGTGAAGCGGTCCAGCTCTTCCGGCAAGAGGCCTTGCCCTTTGCCGCCTTCTTCTCATTTTTAAAATGCCTCCGCCGGACCGTGCTCAATGACCCGGCCCTGCCTGTCCAACTCCAGCCTGGCTGCGCCTTATTTTTTGACTGCCTGGAAACCGCAGCCGCCAGCCAGTGGCTCAAGGAGGAGGCCAGCGCGGCCCAGCACAGGCTCCGCGAGGCGAAACTCTTTATCCTCAATGAAAAAAAGCGTTATGCGGTCATCTTTCACCGGATGGCCGAGCCTGCCTGCATTGTTGATCAGCAGGGATGCCTGCTCGATGTAAATGCCGCTTTCGCGGATTTTTTCAAGGCGCGGGGTGAGACGCTGCTTGGCAAGCCATGCGCCCTGTTATTCGGGCCGGAGGCCTGCAAAGCCTGCTTGCTTGAGAAAAACCTGGCCGAGCATGGGTCATTTGCCAATATCGAGATTGCCCTCACGGTTGCCGGGGAGATTCGGACGGTTTTGATAAGCGGCTCTTCGCTGGGTCGGGTGCGCGGCGTTCCTGGCGGCATTGTCATCTTGCAGGATGTCAGTGCGCAAAGGCGGATAGCGCAGGCCTTAAGGGAAAGCGAAGAGCAGTTCCGCAGCCTGGTGGAAAATGTGCCGGATGTTACCTGGCGGGCGGACGCGGAGGGCAACCTGATTTATGTCAGTCCCAATGTCCGAAGAATCTGTGGTTACGAGCCGGGGGAACTCCTTGGTCAGAGCTGGTTCAGCCGTGTGCATCCCGAGGATATCGAAGAGGTCCGAAGGCGATACGGGCAGCTTTTTGCCAAGGGCAGGGAATTTTCCCTCCGTTATCGTCTGCGCCATAAAAATGGGAAATGGTTGTGGGTCCATGACCGGGCCAGGGCTATCGGGGATTATGCCAACGGGGTCTTTGCCGATATCACCCGGCTTCAGAAAATGGAAAAGGAACTCCAGGAGTATCGGGACTGGCTCGAGGATCTGGTTGATGAACGGGCGCAGGAGGTAAAGGCCGTCAATGCCCAACTCCTGCTGGAGGTGGCCGAACGTCAGCAGGCGCAGCAGGAACTGGAGCGGCTGACGGCAAGCCTGAGGCGTTCCAATGCCGAGCTGGAGCAGTTCGCCCATGTGGCCTCCCATGATATGAAAGAGCCGCTCCTGCTGATCGTCGCCTTTGCCGAGCGCCTGCTGGCCAGATGGCCGGAGAAATTCGAGGGCAAGGCGGGCGAATATTTCGGGCGGATTCTCAAAGCCGCCCGGCAGTTGCAGGAGCTGGTGGATGATATCTTGCAGCTCTCCAAGGTGCGTAGCTGCGAGCGGCCTTTCGGGGTGGTTGTGCTGGATGATCTCCTGCGGGAGGTGATGGGCGATTTTGAAGAGAGGATCAGGCAGGCGCAGGGAAATGTCGGAGTGGGCACTCTTGCGGCCATAGAGGGCGACAGATCCCAGCTCCGCCAGCTTTTTCAGAATCTCATTGCCAACGCCCTGAAGTACCGGCAGGCAGATTTGCCCCCGGTGGTGGAGGTGAAGGGCAGAAAGCTGCCGGGCAAAATTTACGAAATCACGGTGCAGGACAACGGCATCGGCTTTGAGGAAAAATACGCGGAACGGATTTTTCAGCCCTTCGTCCGCCTGCGTGGTCGGCATGAATATGAAGGAACCGGCATCGGCCTGGCAACCTGCGAAAAAATAGTCGCCCGGCACGGCGGGAG
>CAYTVV010000111.1:0-6822 GCA_964441875.1 uncultured Desulfurivibrio sp.
TCCATCATGACTCCGGCCGGGGTGCAGTTGCTGAAAAACTTCATTGATCCGGCCTATCCGGAAATCCTCGCCAAGCAGCGCAAGGAGATGTTGCCATGATGAAAGCGGCCATTGCCAAAGTAGTGGCGGGCACCGACCTGAGCGAAGCGGAGATGGTCGGGGTGATGGAGACAATTATGGGCGGCGAGGCTACCCAGGCCCAGATCGGCGCCTTTATCACCGCCCTGCGGATCAAGGGCGAAACCGTGGATGAGATCACCGGCGCGGCCAGGGTGATGCGGGCCAAGGCCACCAAGGTGCAGGCGGTTGGTGAAGACGATATTCTTGTCGATACCTGTGGCACCGGGGGTGATGCCTCCGGCACCTTCAATGTTTCCACCACCACTGCCTTTGTCGTGGCCGCAGCCGGGATTCCGGTGGCCAAGCACGGCAACCGTTCCGTTTCCAGCCATTGCGGCAGCGCCGATGTTTTGGAGGCCCTGGGGGTGGACCTGAGCTTGAGCGCTGAGCAGATCGGCCAATCCATCCGGGAGATCGGCATAGGCTTCATGTTTGCCCCAGCGCTCCATGGAGCGATGAAGCATGCCATTGGCCCGCGCCGTGAGATCGGGATCAGGACGATCTTCAATATCCTCGGCCCCCTGACCAACCCTGCCGGTGCCAATGTCCAGGTTCTGGGGGTGTATGATCCCTCCTTGACCGAAACCCTGGCCAAGGTGCTGGGCAGGCTTGGCACCCGGCGTGCCCTGGTGGTGTGCGGCGAGGGCAATCTTGATGAGATCACCATTACCGGTACTACCAGGGTATCCGACTGGGCCAACGGCGCATTGACAACATATAGCATCCATCCCTCGGAGCTGGGCATGGCCACGGCCAGCCTGGCTGAGATCAAAGGGGGGACAACCGCAAGCGAGGCTGCGGCGCAGTTGCGTTCCGTGTTGAGCGGCAAGGCAGGACCCTGTCTGGATATGGTTCTGCTCAATGCCGGTGCTGCCCTGATGGCTGCCGGGCGTAGCGATGATTTGGCCGCAGGCGTGGCCCTGGCCCGCGAGGTTGTGGCCAGCGGGGCCGCGCTCAATAAGGTTGAGGCGCTGGTTGCTTTTTCCAAGTCGGTGAAAAAACCATGATCCTCGATACCATCGTAGCCCGAAAAAAAGAAGAGGTTGCAGCCCTCAAGGCCAGAGGCGTTACCACCCCCGATCTTGAGATTCCGCCGCCGCGCGGTTTTATCCGGGCGCTCATCGACTGTGCCGGGGTGGCCGTCATTGCCGAGGCCAAGAAGGCTTCTCCGTCCAAAGGTGTGATCCGGCCTGATTTCGATCCGGTGGCCATTGCCCGCAGCTATCAGGCTGGCGGGGCCCAGGCTTTGTCGGTGCTTACCGATGTGGATTTTTTTCAGGGCTCGCTTGCCTATATCCCTGCGGTGCGGGCGGCGGTTGCGCTGCCGGTTTTGCGCAAGGATTTCATCATCGATCCCCTACAGATTCGGGAGGCGCGGGCCTACGGCGCCGACGCGATTTTGCTGATCGCCGCCATTTTGGAGACCAGTCAGATAGAAGAGTATCAGGCTCTGGCCTCCGAGCTTGGCATGGATGCCCTGGTGGAGGTGCATGACGAGGCCGAGGTTGAAAAGGCCGTGGCTGCGGGGAGCCGCCTGATCGGGGTCAATAACCGCGATCTGCGCGATTTTTCCATGGACCTGAACACCACCTTCCGCTTGCAGAAGATGATTCCGAAAGAGATTCCCCTGGTGAGCGAATCAGGAATCCGTGACCATCAGGATATGCTGCGGCTTGCAGAGCATGGGATTCGGGCGGCGCTGGTCGGGGAAACCCTGATGCGGGCTACGGACCCAGCCGAGGCTCTGCGGACGTTGGTCGGCGGGGAACAAGGATGAAGGGCATGCACGCCAGAACGCGGATCAAGGTCTGCGGGATGCGGGAGATGGCCGAGGTCGCCGAAGTGGTGGCCGCCGGGGTGGATGCCATCGGTCTGATTTTTGTTAAGCAAAGCCCCAGGTACATTGACCCGGAACGGGCTCGGGAGATTGTGAAAAGCCTGCCGCCCTTTGTCGATGCGGTGGGGGTTTTTGTCGATCAGGAAACTGCGGCGGTGAACGAGATTGCCCGCTACTGCGGCCTGAGCAAGGTTCAGTTGCACGGGGCAGAGTCCCCTGCGTACTGTGCGGAAATCGCCTGTCGGGTGATGAAGGTTTTTCGGGTGCGGGAATCCTTGACCTCGGCGGATCTGGCTCCCTATGCCGAGGTGGTTTCCGGGTTTTTGTTTGACACCTTTCACGAAAAGGCAGCCGGTGGCACCGGACAGACCTTTGATTGGGGCCTACTGGAGAGATTGTCGCCTTCCCGCCCGGTTGTCCTGGCGGGCGGCCTCACCCCTGAGAACGTGGGCGAGGCGGTCAGGCAGGCGCGGCCCTTTGCCGTGGATCTCAATTCCGGGGTGGAGAGTGCGCCCGGACGCAAGGACATCGCCAAGGTCCGGGCGGCTATTGCTCAGGTCGCGGCGGCGGATGCCGCCGCGCTTTGTTTGTCAGCCAATCGCTGAAATTACCTGAGTGCGGGAAAGAGCACGACCACCTGCGGCGTGTTGCCGATGGTCACGGAGAGCCGCAGCTCTTTCACCCCGTCTGCTTCCTCGCCCGGCATCCCAGGAAAGAAGAGAACGCCGTAAGCGATCTGGTGCGGCAGGATCGTTTGATTCCGCAGGCTTTTGGACGCAAGATCATCCTTGATTTTGTCTCCGCTTTCGCTGTAGCTCTTGGCTCCCCCGACAATCGCTCCGCCCGCAGCACCCAGTACGGCCCCGGTTCCCATTGCCTCGCCGACATTCTTGCCGGTGACCACCCCTACGGCCAGTCCGGCCAGGGCGCCGGCTGCGCCCATGAGCAGAGCAGGTTTGCCAGCGCCTTTGGCTGTTTCCCCAAGATCCACATGCCCTGAGGTCCGCTGGTAGGTTTTCTCCAGGGTGAGAATCGGCCAGGCCCTGTTGTTGTTATCGATGAGAAAGGTTTGTTCGGGGTTGATCTTTACCTTGTCCGGGCTGTCGTTTTGCAGGGTGAGCTGCACGGGCAGCAGGCCGGCATTGCGTGCGCCAAAGCCGAAGGCCTGTTTGGCCGCATCATCGTCGTTGAAAGCCAGGGCGGAGATCTTGACGCCATCGCCCACCACAATGCCGCCATTCTTGGCGTCCGGCAGGTTGAGCGGGGCAACCCGGTCCTGATAGGTGCAGCCAGTGGCCAGGCTGAACATGCCCAGCAGGGCGGCAAGGCAGCCCAGACGTTTTCCGAAACCATGCATACTTTTCATTTTTATTCCTCGTGTTGGTTACTTGAGTTTCAATCCAAAAAATCTGGTGCGGCCTTCTCGCTTGATAAAAAAGGACACCGTTGCTTTTGCCTTTACTCCCTTGATTTCGTTGAGGAAGGCCTTCACATCCCGGACAGGCCTCTGGTTGAATTCAAGGATCAAATCTCCTTTGCGCAGTCCTGCTTCCGCCGCCGGGGAGTCCGGCTCAACCGCGGTGATCAGAACCCCCTGCTTATCGGTAAGGTTAAGGGCTGCGGCAATCTCCGGGGTAAGATCCTGCACCCCCAGGCCCAGGCGTTTGTTGAGGTTTTCCGCCGGTTCGCTCGCAGCTGCCTGTTCTTCGTTGAGTTTGGCAATGACAATGGGGAGTTTTTTCAGCGCGCCTTTCCGAAAGAGGGTGACTTCCGCCTTGCTTCCCACCGTGGTTTCCGCCACCAGGTTGGGCAGCATGCTCACCTGGGAGATTTCCGTGCCGTTGAATGCGACGATGACATCGCCGGGCTTGATGCCGGCCTTGTCCGCAGGGCTGCCAGGGGTGACCTCGCCCACCAGGGCGCCGATGGGCCGCTCCATCTTGAACTGGGCCGCAAGCTCCGGGGTGACGGGTTGGATCATTACCCCAAGCCAGCCGCGCACCACCGCGCCATGTTCCTTGAGTTGGTTGATGACATTCTTCGCCATGTTGGCTGGGATGGCAAAGCCGATGCCGATGTTGCCGCCGCTACGACTATAGATGGCGGAGTTGATCCCGACCATCTCGCCCTTGAGATTGAAGAGCGGCCCCCCGGAATTGCCGGGATTGATGGAGGCATCGGTCTGGATGAAGTTTTCATAGGGGCCGCTGCCCAGGGAACGGCCCTTGCCGCTGACAATCCCGGCGGTCACGGTCTGTTCAAAGCCGAAGGGGTTGCCGATGGCCATGACCCAGTCGCCCACCCGCAGTTTGTCCGAATCCCCGAAGGCTGTAACGGGCAAGCCGTTCTTTGGTGCGATCTTGAGCAGGGCGAGGTCTGATTTCGGGTCGCGGCCGATGACCTTCGCGTCGTACTCCTCGAAGTTGGTCAGGCGCACATTGATGGTGTCGGCATTTTCCACGACATGGTTGTTGGTGACAATGTATCCGTCCTTGGAGATGATCACCCCCGAGCCGAGGCTGGTCCGCTTTTGGTCTCGTTGGGGCTGCCCTTGGCCAAAGGGGGAAGGGCCGAAGAAGTGGCGGAAGGGCTCGGGGATATCCTGGTCATTGAACAGGTCATGGGGGGAACGGGAGGCCTTGACCACCTGGGTGGTATAGATATTGACCACGGTGGGGCTGAGTTTTTCCGCCAGATCGGCAAAGGTTTCCGGCGGGCTGCTTGCCGCCCGGCTTGTTCCGGGGAGGGTCATGAGAAAGAGGCCCATGAGCAGCAAGGCCGGAAAAATAAAAGCTGGGTGGCGGCGACGGTTTTGGAGAGGGGAAATCATGATGTGCTCCTTGGTGGGTTGAGCGATACAAAATGTTGTCTCGGTTCGGGGCAACCGGTTTTTGCTGTGCGTCTTTGTCTATTGTGTATATCTCTTTTCCCGGATGTCAAGCCCGGTGCGTGGGCGACCTCGTTTTAAACAAAGCGGGACCGCAGGAGCGAGGCGGCTCTGCGGTCCCAGGAAAGAGCCCTTCTGGGGAAGAAGGGGGAGGAAGGAAGAAGTGATGCTTGGAGGATGCGCATCGTAATTATTGAGACACGGCCTGTCGGGTAAAAGTTCCTGAAAAAAACAGGGTGCATTTTTAGTGAAAGCGGAGGGCCGCAGTCAAGATCTGTTTGCCGCCGCCGAATTCTGTTTCCGCAGCCGCAGCAGGCATCAGGGCGGAATGGTGACGGCCAAGGAGTTCATGGAAATCCCCCAGTTCCGCCTGGGGGAAATGGATAAGAAACAGACTGGTGGTTATGCGATGGATTTGCCAGTTCCGGTCTAACATCTCCCGAAAGAGCACGACCTGGCTGTCGTGGTCGATATGCTCGATGAGCACATGCATGTCCGGGGACAACAGATGGGGGGCGTCATTCTCCGGGACCAGCTGGGTCGCCAGGGCTGTCCTGGTAAGCGGCACCAGATCCCCGCCCTGCTGCCCTCCATTATGGGACACGGCGAACATGGCGTTTTGGGCAATGGGGAGTCGTCTGGGGGTGAGAACCTCTCCTTGCTGTAGCCGGGCAGAACGGGCGGGGAAGATGTCGGGCTGTTCCAGGGGGGAGGTTTTCAGCAGGAATCCGGCCAGCATGGCGATGGTGAATATGGCCACAGCTGCGGGGATTGACAGGGAAAAATTCAGGGACTCGACAAGCGCCCAGGCCCGGTCGAGAATTCCCCTGTGTGCCAGTTTGGCATGGATGCCCGGCAGCAGATCGGCGGGGGGGGCTTGGGTCTCAAGGCTGTGCATGAGGGTGAGGGTCTGCTGGAATTCCCGCCATTCCAGGGCGCAGGCTGGGCAGCCGAGCAGATGGTCGGTCAGGGTGTGCAGCTCTTCGCGACTCAGGGTGTTGTCGGCGAAATCGGTGAACAGTGGTTGGGCTTCAGTGCATTGCATGGGCGGACCGTTTACAGGTAATGTTTTAGGCGGTTTTTTAGGGCCAGGCGGGCCCGATTCAACTTGGACTTGACCGTGCCCATGGGCAGATCAAGGATTTCACTGATTTCTTCGTACGACAGCTCCTGGAGATCGCGGAGAAGAATGACCTCCTTTTCCGCCGGCGCCAGGGAGGCAATGGCTTCCCTCACCAGGCGCGCGGTGTTCTCCCGTTCATACTGTTTTTCCGGGGTGGCCCCGGAGCTTAGGTTCAGGCCGGTTTCCGGGTCGTCGAGGGACTGGTTGCTGAAAAATCCCCGGCGGCGCAGTTTCTGGTAACGGTTTCGGCAGTGGTTCAAGGCCAGTTGATAGAGCCAGGCCCCGAACTTGCTTTCTTCTTTGAGTTTGTCTATCTGCCGGTACACGGTGACGAAGATGTCCTGGGCGAGATCCTTGGCTTCATCCTCCTGCTTCACGTAGCCGAGGGCCAGATTGTAAATCTTTCTCTGGTACAGCGTCACCAGCCGGTTAAAGGCCTGGCGGTCTCCCTGGCGGAAGGCGCGGACAAGTTCGGGTGCTTCTTGATATGGCATCGTTATCCGCTTGCCCCGATGGACCAGGGCCAATTTCTCTGTATGTTGTTAAGACACGCCACCGGATAAAAAGTTCCAGGCAAAGTGGGGAATGCGTTTCGCTGCTTCTTTTACAAGAGAAGCGGGGTCGAAGACAAGATCTTGCAGGATTAAACAAAAAAAGGACCAAAAGAACAACAGGAAAGCGTGCTGATCCGTGGTACATTGCTTTGTGCGTTATGGTTGAAAGAATTTCCCTGATTGGCTATCTTGCTTAGCGTGTGAGACGGCCTGTGCCTTTGTTTTCCCTTTTATGAGACCTGTCCCATGATAGAAAAAATTGTAAACGACCTGAAAAATATCTTTGTCTTCAAGGAAACCA
>CAYTVV010000112.1:0-6758 GCA_964441875.1 uncultured Desulfurivibrio sp.
ACCCCGGTTTCCAGGCAGGCATCCATGATGTGCAGATCCTGGTAGGGCAGGGCCACGTTGACCACCAGCTTGGGGTTAACGCGCCGGATCAGGGCCACGGTCTCGGCAACATTGTCGGCATCGACCTGGGCGATCTCGATATCGCGCCCGATACGCGCCTTGACGGATTTTTGGATATTTTCACACCGGCTAAGGGTCCGGCTGGCAAGGCAGATCTCCGAAAAAACCTCCGGCACCTGCGCGCATTTGTGAACCACCACACTGCCGACCCCTCCGGCCCCGATTATCAACACCTTGCTCATGAATTTCCTCCTTCCCGGTAACTGTTCAGCAGCACCGCATCTGCTTTGTTATCGGCCTGTTCGCATACCGATTGTATAGCTCTCAGGCCTCTGTCGCGCATCTGCGGCACTGCCGAGCAGTTACGTTCCGTGGTTTTTTTTCGCTTTCCGGCTCCAAGCTGGATAATTACCTTTCCCGTGGCTCTGCCACACCTCCGGCCTAAGCCGAAAAAATCTTTCCCCTGAATCCAGCCACTATACCTGAAACCCTCCCCTTTTGCACCTGCCAGGCAGGATTACCGACAAAAAAATCAGTCAGACACCACCTGAAAAGATTACAACAGAAAGCGAAAGTGATCGGCGACGGTGGCCGCTTACACCATTTGATTTGTGTCACGGACCTATGATTTTTTTTCATTTTTGCGAATTCATCCTGGTTGACAAGGCAAAACGGAAGGTGTATATCTTGCCACGACATAAAGAGACGGGCCGTTAGCTCAACTGGTAGAGCAAGTGACTCTTAATCACTAGGTTTGGGGTTCGAGCCCCCGACGGCCCACCATCTTTCTCATGAAACCCACGGCGAACCCATCAGCCAACGTGTTCGCCTGCCCGCCTTTTTTCCATGACCGTTCACCCTGCTCCTGCCCGAAAAGGTTTCTCAAACGGTCAGGCCCGGCATATTTTCTCGAAGGTTCCCTGCGGAAAAACCTTTTTCATTCTCCCCCAAATATGCCATGGTTCCCTGGCAACCATCCGCAACTCCGTCATAACTCATCATCTCCATTGAGAGGATATTTTGGTAAGAAAAATCATCAATCGCTTCCGTGACAAACTGAAAAAAATCATCACCGGCCGGGCAAAAAGCAGTGCTCCTGCCGTGGCCCCGCAAGAGACGCAACGCCCCACCTCCCCGCGTCGGGGCAAAAAAAAGGAGCCCAAGCCGCCCCATATCCCGGAGAATCTCCGGCCGCAGGCAGCGCTCCCCGAGACCGATCCAACCCCGCCCTGGGATGCTTCACAGTTTTTGGTTCCCAAGGTCGAGGGCAAAACCCGCTTCCACGATCTTGACCTGCCCAGCGAGATCATGCATGCCATCTCCGACCTGGGCTTTTCCTATTGCACCCCCATCCAGGCCCAGATCCTGCCCCATACCCTGACCGGCAAGGACGCCACCGGCAAGGCCCAGACCGGCACCGGCAAGACCGCCGCCTTCCTGGCCACTATCTTCACCCGGTTGCTGCGCACCACCCCCCCTGGCAAACGGCGGCACGGCTCACCCCGCGCCCTGATCCTGGCCCCGACCCGCGAGCTGGTGCTCCAGATCGTCGAGGACGCCCGCGAGCTCACCAAGCACTGCAACGTCACCACGGTGGCGATCCTGGGCGGCATGGATTACCAGAAGCAGCAGCGCCAGGTCACCGAACATCAGGTCGACATCATCGTGGCCACGCCGGGCCGGTTGCTTGATTTCAAGCGCCAGCAGTATGTTCACCTCGACCAGGTGGAGATTCTCGTCATCGACGAGGCGGACCGCATGCTGGACATGGGCTTTATCCCCGATGTCCGCCAGATCGTCCACTCCACCCCCAACAAGGACAAACGCCAGACCCTGCTTTTCTCCGCCACCCTGACCCCGCAGGTCATCAGTCTCGCCTCGCAGTGGACCACGAACCCGGCAACGGTGGAGATCGAGCCGGATCAAATAGTGACGGATACCGTGGAGCAGCTGGTTTACCTGGTCAGCAGCCGGGAAAAATTCGCCCTGCTCTACAACATCATCACCCGACAGAACTTGGAGCGGGTCATGATCTTCTGCAACCGCAAGGACGAAACCAGACATCTCGCCGAAAAGCTGGCCCGCTACGACATCCATTGCGCCATCCTCTCCGGCGACATCCCCCAGCACACCCGCACCAAGACCCTGGAAAACTTCCGGGCCGGCAAGATCCGGGTGCTGGTGGCCACCGATGTGGCTGGCCGGGGCATCCACGTGGACGGGGTGAGCCATGTGGTCAACTACACCCTGCCCCATGACCCCGAGGATTATGTGCACCGCATCGGCCGCACCGGCCGGGCAGGCGCCCTGGGCACCTCGGTGAGCTTTGCCGACGAGTCCGATTCCTTCCAGCTCCCCGATATCGAAGAGTTCATCGGGGCCAAGCTGCCCTGCATCCAACCCGACCCGGAGTGGTTGTCAACCCCGCCTCCATCCAGGCCAGCGGTCAAAAGAGATCCCTCTTCAGAAGCGCCCCGCAGTCGGCCCAGCGGCAGCAGACCCCGCCCCGGCGGAAGACGGCCGCCCCCACGCTCGCCGAGATCCAATTCCTCACGCTGATCCTATGGCCACTATTACGTTAAAGGATATCGGCCTGAGCTTCGGCGGTTTGCCCCTGCTCAATGGCATCGATTTGCAGATCGAACCCGGCGAACGCCTCTGTCTGGTGGGCCGCAACGGCGAAGGCAAATCCTCGCTCATGAAGATCCTGTCCGGGGAGATCGAGCCGGACAGGGGAGAGATCACCCGGCAAAAGGGGCTGCGCGTGGCCCGGCTCACCCAAGAAGTTCCGGCCACCTTAAACGGGACCGTCTACGAGGTGGTGGCCGGAGGATTGGGCGAGATGTTCGCCCTGATTTCCCGCTACCACGCGGTGAGCCACCGGCTCCAAACCGATCACTCCGAGGCGGTCCTGGCCGAACTGGAAGAGGCCCAGCATGCCCTGGATGCCGCAGACGGCTGGCAGGCCCAGCAGCGGGTGGACACGGTCCTTTCCCGGTTACAGCTCCCCACGGATCAGGAATTCACCACCCTTTCCGGCGGGCTCAAGCGCAGGGTCCTGCTGGCCCGGGCCCTGGTCAGCGAACCGGACCTGCTCCTCCTGGACGAGCCCACCAACCACCTGGACATCGAGGCCATCAACTGGCTGGAGGAATTTCTCCTCGGTTTTTCCTCCACCCTGCTCTTTGTCACCCATGACCGGATGCTGCTCCAGAAGATCGCCACCCGGATCGTGGAACTGGACCGGGGACGGCTCACCAGCTGGCCCGGAAACTTTGCCACCTATCTCCAGCGCAAGCAGGAAGCCCTAGAGGCCGAAGCGAGCCAGAGCCATAAATTCGACAAGAAACTGGCCCAGGAAGAAACCTGGATCCGGCAGGGGATCAAGGCCCGCCGCACCCGCAACGAAGGCAGAGTCCGGGCGCTGATCGACCTACGCAAGGAACGCTCCGAACGCCGCACCCAGACCGGCAAGGCCCGCATCCAGATGCAGGATGCCGACCGTTCCGGCAAGCTGGTGGCCTCGCTCAAGAATGTCTCGTTTTATTACGACAACGTCCCCATCATCAAGAATCTCTCGGCCACCATCATGCGCGGGGACAAGGTGGGGATCATCGGCCCCAACGGGGTGGGCAAGTCCACTCTGCTCAAGCTCCTGCTCGGCCAGCTTCAGCCCACGGAAGGCACCATCAGCCTGGGCACCCGCATCGAGTCCTGCTATTTCGACCAGAACCGAGAACAGCTCGACCCGGAAAAGACCGTGGCCGACAACGTGACCGACGGCGGAGACACCGTCATGGTCAACGGGCAACCCCGCCATATCATCAGCTACCTACAGGATTTTCTCTTTGCCCCGGACCGGACCCGTTCGCCGGTGCGCGTGCTCTCCGGCGGGGAAAAAAACCGACTCCTCCTGGCAAAGCTCTTCACCCAGCCCTTCAACGTGCTGGTGATGGACGAGCCCACCAACGATCTCGATGTGGAAACCCTGGAGCTGCTGGAAGAGCTGCTGCTGGATTTCGAGGGAACCCTGCTGCTGGTCAGTCATGACCGGGCCTTTCTGAACAATGTGGTCACCTCCACCCTGGTTTTCGAGGGCGGAGGCCGGGTAGAGGAGTACGCCGGCGGCTACGACGACTGGCTCTTGCAACGGCCCCAAGCCCCGTCACCGACGGCCAAGCCCGAGAAAAGCAGCAAAAAAGAACCACCCAAAAAAGCTGCGCACCGGAAACTCTCCTACAAGGAAGAGCGGGAGCTTGAGGCTCTGCCCAAGCGGCTTGAGGACATGGAAAAGGAAAAAGAAGAGCTGCACTGGCAGCTGGGTGATCCGACCCTGTACCAAAAGGACAGCTCCGCCATTCCCCGAACCCAGAAACGGCTGGAAGAACTTGAGCAGGAGCTGAAAAAAGCCTATGCCCGCTGGGAAGCGTTAGAGGCAGTCAAGACCGGCGAGGCTTAAGAGCCAACTCCATGTAAAAGCGGCAAGAATTATGCTGGATGTAGGAGCGGCTTTAGCCGCGAAACCAAAAGACATCGCGGCTAAAGCCGCTCCTACCAAGAATGTCTTTTGGAACAGGGAAAGAAACAAGTCTGTCTTGACCGGTCCAGACCGATGAAGATCATCCTCATCGCCGCCATGGCCAAAAACCGGGTAATCGGCAGGGGCAATGCCATCCCCTGGCACATCCCCGGCGAGCAGCAACGCTTCAAGGCCATCACCATGGGCCACACCCTGATCATGGGCCGAAAAACCTTCGAGTCCATCGGTCGCCCCCTGCCCGGCCGAACAACCATAATCATCAGCCGCAACCGGGAGTATCGGGCCGCAGGTTGTTCGGTCGCCCAAAGCCTTACCGCCGCCATCGCCCTCTGCCCCACCGAGGACACGATCTTCATTGCCGGGGGCGGCGAGATTTACCAGGAGGCCCTCCCCCTTGCCGAATCCATCTATCTCACCGTACTCGACCGGGAGGTGGAGGGAGATATCCTCTTCCCCGAGTTTGATCCCAAACAATTCCGCACGATCTCTGTAGAACGGGTGGAAGGACCGGAGCCTTACACCTTCACCATTTTTTCCCGCCCCTGATTCACTTCTGCTTCAACGCCTCGTCCACATCGATAAAATCGCCATAGAGCTTCTGCGCGCAGTCCGGGCAGATTCCGTGGCTGAAGGTCACGTCCGCATGGATGCTGAGATACGACTCGATCTGTTTCCAGTATCCTGAATCATCCCGGATCTTCTTGCAGGAGGCACAGATCGGCAGAAAGCCGCTCAGGGTTTTTACCTGGGCCAGGGCCTCCTGTAGCTGGGCAATCAGCTTCTCCCGCTCCTGCTCCAATTCCTTGCGCTCGTCGATCTCCTCGGCCAGCTGGTCATTCTTCCCGGCCAGCAGCTGATTAGCGCGGGCCAGCCCTGCCAGCATGGTGTTGATGGAGGCCGCCAGACGCCTGATTTCCACCGGGCCTTCAACCCCTACCCTGCCGTCGGCGTCAGCCTCTTCGCCTATTCGAGAAACAGAATCGTTCAACACCACCACCGGTCTGACCACCATCCTGTCGAGCAAGAGCATCATCACCAGACAGACCAAGGCGCTGATCCCGAAAAACAGCCAGCCCAACAAAGAGATTGCCCGTTGCCCCCGCTCATAAACGCTCCGCTGTAGGGTTGCCTCCATGAACAGGGCGGGCTTGCCGAAAAGATCATCCACCAGCATGGCGCCGGTCATGCTCTTTGCCCCATTGGCAAGAATGGCCATCTTTTCCCCGGAGGCCTGAATTTCTTTAATGATCTCCAGTTGCCGCGGGCTTTCCTGGGCTTCGGCCAGGGTGGTTACTTTAAGGAAAACTTCCTCGCTCTGGGCGATCCGCCCTGTTTCCTTGGCGTCGAGGGCACGACCAAAGACCAGCGCGCCCTGCACCGGCCCCTGCTTGGTGCTGGTCAGGATGGGCCGCGAGACAAAGAGCATCGGCCCCTGGGGAAAAATCACGATCCCCTTGCGCACACTTTCCGCATCCCCGTGCCTGATCAGCTCCGGATGGGTTTTGAAAAAATCCAACAACGCATCTGGAACCTGGGCCTTTTCTCCCCGCTGGCGGTCATAACTGACCAGGCAAACCGGGGTGCCATCCGGGGCAAAGAACCCCATCAGGTCCAATTTCAAATTGGCGAATGTTTCATCGGTGAGGTTTGTGGCAATGAATTCAGAGCTTGGCTTGGCAACAAAGGCACAGGCATCGTCCCACCAAGCCCAGTCGCGATTGAAGGTGTCCAGCACCTCAAGATCCGTGCCAAGCGCCTTGCCGATTTGGGTCAGGCAATGTCTGGCCGTGTGGATTTCCAGCTCTTTGAAGTTTTGCAGGAGAACATATTGGGAAACGGCGTGGAGAAGCAGGAAGGAAGAGAAAAAGGTGGCGGCGAGAATGGCCAGGGTCTTTTTTCTGATGGTGCCAAGCACCAGGAGCCGACGCAGCAAGGTCTTTGGTAAACCGTTTGGATACATCCGTTCTCCCCCCAGAGAATGGCGCTGCACACACTACCCGGTTGCACTATACGGAAAAAGCCGAGAGGCCGCTCCTTTTTTTATATTTTTCCTCGAAAGATTCAGCCAGATATGCCTATCATACCGTAGGCTTGGCGATGTTCTCTTTCTTCTTTTGCGTGCCCAAAAGAAGAAACAAGAAAAAGGCACCCCAGCCAG
>CAYTVV010000113.1:0-6675 GCA_964441875.1 uncultured Desulfurivibrio sp.
TGCACGGCATGCTCGCAGGCCAGGGCGTCCCCCGGTTTTTTCCCCAGCACCTCGGAAAGGGATGTTGCGTCAAGGAAGTGCAGAAATGCCTGATTGGCGAAGACGATCTGCCGGGCATGGTTGAGGACCAGAACAAAGCCGGGGAACGCATCCAGAACCTCCCGCAGCTGACGGTTGTTGCTGATCGTTTTGCTCTGGTTCTCGATCTCAACCTGAGAGCAGCGCTGTTGCTGGGATGCGTCGGAAGGGCAAAGATGTTCGTTCATATTCGGAGGAAGGTGTTTAGTTGATTTCTTGAAAGCAACCCCCCGGCTTTGCCGGGGGACCAATAGAGTTTGACGGTTCCGGAAATATTTTTCGTGCTTGTGTCGTCACCCCGGCGAAAGCCGGGGTCCAGAAAAAGCAAACTACCCTGGATTCCGGCCTTCGCCGGAATGACGGTAATGCGGTCTCTCATGTCTTTATCGGTTGCGATCGGCCCCTTTGAGGGGCCAGCAACCGTCAAGCCACCGGCTTTGCCGGTGGTAGCTGATTCAATATGTTGCCGGAAAATAGGGCGGGGTCATTTGTTTTCGGCCGCAGCAAGTATTTTTGTCATCTCTTCCGAGGTGTACACGGCTATTCGGGATTTTTTGTAATCCTTCCGGTCGCGGGTGATGATTGCGTCGGCTCCCGCATGGCGGGCGGCTTCGTGGATCACGGCATCCTCGAAATCGGCAAAGCCGGCGGCAAGCGCTGATTCGAGAACCTGTCTGTTGACAGGGGCGATCTCAAAAAGAGTCAGCAGCTTTCCGAGTTCTTTCCGCGCCCTTGCCGCCCCCACCGCTTCGGCCGCCAGATAATACACGGTGGCTATGGTGGTGCCGCACAGATATCCGATTATGGCTCCATTCTCCACCTTTGAAAATAGCTCAACCGCTGAATCCGCGAACGGCATCCGATCCATGAGCACGTCAAGGACGATGTTGGTGTCGAGCAGGATTTTCAACCGTGCTTCTCCTCCAGATACTTCTTGTAGTCCTTTTCATTCAAGGGAGATTCCCGCAGCAAGCCACGCAGGGATCGGGTTATGGGAGCAGCGGGAGCAGCGGGTTTGTTTTTTGTGGAAGTCAGCAGGGAGAAGTATTCAGCCACAAGCTGCGATACTGATTTTCCGGCGTGCGCGGCGTAAGACTTTGCCTGTTCAATGAGCTGCTCTTCAAGACGCAGAGTGAGTTTGGTGTGCATGGCAGCCTCCGAAAAAATGAACTCAAAAGACGTACTCTTTGTAAAAAAAATATACGTCTTTTGAGTTTGGGTGTCAACCCGACCGCGGCAATGAAGACAGAAAAAGGGGCGGATTGATTTTTTACCCTCACACCGGCAACTCTACCCTGAAAGTAGTTCCCTCCGGGCCACTTTCCGCCACCCGGATCACCCCTCCGTGCTCCTGGATGATTCCATAGCTGATGGAGAGCCCCAGGCCGGTGCCCTTGCCCACCTCTTTTGAGGTGACGAAGGGATCAAAGATGGTCTTCTCCATGCCGGGGGGGATGCCGTCGCCGTTGTCGCTGATCAGGATGACGACATGGGATTTGTCTTCGCTCATGCCGGTGTGTATTGCTATCTCCGCCTGATAGCTCTCTTTGTCCGCACATTTTTCCCGCTTCTCCACCACGGTGTCCCTGGCGTTGGTGAGCAGGTTTAAAAAGACCTGTTCCAGGCGGTTGCCGTCCGCCTTGATCCTGGGCAGGTCCGGATCGTACTCGTTTTTGATCTGAATATCCCGGAGGCGCAGCTGTTCCCCGATCAGCAGAAAGCAGTCGTCAATCACTTTGTTGATCTGCACCAACTCCCGTTCCTGCCCAGGCTTGCCGGACTGGCGGGAGAAGGCGCGCAGATGGTTGATGATGTTCATCATCCGCTTGGTGTTTCGATCCACCATCTCTATGGTCTCGGCAATCTGTTCGGGGGTCATGGTCTCTTTCAGCAGGCGTCGTTGCATCAGTTGGTTTTTGCTGCGCATGATCATGAGCGGCTGATTGAGTTCGTGGGCGATGCCGGCGGCCAATTCGCCAACCGAGGCCAGTTTACTGGACTGGATGAGTTGGGCCTGCGTGGCGCGCAGCTCCGCTTCGGTCCGCTGCCGCTCGACAATCTCCTGGCGCAGATGGTCGGCGGTCAAGCTCAGTTCGATCACCCGCCGGTTGTCCCGCATGTCCCTAGCCGACAGAATCATGTCTCCGCCGTTTCCAGGGTCACCCTTTAAACCGGCGATGCACACCGAAACCGGAATCACCTCGCCGTCGCAGGCATGGAATTCCATCTCCCAGTCGACGACGGCAACCCCGGCCAGGGCCTTTTGGATAAACGCGTCGACCAGGTCGCTCCTGAGCTCGCCGGCCACCAGCCGGTCAAGGGGTTGACCGAGCAGATCTTCTTGCCGGTAGCCAAGCAGGCGGGTGGTGGCATCATTGATGCCGACGACGCGGCCATCGATGCCGACGATGATCAGCGCCTCGGCCATGGAGCGGAGGATGTTTTCGCTATGCTCCTTGGCGGCGAGCAGTTCGTCGCTGGTCGTTCGCAACTGGTCGGTCATGTGATTGAAAGATACGGCCAGGTCTCCGATCTCGTTGCGCCTCTCGATGTCCACGCGGACACTCAAATCTCCGGCCGCCACCCGGGCGGTGGCGCCGGCCAGCTTCCGGAGCGGATCGGTAATGCCTCGGGCAACGAAGAGGGAAATCAGGGCAATCGCTCCTAATCCCACCAGGCTGTAAAACACGGCGGTCCTGATCATCCCGAGGATGATGGCGTGGAGAGAGGAACCGTTCCGGGATGCCATCAGCATGCCGATGGTCGATCCGTCATCTCCCTTGAGCGGCGCAAAGGCGCCCACCAGATGGCTTTGGCCGATGAAAAAATGGGCTGTGTGCCTTACATCGGAGGAGAGTACCTGTTCCCAAATCGAAGAAGGGATGCTCACCCGCACCATCGTTTCCTTCTCTGGTGCCATTGAGGTTGCAAGGAGCTGATCGGCGCGAAACAGAAAGACGTCGCCACCGGTCATTCCCCGTATCACTCGGCACTCCGCCTCATCCCAGGGAAGGATGGCGACCACCCCGCCGACTGTCCGTCCCGCCGCCCGTACCGGCATCACGGCCCTGCTGACCAGTCTTTTGTCGACAAAACCGTACCCGAACCGTTCTTTTTCCTGATCGACCAAAACCGCGGCCTCTCGCCAGGACGGATCATGCCGGATATTATCGTGGCTCGAGGCGGAATCCTCGGGAACGCCCCCGGCACCGATTACCCGGATCACCGTTTGCGGATTTTCGATTTGGAAATGACGGACAATGGACTGCACCTGCTCCCGGTCGCCGCCGGCCAAGGCATCCGCCAGTTCCGGCAGTTTCCCGAGCCTGGCGACGTTGCCCCGGAAATGTTCATTCCGCTTCTGCAGGTAGAAGAGCGTCTGGTCGAGGGAGTTGCCTGCCTCGTTACCGATGAGCAGGTCTATCCTCTTGTGCAGGGAGGTGGTCAACCCATCCACCAGCAGGCAGACCACAACCGCGAAAACCAGCAGATAGGGGATGATGATGGCGTGGATGATCCGCTCTTGTCCACGGTTGCCCCTTGGACCTTCGGCAGGCATCGGCGGCGCGGCAATGGTTTTCCTTGCACCAAGAAGCACGCCGATGGCGGCGACAACGGAGAAAAGGATTACGACGCCCAACAGACCCGCAACGATGACCGAAAACACCTCATTACCCACCCCCGGGAGATGGTAATCGGGAAGCGGGGCGGTGAAAAAGGTTAAATCCCCCTTATCGATGAAACCCAGATCGGTGGCCACCCTTTCCAGGCCATCCGGGGAGCGGGAGGAGAAGGGCGTGCCGGCCACCATCACCAGCAGGGTCAGCGCCAACAACACGCGCAACTGTTGTCTCGACGCTCCGCCATCCCCCGAATCCAGAAGCCCTTCCTGGCCGATCCGGCCGGCGGCAGGCTCCAGCTGCATGAGCATGGCGGCCAGCCCCAGGGTGAGGAGCCCTTCGGCCACCCCGATCTTGATGTGGACCCCCAACATGGCCCCCAGCAGGTAAAGCGGTGAAAAAATTCCGGAAAATCCCAGTTCCAAGGCGCAGACAGTGGCGGACAGCACCACGGAAAACCAGCCGGCCACGAAGGCGCCGACCAGAATGCCGTTGGTGCCGCCCACCAGATCCTTGAGCATCCGGTATATCCAATAACCGCCAAAGGTGCCGATGACCGCTATGTTGCAGGCATTGGCGCCCAGGGCCAACAGGCCGCCATCCTGAAAGAGCAGCATCTGCAGGCCAAGAATAACGGTGATCAGGATATTGGCGAGAAAGGGACCGAAGAGTATGGCTGTGAAAACAGCGCCCAAAAAATGACCGGAGGTTCCTCCGGCAATCGGGAAGTTCACCATCTGTCCGGCAAGGACCAGGGTTGCGGTGGCCGCCAGCAGGGGGAGCCTGCCCTTCGTCACCCGGCCGAAGCTTCTCTTGACGCTGTAGGCGGTCACCCCCAGAGCGCCCACCCCCATGGCGGCGGCCACGCCATGGGTCAGAAATCCGTCCGGTATATGCATCTTCCTTATCTCCTTTCGCCAAAGATGAACGTCATGGCTAAACTTTCCGAGTTGTTTCTCGTCGCGCCTTTAATCTCGGATTTTCATCTTTCGGCAATCAACAGGCCGAGTCCTCGGCTCCAGGAGGACGGCCGCTGAACACCACCCGGTCTCTTCCTCCTTCCTTTGCCTGATACAACGCCGCATCCGCCAGAGAGATCAGGGCGGATGGTTCCTCCGCCTGATCGGGACAGAGGGCCACTCCGACGCTGATGGTAAGGGTGGCGTCTTTTTCGTTGGAAATGAAATGGTGTTTTCGTATCCCGGCCAAGAGCCGGTCAAGGGCGACCCGGGCCTCGGGAGCGGCGGTCTCGGACAAGATAATCGAAAATTCCTCGCCGCCGTAGCGGAACACCTTATCGGAGGGCCGAATCCCTTCTTGCAGGAGTCGGCCAAGTTCCTGGAGAACGAAATCACCAAAGGGGTGGCCATGCTTGTCGTTAAAGACCTTGAAGTGATCGATGTCAATCATGCAGAAGGAAAAGGGGTGCTTGTACCGTTTGCACCGGTAGATCTCCTCGTCCAGGCAGGTCTGGAGGTGACGGTAGTTGGGAAGACCGGTCATCTGGTCCTTGAGGGCCTGTTCCGCAAGCTGTTTGAGCAGATTCTGATTCTGAAACGTAAGCCTTCGTTTACCCAGGGCCCTTTCCGCAGCCACTAAAAGGATCGCAATATCCTCAACCGGTTTGAGCAGGTAATCATAGGCCCCTGTTCGGAGACATTCGATGGCGGTCATCTCGTCGCTATGGCCGGTGAGGATAATGACATCGACATCGGAGCCGGAGTCCTTGACCGCCCTGAGGACGTCGAGGCCATTTTTTTTGGGCATTTTAACGTCAGTGATCACCAAATCCGGCTGCCACTCGTGAAAAACGGCGATGCCGTGCTCGCCGTCGTGGCCTTTTTTGACCTGATAGCCTTCTTCCTCAAAGACCTCCGCGAGGACCTCAAGGATCTCTTCTTCGTCATCGATAATCAGGATTTTCTCGTTCATACAGGCTCCGTGGATTGAATGTTATTCCCACTGACAAGGGAGATTTTGGCCGACGGCCTCATCCTTCTACCAAGAGATTGCCGCGCCATGACCATGCTTCCCTCGGTCTTGACGTCCCGCATCCCCACGTGCGTCACTGTCGGGGCCGGAGAGCGAAAGAAGAAATCAGTCGGCAGCTGACGGCCGTGCGGTATGGGAGGTTGCAACAGGTGCGGGGCGCGGTCCGGAAAGGCCGGATTTCGGTTGGGCGGGATGATGTAGACGCGGTTGGGTTTGATGTCCACCTCGTCCTCGACCTCGAAGAGCTGCATGGAGGGGACGCATTGGATGCATTCGGCGGGTATGCCGGAGAAGAATTTCTCAAAGGCAGCCGGGCCTCCGGCTGAGGCTCCGATGCCGGCAAGGGGGAAATTCAGCTCAGGAGGGGGTGTTCGTCCTTCCGGGTGGCTTTGGCTGTTGTTGCCCTTCCCCATTCTCATGTCCCCCGATTGTTTGTATGGCGGCAGATTTTTTCTTTTTGGTCATCTTGACTATTCTGGGTAGGCGCCTGCTTGAATATCTTGATCGTGCATGTCAATGTTACGGGAGGCAAAGCACTCGCGGGAGCGGAGGGGGCAAGGAAATCGTCATCCTGACTGGTTAACGGGTTCCCTCGGCAGCCCATAATCTGTGATTGATCCATCTAGATGATAACGGGTATTTTAGCGTCTTTCAAAACAACACAAATGTCAATTTGTTTATTCACAACAACGGCACGGCCAAGGTGCCCCGCCCCTCGAGAGGACAGAGATGCGCGAGGTGTTGTTCCAATGTCTCCGGGGGGCAGTTTCTGATCCGGAAATATGTGGATTTGGCCGACAAAACAGAAGCAGGCGGTGTCCCTTCACACCCCCCGCTTCATCCCCGGCCAGAGCAGGGTATGGAGCTGGAGCTGGATTCGGGCCGGGAGCGCGTCGTCCATGAGCCACTGGGCCAGCAGGGCGGGCGCAAGGCGGCCGATCACCGGGGAGAGGATCAGCTTGGCCTTTTCGGCCAACCGGTGTTC
>CAYTVV010000114.1:0-6673 GCA_964441875.1 uncultured Desulfurivibrio sp.
CCCTAACCCTCCCCCGCCAGGGGGGGGGAGGGGACTTTTTGGGCTTTTGTTAAGAGGCTCAATGGCGGGGGGCTTGTAACAACTTAAGAGGCGCGATATTTCGTCATTCCGGCGTAGGCCGGAGGTAAGCGAGCGGGGCGAGACTCCGATCCAGTGTTTTCGGGCCGTTGCCGCAAGGCTGGACCCCGGCCTTCGCCGGGGTGACGAGTTGTTCGATTCCACCATATGGTCCGAGATAAATGACAGAAACCGAAGAACCCAACACCTTCCGTCCCGATCTTGTTGATATCCTCAATGGGGTGCCGCACGGTATCGCCCTTGTGGACCAGGATCTGCGGATCATCATGATGAACCGTTTTCTCGAAGCGCTTACCGGGTATTCCGGTGAGGAGGCTCGCGGTATATCCTGCGACCATGTGCTGCACAGCAGTTTCGGCAGAAACGACCAGGTGTTCCGTCAGGCCTTGGAGGCCGGGGTTTCGTGCAGCGCCGAGGGCGATATCCTCGGCCTGAACCGCAAGAAAATCCCCATGCGTTTCACCGCCACCCCGGTGGTGGAACCCAAGGGTGGGCGGCAGGCGCTGGTTCTGGTTCTGGAAGACATCACCGTTTTTCAGGAGATAGACCGTAAGAAGGAGGCGGGCCCGGCCAAGGGCCTTCTCGGGCATAGCCCGAAGATGCAGGAGATCTTTGAACTCCTGCCGGTTCTCGCCCACACCGACTCCTCGGTGCTGATCACCGGCGAAACCGGCACCGGCAAGGATATTCTGGCCGAGGCGGTTCATCAGGCCTCCAAACGCAGCAAGTATCCGTTCATCAAGGTCAACTGCGGGGCGCTTCCCGAAAGCCTGCTCGAATCCGAGCTCTTCGGCCATATGCGCGGCGCCTTCACCGGGGCGCACGCCGACAAGCACGGTATGTTCCAGTTGGCCCAGGGCGGCACCATCTTTCTCACCGAGATCGGCGATCTGCCCCTGCCCCTCCAGGTAAAGCTGCTCACTGTTCTTGATGACCGCGAATTTTTCCCCCTGGGCAGCCAGAAGAAGGTCCGGGTCGATGTGCGGCTGATAACCGGCACCCACCGCGACCTGAAGCAGCTGGTTGAGGACGGCAAGTTCCGGGAAGATCTGTTTTTCCGTCTCAATGTCCTGCGGGTGCATCTCCCTGCGCTTCGGGAGCGGGATGGCGATGTGCGGCTGCTCATCGATCATTTTCTCCAGATGTTTGCCGTAAGCTTCGGCAAAGGCGTGAAAAGGCTTTCCGCCCAGGCCTTGCGCCTGCTGGGCAGCTACCACTACCCCGGCAACGTCCGCGAGCTGCGCAATATCATCGAATACGGGGTCAATATCTGTAGGGGCGAGGTTATCGAGGTGGAGCATCTGCCCCCCTATGTGTTGGCCGACGCAGGCAAGGCGCCCCGGACGAAGAGCGCGGCGTCTAGGGAATCCGGCGAAAAAACGGCGGGAGGGGTGGTGTCGGAGATCCCGGACAATGCTTCGAGCTGGAGCGCCATCGAGAAGAAAAAAATCCTCACCGCGCTCATGCAGACCGGCGGCAGCCGCACCGAGGCGGCAAAGGAGCTTGGCTGGGGGCGCACCACCCTCTGGCGGAAGATGAAGGAGTATGAACTTGGGTAAGACAGCATGAAGATCCTGGTAACCCTACAGAATAACGATATTGCCCCGCGTTTCGACTTGGCCACCGAGGTGCTCATCGCCAAAATCGTCCGGGGCAAGATCTCGGGGGAGCCGCGCACCGTCCTGCTGCCGGGGCCGGGGAGCGATGAGCTGTGCAGTCTGATTATCCGGGAAGAGGCCTCCCTGGTGATCTGCGGCGGCATCGAAGAGGCGCATTTTCAATATCTGGTCTGGAAAAAAATCGAGGTGATCGACCGGGTCATCGGCCCGGCAGCCCAGGCCATCGCCCTGGCCATGGCCAAACAATTGCGGCCGGGCGCTATTATCCGGCCGGAAACCGAGAGGAGTGCGGCGTCATGAGCAAATCTAAGTTTCCCCTGTTCTGCGGCCCGGCCAGCCGGGATCTTTCTCCCAAGGCGCGGTACCGCTGCATGCGCAACAGCCTGCTCATCGTGATGCTGGCCATCACCCTGATTCCCCTGTCCATCACCTCGGGTCTCAACTTTATCCAGTACCAGCAGCTTCTGCGCGAGGATTCCCAGGCCAACGCCCGCTGGAACGCGGAAAGCGCCAGGGCGACCATCAGTGCCTATCTGGAAAAACTGGAGGCGGCGATCACCGTGGTCATTGACACCTACACCTTCGAGGATCTCTCCGACAGCAAGAAGCTGGAGCAGATATTCCGGCAGCTCAAGAAGGAGCATCAAGGGTTGGTTGATCTGAGCGTGGTCGGGCCGGACGGCATCCAGAGCGCCTATGTCGGCCCATACGGCGGCCTGGTGGGCAAGGACTACAGCGACAGCCTTTGGTTTCATAAAGCCCTGACCCGGCGGATGTATGTGAGCGAGGTGTTCACCGGCTTCCGCAATGTGCCCCATTTCGTGGTGGCCGCCAGCAAGAAGGACCCCTATTCGGAACAGTACTGGGTGCTGAGGGCAAGTATCGACACCGAAACCCTGGACCGCTTTCTCGCCCTGGCCGACACCGAGGCCCTGGAGGACATCTTTCTCATCAACGACAGCGGCAAGTTGCAAAGCACATCCCGCTATCATGGCGGGGCCATGGAGGATTTCCAGCTCACCCGCAAGCCCAAACAGAATGACATCCTTATTTTTGAGGAAATGCGCGGGGACAGCGGCTTTTACCGGGCTGTGAGCCGGATTCAGAATACGCCCTGGCTCTTGGTTTTGGACCAGCAGGGGGCCGAGGCGCGAAAGATTTGGCATTCCTTCAAGGCTCGGCTGCTGCTGACCCTCACCCTCTGTTTTCTTGCCTCGGGCGGGATGGTTGTCTGGCTGTCGCGATTCCTGGCGGGTAAATTCCGGGAGGCCGATGAAACGCGGGACGCGATCTTAAGCGAAACCGAGCATTCCAACAAGCTGGCCTCCATCGGCCGGTTGGCCGCGGGCGTTGCCCATGAGATCAACAACCCCCTGGCGATTATCGGAGAAAAGGCCGGGCTGATGCAGGATCTGGTCGGGTTGGATCAGGATTTTCGCCACCGGGAGAAGTTTCTCGATCAACTCAGCTCCTTGCAAAATGCGGTGGTTCGGGCGAGGACCATCACCCACCGGCTCCTGGGCTTTGCCCGGCGGATGGAAACCTCCCTGACCCTGGTGCAGCTCAACGAGATCCTCCAGGAGGTCTTGAGTTTTCTGGAAAAAGACGCAGCCTACCGCAACATCCATGTTATCCTGCAACTCCAGGAAAACCTGCCGGTCATTCGGGCGGACCATGGCCAGTTGCAGCAGGTGTTTTTGAACGTGATCAACAACGCCATCGACGCGATCCGCAACGACGGCGAGATCCACATCACCTCGCGCCGGGAAAACCACAAGACGGTCATGGTGGCCATCTCCGACACCGGGCCGGGGATGGCCCCGGATGTCCTGAAGAATATCTTCGAGCCGTTTTTCACCACCAAGGGCAACGAGGAGAAAAAAGGCACCGGCCTTGGCCTGTCCATCACCTATGGCCTTGTGCAGAAGATGGGCGGCAAGATCGAGGTGAGCAGCGAGGTCGGGGTGGGCACCACCTTTATCATCACTTTTCCGGTGTACAGCGAAGGCAGCGAGGGCGAGAGCAATGACCGCGCATAGAATTCTGATTGTTGACGATGAACTCGATTTTGGCGCCACCCTGGCGGAGCGCCTGGAGCTGCGGGGCTTTGCTGCCAAGGCCGTGGGCGGGGCCCAGGAAGCGATGGCGGCCCTGGCTGCCGACTGGCGGCCGGACGTGGTCCTGCTCGACCTGATGATGCCGGGCATAGACGGCCTCGCCGCCCTGGACCTGATCAAGCAGCACGATCCCAAGATCCAGGTGATCATCCTCACCGGGCACGGCTCCACGGAAAGCGGCATCATCGGCATGCAGCGGGGGTTGTTCGACTACCTGATGAAGCCGGTGGACATCGGCGAACTGATCGCCAGGATCAACGAGGCCGGGGCTCAGGAGGGGTGATTCCCCTTGACCGGGGATGGGGTTTTGGTATGGTTGATGGACTCGTAACAGTGGCCCTTCGACAGGCTCAGGGCGAACGGTATTGCTTAACCTACTGATATTCCGTTCGTGCTGAGCCTGTCGAAGCACTAGCTTGAAGCCAATTCCTAGTTGTTGCCAGCCCATCAAAGGATACATCGTGAAAAAACGTCTTAATCTGCTCCGGGAATTTTCCGTCCCTCTGCTTGCCGGGGTCGGAGTCGCCCTGCTCTGGGCCAACCTCTCGCCGGAAGGCTACCGCCAATTCAACCAAGCGCCCCTGCTCGGGCCGCTCAGTTTCCATTTCCTCACCAACGAGTTGTTCATGGTGCTGTTTTTCGGCATGGCCGCAGCGGAGATCACCCAGAGTTGCCTGCCCGGCGGGGATCTTCATCCCCTGCGCAAGGCGATAAACCCACTGCTGGCCACATTGGGCGGGGTGGTCGGCCCGGTGCTCGTCTATCTGACGCTCAACGCGCTGATCGGCTCTCCCTCACTCAGCCGGGGCTGGGGCATTCCCACTGCCACCGATATTGCCCTGGCCTGGTTGGGCGCCAGCGTGGTTTTCGGCAGGCGGCATCCCGCGGTTTCTTTTCTGTTGCTGCTGGCCATAGCCGATGACGCCATCGGCCTTGGCATCATCGCCATCTTCTACCCGGACCCGCTACATCCCATGGCCCCGCAATGGCTGGGGCTTACCCTGGCCGGCATGGGCATCGCCTTTTTGCTGCGCCGCAGTAAGGTCGCCAGCTATTGGCCCTACCTCCTTCTTGGCGGCGGGCTCAGTTGGCTCGGCCTGTTCAAGGCCCATGTCCATCCGGCCCTGGCCCTAGTGTTTATTGTTCCTTTCCTGCCCCATGCGCCCCGGGAAGACAAGCACCTTTTCGAAGAAGACCCCAGGGATTTGACTCCGCTGGCCATGTTTGAGCACGAATGGAAGGTGGTGGTGGATTTCGGGATGTTCATGTTTGGCCTGGCCAATGCGGGGGTGGAGTTCGCCGTCATGGGCGTGGCCACCTGGCTGGTCTTCGCCTCGCTGGCCATCGGCAAGACCGGCGGCATCTTCAGCATGGGCATGCTGGGCAAGAAGCTCGGCTATCCGCTGCCTGCCCAGGTAGGCAAAAAGGAGCTGCTGCTGGTCGGGATGATCGGGGGGCTGGGTTTGACCGTGGCCCTGTTCGTGGCGGGCGAGGCGTTCACCGATCCGCTTATTCAGGGGGCGGCCAAGATGGGTGCCTTGTTCAGCGGAGGGTGCGGCATCGTGGCTATTGTTGGCGGACGGCTGATGCGGGTGCGGCGGAGACCATGATGGATGGTGCGCCCCAGGTAGCTTAGGCGGTTTGCAGGGGTGATTGTTGGTTACAACTTTTATCCGGACTTGATTCAATGAAGAAAATACCACTCAGGAGTTTGTTCATCTGGTTCTGCGTTAGCGTGATCCCATTTGGGTTGGCAGCCTGTGCAACAGTGGGAATCATGGATAAGCATCCTATGCATTCTTTTAGTTTTAATATGCGTTACGACAGTCCGGATGCAGAGGTGCTCGACTATCAGTATGGCAGCAGCAGGCAATTTGGTACCCACGCTAATGCAGAAATGGTTGCCCTCGGGCAGGTGTTTCCAGGATGGAATACCTCTGGGCCAATGCCGCGTGGCGAATTTTTGTATGTCAAATGGCGCATCAAGAACCGCATGAAACCATGGGAATATATCGGGACATATGAAGACAAGGTGGACCTGAGAAACCGTCTGCCCGCTGATATTGCCAATTGCAGAATTCACTTCGTCGTGAAAGGATCGCAGCTTTATATCTACCTGATCCCGCCACCTGGAGTTTGGCCAGCTGGGGCTCTGGAGCCGTCTGCTCCTGAGAGCATGTCTGCTTATCTGAAGCAACATCAAATCTATCCGGATCAATCGAAGTAAACGAAAAAGGGCCGGAGGTATTTCCCGGCCACAATCTGATTTCCTCCCTTTGCCAAAAAACACAACAGCGCTTTGGGTACAATCCCCCATTTTTTCTTGACACCTTTGCCCCCGCCATTGTAAGCACAAAGGAGTCTTTTCCTGATCCGTCGCCTTGTTCCGGGCCGAAGCGCGCCGGGATAAGGCAATAACCTTCGCCAGACAGAAAGCACCCTTATGAAACAACGAAACCTGAAAAATCAGCGCGGCTTTTCCCTCATGGAGTTATTGATCGTCATGGTCATTCTTGGGCTGATCGCCTCCCTGGTCGGACCCAAGCTCTTTGGCAAACTGGGCAAGGCCCAGCAGAAAACGGCCAAGACCCAGATCGAGATGCTCATGTCGGCCATGGACGCCTTTAGGCTCGATGTGGGCCGCTACCCGAACCAGCAGGAAGGCCTGAGCGCCCTGGCGGCCAATCCTGGCAGCGGCGGCGGGCTGGACAAATGGGATGGACCCTATCTGAAAAAGGCCGTGCCCAACGACCCGTGGGGCAATCCCTATCATTACCGCAGCCCTGGTGAGCATGGCGAGGTGGATATCTATTCCTACGGGCAGGACAACCAGCCCGGCGGGGAAAAAGAAAACGCCGA
>CAYTVV010000115.1:0-1625 GCA_964441875.1 uncultured Desulfurivibrio sp.
GGGATCAAGGAAAAATACGAGGTCCACCATGGGGTGCGGATCAAGGATTCGGCCACCGTGGCGGCGGCAACCTTGTCCAACCGTTACATCACCGACCGCTTCCTGCCGGACAAGGCCATCGACCTCATCGACGAGGCGGCTTCCCGGCTGCGGATCGAGATCGATTCCATGCCCACCGAGATCGACGAGGTGGATCGTAAGCGGATCATGCTGGAGATCGAGCGGGAGGCCCTGAGAAAAGAAAGTGATGTCGGCTCGAAAGAGCGGCTGGCCAAGATCGAGGCTGAGCTTGCCGAGATCAACGAGAGCCTGACCGCCATGAAGGGCCACTGGACCTTGGAGCGGGACATCATCCAGAAGATCAGAAAGATCAAAAGCGATATCGACGAGGCGCGGGTTGCCGAGCAGCAGGCCGAGAGGCAGGGCGATCTGAGCAAGGTGGCCGAGATCCGCTACGGTAAGATCGTGGACCTTGAAAAGCAGCTCGCCTCCGAAAACACCCATCTTGCCGAGATCCAGAAGGATCGGAAGATGCTGAAAGAAGAGGTGGACGAGGAGGATGTGGCCCAGGTGGTGGCCAAGTGGACCGGGATTCCGGTGGACCGCTTGCTCTCCGGGGAAAAGGAAAAGCTGGTCCACGCCGACACCGAACTGGCCCGGCGTGTGGTGGGCCAGGAGGAGGCGATCACTGCCGTGGCCAACGCGGTGCGCCGTGCCCGGGCCGGGTTGCAGGACCCCAACCGGCCCCTGGGCTCCTTTATCTTTTTAGGCCCCACCGGGGTGGGCAAGACCGAATTGGCCCGGAGCCTGGCCCATTTTCTCTTTGACACGGAAAAGGCCATGATCCGAATCGATATGTCCGAGTTCATGGAAAAACATTCGGTCTCCCGGCTGATCGGCGCGCCTCCGGGCTATGTGGGCTACGAGGAGGGCGGCTATCTCACCGAGGCGGTGCGGCGGAGGCCCTATTCGGTCATCCTCTTTGACGAGATCGAAAAGGCCCACCCGGATGTGTTCAACGTTTTGCTCCAGATTCTCGACGATGGTCGGATGACCGACGGCAAGGGTCGGACCGTGGATTTCAAAAACACCATCCTGATCATGACCTCGAACCTGGGCAGCCAGATGATCATGGAGATGGGCGAGAGCCGGAGGGCCGAGATGCAAACCCAGATCGACGCCATCCTCCATGCCCAGTTCCGGCCCGAGTTTTTGAACCGGATTGATGAGATCATCATCTTCCACTCCTTGGGCAAGGAACATCTTGCCCGGATTATCGACATCCAGGTGGCCTTGCTCACCCAGCGGTTGGCCGAGCAGAAGTACAGCGTCAGCCTGACCGAGGCGGCCAAGGAGTACCTGATCGAGATGGGCTATGACCCGAGTTTCGGGGCCCGGCCGCTCAAGCGCGCCATCCAGCGCTATGTTCAGGACGGCCTGGCCATGAAGATTCTCGATGGCACCTTTGCCGAAGGGGATACGATTGTGGTGGACCGAGGGGAGGCAGGGCTTACCTTCGGCAGGGGACCGGCCTCGTAGGGTAGAAAGGCGCGGAAGGCGGGAAAAAGTCCCCTCTCCCCTCGCGGGAGAGGGATAGGGAGAGGGGGAAGGTGCCGAATGCACAA
>CAYTVV010000115.1:1725-6646 GCA_964441875.1 uncultured Desulfurivibrio sp.
CCCCTCGCGGGAGAGGGATAGGGAGAGGGGGAAGGTGCCGAATGCACAAGAACAACCGGACAGTACTGGCCGGTTGTGAAAAATAGGCAAAAGAAGCAGGCGCAAAGCAAAAGGCCGACCGGGATTGTGGGTGATCCGGTCGGCCTTTTGTGGTATATGGGGTGCTTGCGGCAAAGGCAGGATAGTTTTGGGTTGGGGGCTTTGGTAGCGGGATGAAATGACCATTGTCCGGGGCTGCATCGTCGCTCAGGAAATCCCCCTCAATCCCCCTTTGCTAAAGGGGGAAGTTACGTTTTCTCCTGGCAAACAACAGGGGAAGGTCACAAGTTTGCCCTCCAGCAAAGAGGAAAGTATGCGTTTCCCCACTTTGGCAAAGGGGGGCCAGGGGGGATTTGGACGTTTTGTTTGACACTGCAATTCCCCAACCGAACAACACTGGGATAACACATGAAAAACCAAGAAAATACCCCTCGCATCATTGAGCTGGTCGGCCAGCGGGCAGCCAATATCTTTTCAGCCCGGGGCTACTGCTGCTCCGAGTCGGTGATTGTCGTCCTCAACCAGGGGTTTCGCGGCGACCTCAGCCCTGAGCTGGCTCTCCGCCTTGGTTCCGGTTTTTGCCACGGCATGGGCGGGGCGGGTTGCACTTGCGGGGCGCTGGCCGGGGCCGAGGTTGCGATCAGCCTTTTCCTTGGGCCGCGGCAACCGGGGGGCATGAAGAGCAAGGCGTTTGAGCAGGTGGCCAAGGAGATGCACGACCGGTTTCGCGCCCGCTTTGCCGCCACCTGCTGCCGGGTGCTGCAAAAGCGGCGCCAGGAGAAAAACGGCGCTGCCTGCAAGGAGCTGACCGTGGGTGGGGCCGAGATCGCGGCGGAATTGATTCTTGCCCAGCGGCCGGAGTTGGCGGCCAAGGCCGATCTGGATTTTCTTGGGTTGCGGGAATCCAAGCTGGGGGTGCTCGGCCGCAAACTGCTGGGCAGGGGATAAGCCATGCCGCGTATTGGTGTAGAGATCCGCAGGACAGACTTTTATGAATGATGCCCTCGCAAAAAATCAAAAAAACCGTCACCCCGGCCTTCACCGGGACGACGACTTGTTGCGAGCCCTGCATGGATAAGCCGCAACCCCTAAGACTGAAAGGCTTGGAGATTTCCCCGCCCCTCTTTCTGGCCCCCATGGCCGGGCTGACCCATTCGGCCCTGCGCCGTCTCATCCTGGAGCAGGGGGGCATCGGCCTTTTGTCCACCGAGATGCTCTCCGCCGCTCGTCTGCCCTCGGAGAACGCGCAGATTTCCCCCTATTTGGTGCGTAGCGCCCAAGAAAGTCCTCTGTCCTACCAGCTGCTGGTCAGCCGGGAGGAGGAGGTCGCCCCGGCCATTGCCAAGCTTCATGCCCTGGGAGCCGAGGTCATTGACCTCAACCTGGGCTGTCCTGCCCCGACTGTTCGCCGCATGGGGGCAGGCAGCCGTCTCATGGACGAGCCCGCCTTGGTGCAGGCCCTGGTGGCGGCGGCCAGAAAGCAGACCGATCTGCCGCTTACCGCCAAGATCCGGCTGGGTGAAACCCTTGATGAGGAAAGGCTGCGGAATTTTTGCCAGATGCTGGAAGGCGAGGGGATTGATCTGCTTTCCGTGCATGCCAGGCTGCGGGGCGAGCCGTTTGTGCGCAAGCCGCGCTGGCCATGGGTCGGCAAGGTGAAGGGCTGGGTGAACATCCCGGTCATTGCCAACGGCGGGATTTTTTCGGTGGAGGACGCCAGGAATTGTCTCGCCCAATCAGGGGCGGACGGCCTCATGATCGGCCGGGCGGCCGCCATCCGGCCCTGGATTTTTGCCGAGCTTGCCCATGCGGTTTACGGAGTGGGCAAGGAGGTTGGGGCGGTGAATAAACCGGCGCTCTATCTGCGCTTTGTCGAGCTGCTTGAGGAAAGTTTCCTGCCGGAACGACGCTTGGGCCGCCTCAAGGAATTCAGTCATTATTTTGCCAAGAACTATCCCTTCGGGCATTCCCTCGCCTCGGCTGTGCAATCCAGCAGCTCCGTTAGCCAGGCCAGGGAACGGGCCTGCGCCTTTTTTGCAAAGAACGAAGCGGCCGTCGTCGAAGATCACTGAGCGGAGAGCAGTTCGAAGACCTGATCTTTCATGTCGATGAGATCGTCCGGCCCCAGATGCAGTTCTTGTAGCACATCCGCGTTGAGCTCGCTCCAGTCCTCAGGGTCCCATTCGCCGTCGATGATCCGATCCGCCATGCCGATGGAATAGCCAAAGGTGTAGGCGATGTAGTCGGCGACCCTGAGGAGGGCGATGAGTTTGCTTGGCATGGCGCCCAGCCCGGCGAGATTGGAGGTGTGGTGATGGATGATGGTTTTGCATACCGCATCGGGAAGCGACCAGGTCTTGGCCATCAGTCCTCCTACCACGCAGTGATCGGAGCCGATTAGTGAGTCCTCTTCTTGGATGATGTCGCGCTTATGGCTGAGAGCGGCATGGGTGAAGGCCTCGTACGCCGGACTGCGTTTGAGCAGCATCGGGATGGCGCAGTCGTGGAACAGGCCGGTCATGTAAGCCATGTCCGGGGTGATGTCCTCAGCGCCCAAAACGCCGCGCATGGTTTTAGCCAGGGACTCCGCGGCCACCGCCGTGTGCAGGGAATGCTCCCAGAAAATCCTGTCTCCTGCGGAACCGGTGCCCAAGGCGTCCTGTAGGCAGGCGGTGAGCACCACCTTGCGGAAATTTTCCAGCCCCATGTAAGTCAGGGCCTGGACTATGGATTCGCATTTGCGGGCCAGGCCGAAGAAAGGCGAGTTGATGACGTTGATGACCTTGGCGCTTATCGAGGCGTCTTGGGTCACCAGGTGGCCGATGCGTGAGAAATCGGGATGTTCGGCGCGCATTTCCTTGTTGATCTCGATGACGATGGTGGGCTGGGCCGGCAGTTTGATCTTGCTGACGATCTGCTTGGCGTGCTCGAGGCGCTGGGCATTGAAATCAATGGTGGTCATGGGGCGGTATCCCTTGCGATTGATGGTGAAAGGCATCAACGGGCTATCGGTCGATTATTGTTTCTCGGCAATGGTAGCACGTTTGGCAAAGGTTACGAAGAAAAAAATGTCTATTTGCCTTCCGGGTAATTGCCTACAGACAACGCGTATTGCCGTTGGCGCGAACGCTTTTGGGGGCACTTTTTTGAAAGCCTGCTATGGTGTTGCATGCGTGTTTGTTATAATGACTTCGGCAAATTTTCTCGACCAATGGAAGGATGAAAGGAAGGACAAGGATTCCTATCTTGCAGACCACGCCCGCCTGCCAGCCCATACAGTATGGGAAATTTCTTCTTTTGGACCGCATCGCCCGGGGCGGGATGGCGGAGCTTTGCCGCGCCAAGATCATCGGCTCCCAGGGGTTTGAGAAGCTGATCGCCATTAAAAAAATCCTGCCCCATCTGGCCGATCAGGAGGAATTTGTTTCCGCCTTTATCGATGAGGCCAGGCTCGCCGCCTTTCTCCAGCATCGCAACATCGTGCAGATCTTTGATTTCGGCGAAATTGCCGGGAGTTATTTCATCTCCATGGAGTACCTCTCCGGCCAGCCGTTGCGCACCCTGATGAACCTGGCAGGGAAAAATGATAGGCCGCTGCCGCTTGGGATCATCCTCTTCATTGTTGCCGAAATTTGCACCGGCCTGGATTATGCCCACAACCTGAAAAATTTTTCCGGGGAAGCGCTCAACATCATCCACCGGGATATCGGACCCCAGAATGTTTTCCTCACCTATGACGGTCAGATCAAGATTATCGATTTCGGCATTGCGCGGGCAACGAGCCACAACACCGCCACAACCGTCGGATCGTTCAAGGGCAAGATCGCCTATATGTCGCCGGAACAGGCAGGCGGCAGGGAAATAGACCACCGTTCCGATATTTTTTCGGTGGGCATCATCCTGTATGAGCTGGCAACCGGTAAGCACCTCTATGCCGCGGAGGATGGCAAGCAGCAGCTCGCCATGGCCGTAAGCGGCGGCTTTGTTTCGGCCAGGCAGCTCAACGATACTCTCCCGCCCCTGCTCTATGAAATTCTTGACAAGGCCTTGGCCCGGGATGCCGCTGAACGCTACCAGTCTGCGGAGGAAATGCGCAGCGACTTGGAAAAATGCGCCCGACTGAGTACGGGGTTTGCAACGGCCACGGAACTTGCCGCTTTCATGGCGCCGCTTTTTGCCGAGGACATGGCGCGGGAGGAGGAAGCGTTGCGCCGAGCGGTCTCCGCGGAATTGCCGCCAGCCGACGAGGTACTCAACTCCGGTGCTTCCCCCCTGGAGCAGACCATGTTTGTGCCCGGAGAGAAGCAGGTGGTGGGGCTCATCAAGCGGCGCTTTGGGTGGTCTACTTCATTGGCCGTGTTTGTTATCCTGGTCGTGGCAAGTTTTTTTGTTGCGCCAAAATTACTCGAGAAAATGAGGAGTAGACAAGCAAGCGTCATCGTTACCGATCAAACAGGGGAGTCAGGCGGCGACCAGGCGGATCAATCGCTTAAGGCGCGCACCTATTTTTCCCGGCTTTTGGCCGACCCGACCGCAAGCCGCAGCGTGGCGGCCGGTGATCTTGTCGAGTTGGACAGGCATGCCGCGCTTCTTATGGAGCAGTCTCCAGCAGAAGCGCGGAGTTCTCTCGTGGCCATGGCGGAAAAATATTCCAACAGCGCCCGGATTCATTTTCAACTCGGCCGCCTCTATACCCAGCGCAAGGAAACAGGCAAGGCAATGGCCGCCTATCAAAAGGCCGTGTCCCTGGACAACAGGATGGATGAGGCTTTTTTTAATCTGGGCTACCTGTATGCCGACAAAAAAGAGTATAAAGAGGCCAAGGCAATGTATGCCAAGGTTATAGAGCTTGCCCCCGCCTATGTGGACGAGGCGTTGTTCA
>CAYTVV010000116.1:0-6530 GCA_964441875.1 uncultured Desulfurivibrio sp.
CAGATGCGCGGAAGAGGTCTGCGAAGTGTGCTGTTGCACATGAGCAGGCCGATGACAAAGCAGATGTGGTGCTGATGGAAGTTACGTGTCTCCGTTATCCCTTGAGCAGCGCCTTGGCTGCCAGGGCGGCTCCTGCCTTGGTGAGGAAGGAGCGGTCAATGATCTTTTGCAGATGGGTAGGCCTGGTGGGCGCATCCTTTTGTTTTTCTTCCAGGTTGGTGATCAGGTCCGCGTCGTAGAGCACCTTGAAGTTCATGGTTTCCTCGGGCCTCGGCACATGGTGGTGGCCGATGATGTCGCAGACCTCGTCGATGAGCGGCTGCGGCGCGCCGAGAGCGGTGAGGATATCCCTGGCCACCGGTGGACCCTCAATATGCTGGTATTTGGGCGACGAACTGTTGTACTTGCGTTCGCCCTCCTTGATACCGATATCGTGGAGATAGGCGGTGATCTCCACGACCGCAGGATTGCATTCTTCTTGTGCGGCGATATTCAGGGCGTGGCGGGCCACCCGGCTGGCATGGCCGATGCGGCGGAAATCATCGCCAAAGTAGCGCTTCATCTCCACCGCCACCCGTTCCTTGAGCATTTCCTGCTTCTTGGCCAGCAGCTCCGGGGGCAGGGAGCCCAGGCATTGCGCGGCATAGGGGCAGTACGACGCGCAGCCGAAGTCGTTGTTGGGGTTGAGCATCTTGGTGCCGCACTTGGTGCATTTGCGGCTGGAATCGTCCTTGAAAAATTCGACGCTGTTCCCGCATTTCGGGCAGGTTGCCTCGAATACGGCGTTGGCGTCCCAATAGCGGCTATCCTGGCCGGGGCATTGCATGGTATCTCCTCCGTAACTGCCCAGCAACACCACATCTGCGTCGCAGTCTCGCGGTGCTCGCTTAGCTGTCATCGGCCTGCTCATGTGCAATAGCACACTTCGTCGGCCTCTTCCGCGCATCTGCGGCGCTGCTGAACGGTTACTCTCTTTCTGTAGCTAGGATCAGACGGCGGAGGGAGAGCCGCTGCCTGATCCGTTTTGTTATCCGAGAATGGCTTTCAAGTCCTCGGCCGGGGTGGTGACCGGCTTGATGGCGAAGTTTTTCACCAGCACATCCAGCACGTTGGGGGTGATGAAGGCGGGCAGGGTGGGTCCAAGCCGGATGTTCTTGATCCCTAAGTTCAGCAGGGTCAGGAGGATAACCACCGCCTTCTGCTCGTACCAGGAGAGGACCAGGGAAAGGGGCAGGTCGTTGACCCCGCACTCAAAGGCCCCGGCAAGAGCCACGGCGATCTGGATGGCCGAATAGGCATCGTTGCACTGACCCACATCGAGCAGACGCGGGATGCCGCCGATATCGCCCAGTTTCTTGTCAAAAAAGCGGAACTTGCCGCAGGCCAGGGTCAGAACCATGCAGTCCGTGGGGATCTGCTCCACCAGCTCGGTATAGTAGTTGCGTCCGGGCTTGGCGCCGTCACAGCCGCCCACCAGGAAGAAGTGGCGGATGGCCTTGGCCTTGACCGCGGCGATGACCTTGTCGGCCACCCCGAGTACGGTATTTCTGGCAAAACCGACCAGGACTGAGTCCTTGTCCAGGGTATCGGTGAAGCCGGGCAGAGCCAGGGCTCGGTTGATAACCGGGCTGAAATCCTTGCTCTCGCCAATGTGCGCTATCTCGGGCCATCCGACCAACCCGGTGGTGAAGACGTTGGCCTTGTAGGAGTCAAGGGGCTTCTGGATGCAGTTGGTGGTGAAAAGAATGGCCCCCGGAAATTCGGGCATCTCCTTATGCTGATTCTGCCAAGCCGTGCCGAAGTGGCCGTAGAAATGGCTGTACTTTTTCAGCTCGGGATAGCCATGGGTGGGCAGCATCTCGCCGTGGGTGTAGATGTTGATCCCCTTGCCCTTGGTCTGCTCCAGGAGCATGGCCAGGTCTTTGAGATCGTGGCCGGTGACAAGGATGCATTTGCCGGGGATATGCCCCAGCGGTACCGGGGTGGGGACCGGATGGCCGTAGGTGCCGGTGTTGCCCGCATCGAGCAGCTCCATGGCCTTGAGGTTTACCTCGCCGCATTTCAGGGCCAGGCCAACCAACTGGTCAAGGCCAAGGTCCTTGCGGGTCAGCTCGGCCATGGCCTCGTGGATGTAGGCATAGACCGTGTCGTCTTCCTTGCCGAGGATGGCGGCGTGGTCGGTGTAGGCTGCCAAGCCGCGCAGGCCGTACATGGTGATTTGCTTCAAGGATTGCAGGTCCGGGTTGGCGTCCAAGGTGTTGATGAAGTTCAGGGCCGCGCCCTGGGCTTCCAAACCGGCCAGGGAATCAGCGGGAGTAAAGGTGAGTGCCGGGGCGGTGGACTCTATCTTGCCCCCCGCAGCCAGAATCTTTGCCTTCAAAGACTCACGCAGCTCGACGGTCTTGCGGATCAGAACCTCGAAACGGCTCGGATCAAAATCCACGTTGGTGAGACAGGAAAAAATCGCTTCGCAGGTAAAGCGGTCAATGGCGTTGTCCGCAACCCCGACTTTGCGACCGGCGGTAGCCACCAGGCTCAGGCCCTGGACAGCATGGGTCAGCAGGTCTTCCAATCCAGCGAGGGGTTCGGTTTTCCCACAGACTCCCATGACGGTACATCCGGTTCCCTTGGCGGTTTGTTCACATTGGTTGCAAAACATGGCGATTCTCCTTTGTTGTGATGTAAAGGTTGCTGTAACCCGTATTGGTGCGTTTGTTAAGGAGACTATAGCGATAATTATCCCCCCGGGCGTTGACTTAAATCAAGAAGAAAGATATTTCTTGTCCGGTTTGTTTTTTTCTTCTTTAGGGCGCGGCGAGCAGCCGAAAGCTGAATGCTGACGGCGGAAAACAAAAAATAAGCATGAAAAATGTCGCCTTGCAGTTTAGAGTTACGGGCGCATAGGCATCTTTTTTCATTCTTTATAATCTGGCAGAGGTGGCATGGAATATTTCTTGGTTCTCGGTTCGTATCTCATCGGTTCAATACCATTTGGCCTGGTCTTGGGGAAAGTGGCAGGCGTTGACGTGCGCGCCGCTGGCAGCGGCAACATCGGCGCCACCAATGTTGCCCGCCTGGTCGGGAAAAAACTCGGGGGACTCACCCTGGTCTGCGATGCGCTCAAGGCTATTTTGCCGATGTTGATTGCGGCTTGGCTACTGGAGCCTGCCAGTCGTCGGGAACTCTGGGTGGCGCTCTGCGGCGGCGCGGCTTTTTTTGGCCATCTCTACCCATTATATCTGAAGTTTCGGGGCGGCAAAGGCGTGGCAACGGCGCTGGGCATCTTTCTTTATCTTGCCCCGGTGGCTGCGGTTATCGACCTGCTGATCTTTGTCGGGGTGGTCTACAACTGGGGATACGTGTCCTTGGGTTCGCTTACTGCGGCCTTGATGTTGCCGGGCTTGGTCTGGCTGCTGACCGGCTCGGTGAGCAACTCCGTGCTGGCTTTTGGGATCGGGGTGTTGATCTGGGTCAAGCATTGGGACAACATCGTGCGGCTCATGCAGCATGAGGAAAAGAGCTGGCGAAAAGACACGCCGGGTCAGGACGGCCATGACCAACGATGAATGGAAAAAAATCGTGGCGGCCAAGAATCTCTTGGGCCTGCCGGATCAGGCGACCTTGGCGGAGATAAAAAAGGCCTATCGTCGCCTCTCCAAGAAACACCATCCCGATCTTGCCCAGCACAGGCCGGATGGGCAAGAAGGGCCAGAGGGGTTGAAGCTGGAGATGCACCGGCTCACCGAGGCTTGTCAGATTCTGCTGGAGTATGGAAAAAAGTACAAAATTCCCTTGGTGCCGGGGGAGGATCAGCCCCTTGAGGGGGAAGATTGGTGGATGGAGCGCTTTGGGGATGATCCCCTGTGGAGCCCGGGCCGCGGCAAGTGACTCCGCAGCCCGGTTGAGTCCTTTCTATTCCGTGAATTTCTTGTCGATGGTGATCTTGGCCCGGCTTTGCAGATACGCGAGCCAAGAGCCCATGACCTGCATCTGTTTTTCCTGGGTCAGCATTTTGCGGAGCGCTTCTTTCTGGCTGGCAAATGCTTCTTCACTAGCCGGTTTGTCTTCTTTGAAGTGGAGCACATAGAAAGTGCTGCCGTTCTCGCCGATCTCTTTGCCATAGGGTGAAGCGGCGCTGAGTTTCAACCCTTGCGCGGCAACGGGGGCGGGCAAGCCGCTGGTCGCTTGCTGGCTTCTGGTGAAGAAAGAGGTCTCAAGAACCTTGCTCTTCACTTTTTCCGCCTCGGCGATAAGGGAGCCTTCCTTTTTGGCCTGGGCCAACAGGGCTACGGCCGCATCCTTGGCCTTGGCCTGAGCCTGATCGTCGAGGAAATCCTTTTCCACCTTGACGCGAACCTCAGCCAACGGCGGAACCTGGGGCTCCTTCACCTCGTCAAGATACACAATGGCGTAGCCGCCTTTGATCTCAAGCAGTGAGCTCAGCTCGCCTTTTTTCAGGCTAAAGATGGTTTTGAGCAGGGCGGGCTGGCTCGCCAGCGCCGAGGGAGGGGTGGCCTGGGTAAAGTAATCGGTGGTCTGCACCGGGGTCGCTGCGTTGGTTGCATACTTATCCAGGCTACCGGCCTGGATAATCCCCTCGTAGGCCTGGTTTGCCAACTGGAAAGTAAGGTCCTTGCCGCGTTGGGCCTTGAGTTCAGCGATGATCTGTTCCCGGGCCGCAACTAAGGTGGTCACGTTTGCCGGCCTGATTTTTTCAAGCTTGATCAGGTGGAGACCGAATTGGGTCTCCACGATTGGGCTGACCTCTCCTTCCTTGAGACTAAAGGCTGCCTCGGCAAAGAGTGGGACCATCTGTCCCTTGCTGAAAAAGCCAAGATCGCCGCCGTTTTTCCCGCTTGCATCCTCGGAGTTCTCCTTGGCCAGTTGGCCGAAATCCTTGCCTGCCTTGGCCAGCGCCAGGATGGCCTCCAATTTTTTGCGTTTGGCGGCCTGTAGCTCGGCGCTGTCCTTGGCGTCCGAGCGGAGTAGGATGTGCCGGGCCTGGCGGAGTTCCGGGGCGGAAAACTTGTCCGGGTTCATTTTATAGTACTGCTCAACTTCCTGGTCGCTCACCTGGGTGGCGGCCAGGGCCTGTGCATTAAGAAAGGTGATGTATCTGAGCTTGACCTGGGGTTCGGTCAGGTAGGCGGACTTGCGGCCTTCGAAAAAAACATTCAGCGCCTCATCCGCAACCGGGCCGGAGCTCTGGAAGGCATCCGCGCTGAAGGCGACGTATTCGAGCTTGAGCTGATCGTTGTCAAAGGCGAAACGGTCTCTGAGTTCGCTGTCGGATATCCGGGCAAACCGGGAAAGATGGGTGAGGATCTTGGTGTGGAGGAGGTCGGTGCGCACATTGTTTTCAAAATCAGCCGTGGTCATCCGCGAGGAGGCCAGCAGATTTTTATAGCGGTCGAGCTTGAAGATCCCTTCCTCCCGGAAGGCGTCCATATTTTGGATAACCTTGCGCACCTCGTCGCTGCCCACAATCAGGCCGGCTTCCTTGGCGCCTTGCTGCATGACCTGTTCCTGGATCATTTGGTTCAACACCTGCGCCTTCAGGTTCAGGGCCTCAAGCAGCCCCGAGGGCAGGGTGCCGCCGAACTGCTCCTGGTATCGGCTGATGGTCTGGTTATAGGCCCGTTGGTATTGCTGCGAGGAAATGCTGTGGCCGTTGACCGTGGCAATGGCGTCTGGGCCGCCTTTCTGGCTTTTCCCCACCCCCCAGAAGACGAAAACCAGAACAACGATGAGGATGGTGGCCTGGATATAGGTCGATTGGGCCTTGCGGCGCATAAAGTCGAGCATGTGTCACCTAATGTATTAATGAGAAGGCTGTTTTGTTTGAAATTCAGGACGTTATCCTAATTTTTTTCGTGCAGACCGTCAACCGATTTCACCTAACATAGGGGGATGGGGTCTTGGCCCTTACACCTTGGCCAGGTTTTCTCCCACCACCGTGTTCACCACCAGGGGAACATCAAGCTGCATCACCCCTTCCATAGCTTCCTTGACCACACCCTTGGTCGCCTCGATTTCCGCAGCCGGAACCTCAAAGACCAGCTCGTCATGGATCTGGAGCAGGAGCTTGGCGCCCAGGCCCTGTTCGCTGAGCTTTCTGGTGGCGGCGATGGTGGCCAGCTTGATGATGTCGGCGGCTGTGCCCTGGATGGGGGTGTTGATTGCGGTGCGCTCGGCAAATTCGCGGCTGACCTTATTGGAGCTGTTGATGTCGGGCAAAAGGCGGCGGCGGTTGAGCAGGGTGGTGACAAAGCCGTCCTGCCTGGCCTTTTCGACGATCTCGTCCATGAAACGTTTCACCCCGGCATAGTGGGCGAAGTAGCGCTCGATGAAGGTGGCGGCCTCCTTGCGGCTCAGGTTGAGCTGGGCGGCAAGGCCAAAGGCGCTGATGCCGTAAATGATCCCGAAATTGATGGTTTTTGCCACCCGCCGCATCTCCGGCGAGATAAAGGCGGCGTTGACCCGGAAGATCTCGGCCGCGGTCTGGCTGTGCACGTCCTGGCCCGCGCGGA
>CAYTVV010000117.1:0-6430 GCA_964441875.1 uncultured Desulfurivibrio sp.
CCGGCATCCGGGGAATCCTGGTCATGGTGGTGACATCAAGCACCTCCCTGACCTTGGAAATCTCTATGGCAAAACCCTCCTCCCGAAGCATGAAGGTGAGATATTGCGTGGCCTGCGACTGAACCGTTTCATTTTTTGCGCTCATGATTTCTCTCCCGTGTGCTTTTTTCTGCCAGATCCCGCACCAGCCCTACAACAGACCCCGGCAGCCCATTATCATCTCTTCAGTTGGTAAGCGCCTTATGCTCTTCCTGACGGGCGCATTTCATCACATTGGCCACATCAAGAATCAAGGCGACATGCCCGTTGCCCAGAATGGTCGAGCCAGAAAGCCCCGTGGCGTTGCGATACACCCAGCCCAGTGATTTCAAAACCGTCTGGTGCTCGCCCACCACATCGTCCAGCACCAGGCCGAAGCGTTCTCCGTGGATTCGGCTGATCACCATCTGCTCCAACGCGGGCCTTTCTCCGGGAATAACAAAAAAATCCCGCAGACGCACATAGGGAACAAGCTGCTCCCGCACCGGCAGCATCCGCCGCTCATGGAACCTGGCGATATCCTCCTGGGTCAGCTCCACGCACTCCTCGACCTGGGAAAGGGGCAGAACAAAATAGGTGTCTGCGACCTTTACCAGCAGACCGTTAATAATAGCCAGGGTCAGGGGCAGCGTGATGGTGATGGTGGTGCCCTTCCCCTTGGCGCTGTCGGTCACGGACACCGAGCCCTTAAGCGCTTCCACCGTACTTTTCACCACGTCCATGCCCACCCCGCGCCCGGAAACGCTGGTAACGGTCTTGGCCGTGGAAAGCCCCGGCGCGAAAATGGTATTCCAGATTTCCTGTTCACTCACCTCCACATCCGCACGCAGCAGCCCTTTTTCCAAGCCTTTCTGCCGGATTCTTTCCGCATCGAGTCCCTTGCCGTCATCGGTGACGGCAATAACGACATTGGCCCCGGAATGCTGGGCGGCAAGAGAAATTGTCCCCTTGCGCGGCTTTCCGGCCTGCTCCCGCTCCTCCGGTGACTCGATCCCATGGTCGATGCAGTTGCGGATAAGATGGACCATGGGGTCGCCCAACTGATCAATCACATTCTTGTCCAGTTCGGTCTCGGCGCCCTCGGTGACCATAACCACTTCCTTGCCCAACTCGGCGGAAAGATCCCGAACCAGCCGCTTGAATTTGGCAAAGGTAGTGCCGATGGGCAGCATGCGGATATTGAGCACACAATCCCGCAATTCGGCGGTAAGACGTTCCACCTCCTCCACCGGTTCGACAAGTTCGGAGTCCTTATACTGGCTGGCGACCTGGGTCAGCCTGGCCTGGGTGACAACCAATTCGCCCACCAGATTGATGAGCTGATCCAGTTTTTCCGAGGCCACCCGGATGCTTTCCGCGCCCTTGGCGACCGTGCTTTTTTCCTTGGCATCCCTGACCAGCTTTTGCTCGGCAAGGGCTGCGTCGACACTGGTTCGGGAGACAAGATTCTCTCCAACCAACAGTTCACCCAGAGGCTTCTGCCGTTCAAGCACCGTTTTCAGGTCATCGACGGAGAGTTCCCCTTTCTCCACCAGAATCTCGCCAAGCTTTTTGTGCTCTTCGAATTCATCCTGGCCCTCCACGGCAAGAACCTTCACCTTCACCTCGCAGCTCGATTCGGCAAAGACCAGCACATCCTCGATGGCGTTGATCCCCTTAGCCATGGTGAGCAGAATGAGTGCGCCGCCGCTTTCCTGTTCAGCATCCTTAAACACCGTGCTTTCGCCAAGCTCACTCAGCTCGGCCAGCAGGGATTCCATGGTATTGCCTCCGACAAAGAACTCCGGCGTCGGCTTAATGGAAATCCGATAATGGGTGCGTCTGCCCACGGTGGGATCTTTTTCCTCCACCGAAGCCGCCGGGGCAGGCGCCGCTTTTCCCCCGCCCGAAGCCGCCCCGCCGACCAAAACCTGCAACGAAGCAATGATCCGCTCTCCCTCCGCGGAATCAACCTCGCCTCCGCCGGTGGCCGCATCAAGCAGGGCGCGGATATGATCCCGAGAGGCCAGGGTCAGATCAATCAACTCCTTGCTCACCGGCACCGAGCCGTCCCGCACCTTGTCCAGAGCCGTTTCCACATGATGGGTAAACCCGGCGATATCATCGAAACCGAACATCGCCCCAGAGCCTTTGATCGTGTGCATTGCCCTGAAAACCCGGCTCACTATCTTGAGGTCGGCAGGGTCTTTTTCCAGCTCCAGCAAAGAGGTTTCCAATTCCTCAAGAAGTTCTCCCGCTTCCTCGCGAAAAACCTCTGCGTATTCCGTATCCGCCATGGTTCACCTTTCCTGTTCAGCTGTATCTTGCAATATCTTGGTTAATAGCGCTCAAAGTCATCCAGGGAAATCTTTGTTCCGCTTTCCCTGGTCGAAACAGCAGCCTGTTTCCCCTTGCTGCCTGCTCCCTTTCCAGGGGGCAGGGCAAGAGAACTGCCCCCGATCTTACGGTCGTCGGTATTCGCCCCGCTTGCCAGACGCCTTTTCCCTCCCGCGTTATCGACTTTGAAAAAGGAAATAGTATCCTGGAGCCGGGCAGCCTGGGCGGTGAGTTCCTCGCTGGTGGAGGCCATTTCCTCGGCTGCCGCACTGTTGGCCTGAATAACTTGATCAAACTGCCCGATGGCCTTGGCGTTTTCTTCAATGCCCCTGGCCTGCTCATTGGCCGCCGCATCAATCTCCTGCACCAGTTCGGCGGTTTTCTGAATCTGGGGCACAATATCATTGATAAGCTTGCCGGCATTGGTCGCCGTAGCCACACTGGAACTGGCGACCCCCTTGATTTCCTGGGCCGACACCTGACTGCGCTCCGCAAGCTTGCGTACCTCGGAAGCCACCACGGCAAAGCCCTTGCCGTGCTCTCCGGCCCTAGCCGCTTCGATGGCGGCATTCAGAGCCAGCAGATTGGTCTGCCGGGCAATCTCTGCAATCACCTCTATCTTTTCGGCGATGTGCTGCATGGCACCCACGGTTTCCGCCATGGCCTTCCCGCCTTCCACCGCGTCTTTCGCTGCCTTGCTGGCGATGGCTGTGGTCTGCCGGGCATTGTCGGCGCTCTGGGCCACGGTGCTGGCCAACTCTTCAATGGACGAAGAAATCTCCTCCACCGAAGCAGCCTGCTCGCTGGCCCCCTGGGAGACCTCCTGGGAGCTGCTGCTCAGCTCGTGACTGCCTGCGGCCACCTGCTCTGCGGCCATGCGCACATCTTCGATGATCTCCCGTAGCGTCCCGACCATAATTTTCGTGGAGGTGAGCATCTGGCCGATTTCGTCCTTCCGGTCCGTTGTAATGTCTACAGTCATGTCGCCTTTGGATATCCTATCGAGAACACCACTCGCTTCCTCCAAGGGCTTTACAATGCTGCCGGTGGTGAACAGCGCGATGATCACGGCAAGCCCAATGGCGATCACCGAAAGCACTCCGGCAACGATGGAGGCGTGGCGCCGAGCCTCGTCAAAGGCCTTGTCCGATTCAAGCATTTCATTGTCCAACGACTGAAGGAGCTTCTCCAGGGGCTCATCGGTTTCCTGCCGCAACTGATCGATCTTCCCATCCACCTCACGGATGGCTGCAACGTTGGCGGAAGCTGATCCCTCAAGCAGGGGCAGCTGCTCCTTTTCAAAGGTATTGAGATAATCGGTGTAATGCTTGGTCACCTCCGCAGCCCAGGCCCGCTCATCCTCGTGATCCGCCAACTCGTTTACCCGAACGATGTCCTTTTCCGCCTGAGCTCTGATTTTAGCAAAATCTTTTTTGCTCTCCACAAGATTCCGGTTGATCACCGCATCGGCCATCACCGCGTAGACGCCAACCATCCGTTCCATGATCTGCCCAATTTCCATGGCGTCTTTGGCCCGTTGGGCACCTTCATCCTGCATCTTCGCAAGAGTCAGGGTGTTCACAAACTGGTAGCCAATCGCCAGGAAAAAAATACAGGAGATTATGCCAAATCCACCAAGAATCTTTTTTGCAATCTTCAGATCAACAAGTCTCATACCCTCTCCTCTCGCCTGTTCTGCCCCTTGTCCAGGGCCGTTTCCACATGATGGGTGAAGCCTGCGATATCATCGAAACCGAACATCGCGCCGGAGCCCTTGATCGTGTGCATGGCCCTGAAGACCCGGCTCACGATCTTGAGGTCGGCAGGGTCCTTCTCCAGCTTCAACAAAGAGGTTTCCAACTCCTCAAGAAGTTCTCCCGCCTCCTCGCGAAAGACCTCTACATATTCCGTATCAGCCATGATTCCCCTTCCTGCTTTTCATTAATAACGTTCAAAATCCTTGTGATCATCCAAAGCAATGCTCGCCCCGCCAGGTCCTGAGGTAAAGGTCTGCTTGCCACCTGCCGATGTCATTTTCTTTGCATGCGACAAGGCCAACGGGGCTTTCCCTGATCTCCGACCACCGGCAACAGGGTTACTTGCCTGACGCCTTTGCCCCCCGACTTCATCCAGTTTAAAAAAGGCAATGGTTTCCAGCATCTGGGAGGCTTGCGCGGTAAGCTCCTCGCTGGTGGAGGCCATCTCCTCGGCAGCCGCGCTGTTGGACTGAATAACCGAATCAAACTGCTCGATGGCCTTAGAATTCTCCTCGATCCCCCTGGCCTGCTCGTTGCTGGCCGCGTCGATCTCCTGCACCAGCTCGGCGGTTCTCTGGATCTGGGGAAGAATCTCGTTGATCAACCTGCCGGCATTGGTAGCGGTAGCCACACTGCTGGTGGCCACGCCCTTGATCTCCTGGGCAGAAACCTGGCTGCGTTCGGCAAGCTTGCGCACCTCCGCGGCCACCACGGCAAAGCCCTTGCCATGTTCACCGGCCCGAGCCGCTTCGATGGCGGCGTTCAAGGCCAGCAGGTTGGTCTGGCGGGCGATCTCTTCGATGAGCTCGATTTTTTCCGCAATATGCTGCATGGCGGTAACGGTTTCCGCCACTGCCTTACCACCGGCCCCGGCATCGGTCGCGGTCTTGGTGGCAATGGTTGAAGTCTGCCGGGCATTGTCCGCAGTCTGGGCCACGGTGCTGGCCAACTCCTCCATGGAGGAAGAAATCTCCTCCACCGAGGCAGCCTGTTCGCTGGCGCCCTGGGAAACCTGCTGGGAACTGGCGCTCAGCTCATGGCTGCCGGCGACTACCTGGTCGGCAGCGCCCTGGATATCCATGACCACCTCTTTCAGCTTGGCGACCATGTTGCCGAGGGATTCCATCAGCTCGTCTTTATCGCTCCGCTTCTTCATCTCCACCATGAGATTGCCCTGGGAAACCTGCTTGGCGTTGGCCGTGATACCGGCAATGGCGTCAACCATCTTCTTCATCGCCGCCATAACGCTGGAGGTGTCGCCCGAAGAAAGGATGATCTCGCGAGAGAGATCGCCGATGGCCACTAAGTTGGCAACTTCATGCACCTCGCTGGGATCGGCGCCAAGCTGGCGGAGGATCGAACGGGTAAGGAATACGGCGATACCGATGCTCAAGAGAAGCCCTGCCCCGCCCAGGCCGAGCATCAGGTTGCGGGAGGCATTGAAGGTTGCGACACTCTCCTCATAGCGGGCCTTGTTGCGGTCCAGATTGTGGGCCAGCAGTTCGTTAATAGCCTTCTGCATGACAACCTCCGCAGGGCCGATTTCCTTGGTCCGCACCTGCTCGGCCTCATCATCCTTGGTGGCCATGGCCAATTCCATACTTTTGTTGTTCAGGCCTTGCAGGGTCTTGTTGGCCTCCTTGACCTTATCCAGCAGATCAATCCCCTTGGTATCGCTCGAGGTTGTCAACTCCTCGACCTTTTTCATACTCTTCTCGTATGCCTCGCGAAATTTTCTGATCCGCTCCTGGTATTCCTTCCGTTTCTCCATATTGGTGTTCAGGATAATGTTGCGGACATTGAGGCCGGTATTGGCCATGCACATGCTCGCATTATTAATTTCATCTATCCGCACCGAGTTGATGTTGACGACCCGATCCAGATCATCATTGATCTTCGCCATCCCCCGGTAGCCGATCCAGATCAAGGCCGCCATGATCACCACCAACACCGTAAAGCCAAGACTCAACCGCTTGCTGAGATTCATATCTTGCAACATTTCCCTCTCTCCTTTTGCCAAAGATTCACTTCTGCAGGGTCCCAGCCATCTGGCAACAAAACTACAAAACGTATCCCCTCTGGCCAAATTGCTCCAACACAGAAATATCGCTCTTAATACCGCTCGAAATCACCATCCCCGGCGCCAGGCAGGGACAGCTTCACCCCTTTGCTTTTAGCACCGGCTATTTTCTCCATTGTCGGGCTGGCCGAGACAGGCTGAGGCTGAAGCCGCCCCTGCGGACGGGACATGCCTTCCTCCCCGGCTGTATCCAGCTTAAAAAAAGCAATGGTGTTCTGCATCTGCGCCGCCTGGGCAG
>CAYTVV010000118.1:0-6429 GCA_964441875.1 uncultured Desulfurivibrio sp.
CCAAAACCCTGAGGCACCGTTCCACCTCAACGGTGAAATCAACATGCCCCGGTGTGTCTATGATATTGATGGTGTGGTCTTTCCACTCACAGGTTGTGGCAGCCGATGTAATGGTTATGCCGCGTTCCTGCTCCTGTTCCATCCAGTCCATAACGGCATTGCCATCATGAACCTCGCCCATCCTGTGAGAACGCCCCGTATAAAAAAGAATGCGTTCCGTTGTTGTTGTCTTGCCTGCATCGATATGGGCCATGATGCCTATATTGCGCAGGTACCGCAGTGAATCTTTCCCAGCCACTCTTTTACCCCTGGTCACTTATTTACAGGCTGCACAAGCCCAGCCCGTCCGACAAGGATTGGTGTTAATACCTCCTCCCCATCGTTTTGTCAACCAAGGAAAACCAAGAGCCCAAGAATTACCAGCGGTAATGGGCAAACGCCTTGTTGGCATCGGCCATGCGGTGCGTATCTTCGCGTTTCTTTACAGCGGCGCCACGGTTGTTGTAGGCATCGGCAAGTTCGCCGGCCAGCTTGTCAGCCATGGTTTTCCCAGGTCTTTTCTGGGCGAAGTTAACCAACCAGCGAATAGCCAGGGCATTTCTCCGCTCAGGGCGAACCTCGACCGGCACCTGATAGGTAGCACCACCAACCCGACGGGATTTCACCTCGAGACGGGGACGCACCTTCTCCATGGCTTTCTCAAACACCACGATAGGATCGGCCTCGGTGATGCGGCTCTCGATCATATCCATGGCACCGTAAAAAATGCCGCGGGCGATGCTCTTCTTGCCACACTCCATCAAGGCGTTGACAAACTTCGAAACCAGCACACTATTGAAACGCGGATCCGGTTCAATCCCACGCCTTGCTACAAGTCTTTTCCTAGGCATCTCTAAAACTCCTTCTCAAGCAGTAGGCAAACCGCTTATTTCGGCCGCTTGGCTCCGTACTTGGAACGACCCTGCTTACGGTTAGCAACGCCAAGCGTGTCCAAGGTGCCGCGAATGATATGGTAGCGGACACCGGGAAGATCCTTCACCCTGCCACCGCGAATCAGGACAACAGAATGCTCCTGAAGATTATGGCCAATACCGGGGATGTAAGAGGTAACCTCGATCCCGTTGGTCAGCCGTACCCTGGCAACCTTTCTCAGCGCCGAGTTTGGCTTCTTGGGGGTAGTGGTATACACACGGACGCAAACACCACGCTTCTGCGGAGAACCTTTCAACGCAGGCGTATTGGTCTTGCTCATCTTAACTTTCCGTCCGTGCCGCACCAGCTGGTTAATGGTTGGCATTGAAATCGACTCCCCTATTACTGATATTAATTAGTAGCATCTCCCTCTGCCCGAAATCACTGCGCGGCATAGGAAAACGGCATATTTACTCGAAGGGCGAATGCTTGTCAAGGCAAATATATATTAATTGTCCTTGCCCATCACGTACTCATCAAAGCCTGTACCCGCAGGAACCAAACGACCCATGATCACGTTCTCTTTCAGGCCCCGCAAGGTATCGATCTTCCCGGCCATGGCCGCGTTGGTCAAGACCTTGGTGGTCTCCTGGAAGGAGGCCGCGGAGATGAAGCTGTCCGTGCTGAGGGAGGCCTTGGTCACCCCAAGGAGCAACGGCTCTGCGGTTGCCGGACGGCCATCTTCCTGGAGAAGTTTTTCGTTCTCCTCTTTAAAACGCCACCACTCGACATGCTCACCCAGCATGAAAGTGGAATCACCCACCCCGGTGATCTGGACCCGACGCAGCATCTGGCGGACTATAACCTCGATGTGCTTGTCGTTGATCTTTACCCCCTGTAGTCGGTATACCTCCTGGATTTCATTGACCAGGAACTTGGCCAGCTCCTTGACCCCCATGACCCGAAGAATGTCGTTCGGATCAGGAGAGCCGTCCATCAACGCCTCACCGGCCTTGACATAGTCTCCCTCGTGGACGCTGACGTGCTTGCCCTTGGGGATAAGGTATTCCTTGGCTTCACCCACCTCCGGGGTAATCACCACCCGTTTCTTGCCCTTGAGATCCTTGCCAAGGCTTACCTGGCCGTCGATCTCGGTAATGACCGCATACTCCTTGGGCTTGCGCACCTCAAAGAGCTCGGCAATTCTGGGGAGACCGCCGGTAATATCCTTTGTTTTCGTGGTTTCCCGCGGGATCTTGCCGAGCACGGTGCCTGGCTCAATAACGGTATCTTCCGTTACCGCAATCAGGGCGCCAACCGGCAGGGAATATCGAGCCGGAGAGCCGGTTTTCGGCAGTTTTGCCGTCTTGCCGGTCTCATCCTTCAGGGTGATCCGCGGGTTATGCTGCCCGGAGCGAGAAGGCACGATGACATGGCTTGATTTCCCGGTAACAGGGTCAACCCGCTCCTGCATGGTGACACCCTCAAGGATGTCTCCGAATTTAACCACACCGCCGATCTCGCTGACGATGGGGATGGTGTACGGGTCCCAATTGGCGATCAGGGTGTCGGGCTCGATTTCCGACCCTTCCTTGACAAAGATCTGCGCGCCATAGTTTATCTGATAGCGTTCCCGCTCACGGCCCTGGGAACCGACGATGACCACAGCCGCATTCCGGTTCATGACAATCATGGTCCCGGCAATATTCTGAACATAGTGCATGTTATGGAACTGCACGGTTCCGCCGTGCTGACAACGGACCTCGGCCTGTTCCACGCTCCGGCTTGCCGTACCACCGATATGGAAGGTCCGCATGGTGAGCTGGGTCCCGGGCTCGCCGATGGACTGCGCCGCGATAATGCCGACCGCCTCGCCCATGTTGACCATGTGCCCGCGGCCAAGATCCCGGCCATAACAGGAACTACAAACCCCGCGCCGAGCCTGGCAGGTGAGCACGGACCGGATCATCACCCGATCAATCCCGGATTGCTCGATAAGATTGACCTTTTCTTCAGTGATCTCCTCGTTGGCCTCGACCAGAATCTCCCCGTTAAAGGGATCGACCACATCTTCCAGGGCGACACGCCCCAGAATTCGATCACCCACCCGCTGGATCACCTCGCCGCCTTCGAGTAGGGCTTCCATCAAAATTCCGTCCAGGGTTTCGCAATCCTTCTCGATGATGGTTGCATCCTGGGCCACGTCAACGAGCCGCCTTGTCAGATATCCGGAGTTTGCCGTTTTCAGAGCCGTATCCGCCAAACCTTTCCGCGCACCATGGGTGGAAATAAAGTATTCAAGAACGTTCAGACCTTCCCGGAAGTTTGCCTTGATCGGGGTCTCGATAATCGCGCCGGAGGGCTTGGCCATCAAGCCGCGCATCCCGGCGAGCTGCCGGATCTGGTCCCGGCTGCCGCGGGCGCCGGAGTCGGCCATGATATAGATGGAATTAAAGCTGGGGGACTCAAACAGCTTGTTATCTTTATCACGCAGGTACTGGACGCTCATCTCCTTCATCATTTCGTTGGCCACATCATCCGTGGAGCGCGACCAAATATCAACGATCTTGTTATACTTTTCACCATCGGTGATCAAGCCGTCCCGATATTGCTGCTCAACCTCCATCACCGCACTTTCCGCCTGTGCCAGCCGATCATCCTTGGTCACAGGAATCATCATGTCGTTGATGCAGATGGAGATGGACGCTCTGGTTGAAAACTCATAGCCCATGTCCTTAAGGCGATCGGCCAAAATAACCGTGGCCTTGGTGCCGGCGTGACGATAGGTGTGATCAATGAGTTTTGCCAACTGCTTTTTGCCCATCACCTGATTGACATGGCTGAAGGGCACATTCTCGGGAAGAAGTTCGCCGAGCAGCACCCGCCCAACCGTGGTCTCCACGAACTCGCCCTGCCGCCGCACCTTGATCTTGGCTTGCAGATGCACAGCGCCGTGATCATAGGCCATCCGCACTTCCGCCGGAGAGCTGAAGGCCTTGCCCTCGCCTTCGGCGAAATGACGGTCCCGGGTCATGTAGTAGAGACCGAGAACGATATCCTGGGAGGGGATGATAACCGGCTCGCCATGGGCTGGGGAAAGGATATTGTTGGTGGACATCATCAGCACCCGGGCTTCCATCTGCGCCTCAACCGTAAGGGGCACATGCACGGCCATCTGGTCGCCGTCAAAGTCTGCGTTGAACGCGGCGCAGACCAAGGGATGCAGCTGAATGGCCTTGCCTTCGATCAGCACCGGCTCAAAGGCCTGCATGCCGAGGCGATGCAGGGTCGGCGCCCGGTTCAGCATGATGGGGTATTCCTTGACCACGTCGTCGAGAACGTCCCAGACCTCCTTGGTCCCTTTCTCCACCATCTTTCTGGCGCTCTTGATGGTCGTAACGTAACCGAGCATCTCCAGCTTGTTGTAGATAAAGGGCTTGAAGAGTTCCAGGGCCATCTTCTTCGGCAGACCGCACTGATGGAGTCTGAGATGCGGACCGACCACGATGACGGTACGGCCGGAGTAATCCACCCGTTTGCCGAGCAGGTTCTGCCGGAAACGACCCTGCTTGCCCTTGAGCATGTCGGAAAGAGATTTCAGCGGCCGTTTGTTGGGACCGGTGATAACCTTGCCGCGCCGACCATTGTCGAAAAGGACGTCCACCGCCTCCTGCAACATCCGCTTCTCGTTGCGGATGATGATTTCCGGGGCATCCAGCTCCAACAACCGTTTCAACCGGTTGTTCCGATTGATTACCCGACGGTACAGATCGTTGAGATCGGAAGTGGCAAAACGTCCGCCTTCCAGAGGCACCAAAGGCCGCAAATCAGGGGGTAGCACCGGGATAACATCCAAGATCATCCAATCGGGCTTGTTGCCGGACTCATGAAACGCCTCGACCACATTGAGCCGTTTGGCCAATTTTTTCCGTTTGGCCTCAGAGCCTGTTTCCCGCATCTCCTGACGAAGCACCTTGGATAATGGTTCAAGGTCGAGCTTCTGCATCATCTGCTGGATGGCTGCCGCGCCGATGCCCACGGTAAACTTGCCGGGGAAATCTTCCTTGGCCTGCCGGTAACCTTCTTCGGTGAGCAAGGAGCTGACCGGCAAGGAGGGTTCATCGGAAGCGGTGATCACATAGGAATCAAAGTAAAGAACCTTTTCCAGTTCCTTCAGGGTCATGTCGAGGATGTTACCGATCTTGCTCGGCAGACTCTTCAAAAACCAGATATGGGCCACGGGCGCGGCCAGTTCGATATGGCCCAACCGTTCCCGCCGAACCTTCGACTGGATGACCTCAACCCCGCACTTTTCGCAGACAACTCCGCGGTGCTTCATGCGTTTGTATTTACCGCAATTGCATTCGTAATCCTTGACCGGGCCGAAGATCTTGGCGCAAAACAGCCCTTCCCGTTCCGGTTTAAAGGTCCGATAATTAATGGTCTCCGGTTTTTTCACCTCACCATGAGACCAGTCACGAATTTTTTCCGGCGAAGCCAGGGAGATTCGCACGGCATTGAATTTTAACGGTCCTTTCGGATTGGAAAAAAAGCTGAAAAGTTCTTCCACGGCAGCACCCTTATCTATGTTGAATAATCAAATCACTTCGAACGGCAAAAGACTCTGGACCTAATTTTCCGGTTTCTCGTCGAGCAGTTCCATATCAAGGCACAGCCCCTGGAGCTCTTTCACCAAAACATTGAAAGATTCCGGCAAGCCTGCCTCCAGAAAATTATTGCCCTTCACGATCCGCTCGTACGTCCTTGTTCTACCGCCCACATCGTCCGACTTGACTGTTAAAAATTCCTGCAAAGTATATGCTGCACCATACGCCTCCAAGGCCCAGACCTCCATTTCACCCAGTCGCTGTCCACCGAACTGCGCTTTGCCGCCAAGAGGCTGCTGGGTAACCAGCGAATACGGTCCTGTGGAACGGGCATGGATCTTGTCATCAACCAGATGGTGAAGCTTCAAGATATACATGGTGCCGACGGTTACCGGGTTGTCGAACTTTTCGCCGGTCAAGCCGTCATACAGGGTGGCCTGCCCAACCTCGTCCATGCCGGCCTCAACCAGGAGGTTTCGAATCTCGCTTTCATGGGCGCCGTCAAATACCGGCGTGGCGATATGCAGCCCCGAGCCCATGCGCTTGGCAAGGGTCAACAGTTCTTCATCCGTCAGTCCTTCGGTCAACTGCCCATATTCATCTTCAGAATACACCGTTTGCAACTTTTCCTTCACCGCCGCAACCTGCTGTAGATCGGCAAGGTGTTGGATCTGCTGACCAAGGCGCTTGGCCGCCAGGCCAAGATGCACCTCCAGCAACTGCCCCACGTTCATACGAGAAGGAACACCCAGCGGGTTCAAAACAATATCCACTGTGGTGCCGTCGGCAAAATAGGGCATATCCTCTTCGGGCATGATCCGGGAAACAACACCCTTGTTTCCGTGACGGCCGGCCATCTTGTCGCCCACGGACAGCTTGCGCTTGGTGGCGACATAGACCTTGACCATCC
>CAYTVV010000119.1:0-6427 GCA_964441875.1 uncultured Desulfurivibrio sp.
TGAGCGAAAAAGAGAGCCGACTCATGGAGGCCTGGCGCAGGCAGTTGGCCCAGGAATACCGCCATCTCTGCTGGCTGTACCGGGTGCAACTCAGGTTGCCGCTCTTTGAGATCCGCGAGGGCCAGAGCCGGGCCGGGTCGTGGTCGCCGGGGCTGGACACCCTTAGCCTGGCCTCCTGGCTGATCCGGGATCATTCCTGGGATGTGGTGCTGGAGGTGCTGAAGCACGAGATGAGCCACCAGTATGTCGAGCACATGGGCCGAGGGGATGAGCTGCCGCACGGCCCGGCCTTTCAGGAGGCCTGCGACCGGCTTGGGGTGCACCCCGAATTCCGCGCCGCCCAAGGGGCAATCCCGCGCCTGCTCAGCGGCCAGGGCCAAAAGTCCGGGGCCATGCTGGCCAGGGTGGAAAAGCTTTTTGCCCTGGCCCAAAGCGCCAACGAACACGAGGCTGCCCTGGCCATGCAGAAGGCCAACGCCATCCTGCGCCGATACAATCTCGAACGCCTCGACCGCCAGGCGGCCACGGACTACGATTATCTGATCATCCACCCAGGGGGCAAGCGGATCGCCGCCCACCAGCGGCTCATTGCCGCGATTCTCAAGGATTTCTTCTATGTCAACGTGGTCATCGCCCGGCAGTTTGAGGCACGTAGCGGCGAAACCCTGCGGGTGATCGAGCTGACCGGGGCCAAGGAAAATCTGGCCGTGGCCGGGCATGTCTATCATTTTCTCATTCGGCGGCTGGACTATCTTTGGCAGGAGTACCGGAAAAGTACGGGGGCCACGGGCCGGGAGAAAAATTCCTATTGGCTCGGGGTGCTCAACGGCTTCCGGGAAAAGCTCACTCTCCAGGACCGGGAGGCCATGCGCGCCACCGGCGACAATACGGAAAGCAGCCTGATCTGCGCCTCCGATCCGGGGCTGATCCGCTACTACCGGGCCCGCTATCCCCGCCTCCGCACCGTGCAGCATAACGGGCCTCGGGTGCATGCCGATACCTATCAGGCCGGGCAGCAGGAGGGGAAGCAACTGGTGATTCACAAGGGGGTCGCGGCTGAAGGCGGCAACACGGGTTTGTTGCTGGCGGATGGCTAGCGGCTGCTTGCAGAACTAATCGATATAACAAGCGCCGTCACCCTGGCGAAGGCCGGGGTCCAGAAGTTCTTGCGGACTAGATCGGAGTCTCGCGCCGCTCGCTTACCTCCGGCCTTCGCCGGAATGACGATATCGGGCGGGGAGATGAGCGAGGCTGTCCGCCCTTAAAAGCAATATGTTACGCCGGGCCTCGCACGGCGGCCTCTCGATACCGAAGCGCCAAGCCTTTGAGAAAATTCCGCAGAAACTGGTCGCCGCATTCCTTGAAGTTTTTATGCCCGGCTTTGCGGAACAGGGCGGACAGCTCGGATTTCGAGACCGGATTGCCGGCTTGCTGTAAAATGTCGAGCATGTCGGCTTCCTGGAGTATCAGGGCGATGCGGAGCTTTTTCAGGATGGAGTTGTTGGTCAGCGGCTCGGCCGATTGTGCGGGCCGCTCCGGTTTGCCTTCCTGTCGGCCTCGTTTGTAGATGATGAGGCCACTCAAGAAATCTTCCATAAGCGCATCCGGGCAGGCGACAAAGCCTTCTTCCTCTTCTTTTTTCAGGAGATGGAGGATTGTGTCCTGGGCAACCGTCTGCCCGGAGATGCTGAATATCTCCGCCATGGCAGCAGTGGGGAGAGCCAGGGCATAGCGCACCCCGCGTAACACATCGTTGTTCGTCATTTTTTGTAACCGTTCACCAAGAGCTAAAAAGGGAAGATTCCCCCCAACGTTGTAACCGTTCACCAGTGCCGGAGATGCGCGAAAGAGGTCTGTCCGCTATACATTTGGTATGCGGGCAGGCCGATGACAAAGCAGATTCGGTGCTGGTGAACGGTTACATTTTTTTATCCTTCAGTAAGGCCCCGAGAGCGGCAAAGGGATTCGAGGTGGCAATCGCTTCCTGTTTGCCTTCCGGTTTCAGCGCGCCATAGGCCTCGGCAACGCTCTCGCGGTCATGCTCATTGTCATGGCAGTAGATGCACAACAACTCCCAATTGCTGCCGTCGGGCGGATTGTTTTCGTGGTTGTGGTCCTTGTGGTGAACCGTGAGGTCGCGCAACTTTTTGCCGTTGAATTCGCGGCCGCATCTGCCGCAAATCCAGGGATAGATCTTGAGCGCTTTCTCCCGATAGGTTTGCGCCCGTAGCTCCTGCGCGCGCTGGGCTTCGGAGAGCATATCGGGTTTGGCTGGTGAGGTCATGGGTGTTTGGTCCCGTGGTGGGGGAAAGAGTTTCTTGTTTCAAGCTTCTATGGATTCAGCATTCTCGATGCCAAAGATTTCCCTGTACAGAATCGCTGCCGCCAGGATGCACATGGGGAGGGTCCATATCAAGCCGAACCCAAGGAGAAACGCACTGCCGATAAGAGTACATCCCAGGATCAGCTGCAACCAAAACACCTTGAACCAGCAACGGTTGATGGCTTTCCGGGAGGTTTCCATGGCCTGCCACGGGCTCATTCCTTTTTCGACGATAAGCGGTAGAACAAGAATGTACGAGAAGATCAGGTAGATTCCGGGAACTATGAGCAGGAGAAGCCCTACGGTGATCATCAGCATCATCAAGAAGGCGGCGCCGATCAGGGGGAAAAAACGGGAGAAATAATCAAAGGTCATGCGGTAATTGACCGGCCTGCCCTGAACATGCTTGAGCGCGATCATCAGATAACCGGCAGTGACGGGAGCCATGGCAATGTTAGCGGTGATATGGACGGCCATGCCCAAGGCGATTGAGGATGGACTGTTGCCCATTATCGTCTGGATGATCGCTGTAACGATACTGATCCCGAGCATCGCCGCCATTACCAACAACAAGGAGGCCCAGATCGGTCCCTTGAATCCCTTGGTTTTTTGCCATGCCTCGCGGAACACCGCCATGGCGGAGAAGTCGAGATTGGGGATGTGGTTTGGTGCGGTTGAGGCAGCGGGGTTGGGCGGCAGAACTTTCCCGAAATCTTCCTGTACCTGCAAACGGGGGCCGGTCGATTCTGTGGGGTCAGCAAGAACAGCATCACTGCTTTGGACTGCGGGTTCGGTGGTGGAACTTTTTCCCACGATAATTTTATCCCCGCACAGGGGACAGACAATAGAGGCCTGACGCCCGGCCGGAAGCTTTTCCTCGGCCACCTTTCCCACCGTTTTCTGGCAGTTTTTGCAATAAATATTCATTAAGCCTCCTTCGCGTTTTGCCCTAGAAACAGTTGATCTTTTCGTCTGTATAAAAGAAAGGAAATGCGGGGGCGTTGTTGTTTTATTGAATTAAGCTTTTTTATGCCGCCGTTTATTCCCTAATCTCTTTCTTCATACGCACAAACTCCTCCTGGGAAATTTCGCCCCGCGCATAGCGTTTCTTCAAAATCTCCTCCGCCGTCTCTTTCCCGTGTGAACAGCCTTTCCGCAGAAGAGAGATACAGAGCAGCAGGAGCATGACCCAGAAAAAGATCATGAATATTCCGCCAAAACCGTGAAAAGTCGGGCACCCTGAAAACCAGTTCATCATGGCATGTCTCCTTTTGGGTTGGTCGCCTTGGCAACCGAGCTATAGCCGATTACAGATCTTCAATCCGCGCTTTGAACGCATCATATTCCGCCTTGATCAGTTTCCTGCCCAGCGCCGAGACCTTGGCGCAATAGGCGGCAATAAGGTGATCTTGCCGGCAGAGTTCCTCGATCTCCTTTTCCTGCTTGGGGGAAAGAGCCTTATGGTCATGGAGTTTCTCGGCGAAATAGAAAAACGCCAGGCCCGGCCCCACGAAGAGCACCAGAGCGGTGTTTTCCACGAGATCGCCGTGGGGTGAACCAACAAAAATCTGGAAAACGGCGAGCAGGATGCCGCAGAACACCAGGGCCAGGAAATAGGGGATGATGCGCAGATATTTTTTCTTGATCTCCAGGACATCGGTCGGTGGATCTTGGGTGATATTGATGTACATGTTTTCCTTCAATTTTAGGCTGGAATCGCTTGGTTAAGATGATTATTTCGTGGCAGAAAGCATCAGAGTGCCGGCGGGGGGCCACCCACCAGAGAAAACAACAGCATCAGGACCACGGTTTGGATGATCCAACCGATGGCGCATACTGCCACGGCCCGCCAGGTGGCGGTGTAATCAAGGGCCTGCCGGACAGCGATCACCATGGACACCAGCATCCAGACGGAAGCTACGACGAAAACCATTGTGCCCAGCCCCGGGATGATCCCCAATATGCGAATCAGGCCGGGAGAGCTGGAAAAGCCGGTGGTGCGCAGCAATTGGCCGAGATCGGCTTCGGTTTGGGGTTCCGCGAGGAATTTGGTGCCGATGAAGTAGGTGAGATAGGCCCAGATATACCAACCGCCGAGGGCGGCGAGGGTGCCGAACAGAATCCCGCCAAATCCCATGGTGGTGATGCTGCCCACCCCCGCGGCAAGACTGGAAAGAACCACAACCCCCATGGCCTGAGGCATGGTGCTCTTGTCCGCCTCCACCTCTTCATAAAGATGAGCGTCCAATTTTGCCGCGCGAATCATCCGGTTCGTAAAAATGTTCATGGCCACTCCCTTATTTTGTTAACTATTTAGACGAAAGTGATGGCGTTAAGCCCGCCGCCGTCTCCGTCTCCCACCCCTTTCTATAACCTATAAGTCAGACAGGGGTATTAAGGCAAGGCAATCCTTGACTCCCGGACCCCGGACAGGGTATTCACCGACAGCCGTTGATTTTTACCCTGTGGAGTCGTTGATGCCTGAAAAACACCATAACGCCAAACTGCCCTGGGCGGAGGGGAGCCTGCCCCTGATGCTGGCCCCGATGCAGGGCCTTACCAACCGGGCCTTGCGCGGTCTGTTCATCGAACGGGTCCGGCCCGATGTGGTTTTTACCGAATTTGTCCGGGTCAAGGCCAGCACCAAAAAGAACATCACCGAGAACGACCGGCAGGAGGTGGTCAGTACCGGCGGCGGGGTGCCGCTGGTGGTGCAACTCATCGGCACCGACACCGAGGCCCTGGTGGCTGCGGCCAATACCGTGCAGGAGCTGGGGGCCGAACATCTCAACATCAATCTCGGCTGTCCCTACGGCCGGATGACCAGCCAGACCGCGGGCGGCGCCCTGTTGCGCGAGCCGGTGGCCCTGGCCTTGATGCTTGAGCGGCTGCGCCGGGAGATTCGGGGCAGTTTTTCCGTTAAGGTGCGCTCCGGCTTTGACGACCCGGCCCAGATCTTTTCCCTGCTGACTCTGTTTAGTGACAGCGGCATCGATTTTCTCGTGGTCCACCCGCGCACCGTGAAGCAGATGTACAGCGGCCCGGCGGACCACGGGGTTACCGCCGAAGTGGTGCGGCAAACCCCCTTGCCGGTCATCGCCAATGGGGATATCTTCAGCGCGGCCATTGGCCAGCGGGTTCTGGCCGAGACCGGGGCTGCCGGGTTGATGCTGGGCCGCGGCGCCATTGCCGACCCCCTGCTGTTTGAACGGCTGCGGGGCAAGTTCCCCAGCGAATCGACCCCGGCCGCCAAGGTTGCCGAGCTGCGCGACTATCTGCAAGAGCTGCTGACCCGCTACCAGGCCATTTTCTGCGGCGAGCACCAGACCCTCTGCAAGATGAAGGAGGTGCTCTGTCATGTCCACGATCCCGAGGTTTTGTCCCTGGCGCGGCAGCTCAAACGCAGCAAAAGTTTGGCCCAGTTTGGGGAACTGCTCACTTCGTCATGAAGAGGTTGTGGCGGGCCGCCTCTAAAATCGCGGCCACGGCCGGATGCTTGATGATCCGCTCCACCGAGATGGCGTAGTAGCGCTCCTTCACCGCCTGGGTCCGGCCGATGACCTGCACCTTGTGCTGGCGCAGCACCTCGGTTTCAATGACCGTGGGTGCCACAAAGACGCCGTCTCCTTCCTGGCCGAAGACATTGAGCAGGGCGCTGTCGTCGAATTCCCCGGCAATGGCCGGGCGGATGGAGAGGGTGGCAAACCACCGCTCCAACCCGCCTCTGAGGGCGGTCATCTCCATGGGCAGCAGCATGGGCGCTTCGTGGAGCGAAAGGGGAAATTTCTCCCGCAGCGCACCGGCCAGCTTCTCCACCGCAAAAAAGGTGACCCCGCACTCGCCGAGCAGATGGCTGTATGCCTTGACGCTCAACCCCGCCCGCAACGGCGCATCGCTCAGCACCACATCCAGGGTGTGCATGGCCAATTCGGCCAGCAGGGCATCCTCCTTGTCTTCCAGGCACACCAGCTTCACCCGTTCCGGCAGCTGTAGGGCCGGTTCCAGCAATCGGCGGACAATGAGCTTGGGCAGCACGTCCACCACCCCCACCTTGAGGGACAAGGGGCCTGCCACCGGCCTGCCCCGGATGGTGTCCATCATCTC
>CAYTVV010000120.1:0-6395 GCA_964441875.1 uncultured Desulfurivibrio sp.
AGCCGATAGGGATAGGCGCGCTTGGTCCATTCGCTGTCGGGAAAAGCAGCGCTCAGCTTTTCATAGGCAGCCTTCAGCGGCTTGGGATCGTGCGACCGCTTGTAGCGGCAGACGCCACACAAAAAGATGGCCTCTGGAACACTGCCGCTTTGGCCATACCCGTCAACCAATTGCTCAAGACGGGCCAAGGCCTCGTCAAAACGATCATTTTCAAAATGATATTTGCCCAGCCCCAGCAGCAGCGAGGGAATCAATTCCTCGGGTCCGAGAAACCCCACGGTTCGATGGTGTTCCTGGGCTTCCGGGCTCAAGGTTATCAGGGTAGGCGTCCACTTGACGTTGTACTTCTCCGAGTGGGGCTTACTGTCGAACAGGAGCCGCAACGGGATAAAATTTTCTTCGATGAACCGGACAACCTTGTTTTCGGGATACGTAACTGTATCCATCTGTTGACAGCCAATTCAGCCGGGGTTGAAAAAATCGAGCAGGATCGGTTTGCCCGCCTTCTGCCCAAGACACAGGGCATCGTCCATTTCCGTTCGCCATTGAACTTTTGCCGTCATGGTTGTTCCTCCTAGTAGATTAGGTGATAGATGAAATTCTTTGGAGGTGGCACAGGCCCCGGATATGGGCAATATCCACACAGTCCGAGGGCCTTGGCTATCCAGAACAACACGATTCCGTGAGGACAAAGGTCTTGCGCTCACCAATCTCGCCGCATTTCGGACATTTCAACTTGTCGCCCGGCTTTATCTTCTCGTATATTTCCCTGCTACAGCGCCCGCAGATAATATGATCTCCTTGGGCGACAAGATCACTGGGCATAAGTTCGCGCCGGCACTCGGGACATAGCAATGAAGGCATGGGGACTCCTCCTTTTGAAATTTGCCGCTAAAATCAGGCTGTTACCCAATCCACACCCCACAAAAAAGCTGGGGGGTCAGCCGCCGATCTCATAATCGAAAAACTCGCGGGCCGTCTCTTCGTACTTATTCCCCAAATCTGTCATTTTACTTTTGATTTCTTTCCGCGCCGGACTCCACTCTGTTGGGCATGCAGTCCGCAGCTGATCAAGTCGATCATCAAGCTCGGTCATGACGATATGCAGGCCATTAACCTTTTCATACATCCGCTGCTTGTCGCCTGTCGGCAGTTTATCCATCTGGCGGATGACATTATACAATTTTGCTTTCCACGCCGTGAGTTCCGTATCCACATTCCTGCAATAATCCTTAACGTCCATAACCCACCCTCCTGTTCGAAGTTGTCAGATTGTGACTGGCCCGTATCATTGAATATGCAATGTGGTTTCTGAACTCACCTCCCTACTTTGTCCTCTGAAAAATGAAAAATTGAGCATCCGGTTTGTTTTGCTGTTTCGGTCTCATTGCGCAATGGCGCCCTGCTATAATTGTTCGATATTCTTCCTGAGCTGCCCGATTTGCAGGCCCAACGACACGCATTGCTTGCCGTCCATGCACTCTTGCGCCTCGGACTCCTCCAGGAAGGTCTTGAGTTCGTGCTGGTCTTTCTTGAGGTCAACAACCCAGGCCTTGTTGCCCTTGTCGTAATCGACCATAAGGTTGATGCCGCAGACGCCGATCTCCGGGAAAACCGCCTTGATCTTTTCGCACAACTCCTCTTTGGTGTGCATGGCCTATCCTCCTGTTGTTCTGTTATTTTGGCTTCTTATTTTTACTGTAGGCCTTCCGAAACCGGATGTAAAGAGGCGGGGAAAAGTTTTCCAAGAGGCTTGTCCGGGTGGACTTTTGGGGGAGCGGGCAATATTTCTCGCCCACAAAAAAAGAGCCGCTGCTCTCCACAGGATGAGCAGGGAAGGAGGGGATTTTCGGTCTTCAGGAGGTCATCAGGCCCTCCCTTACTGGATGGCCTGGGCGATCTCCTGCTGCATGGCCTCAATGACCGCGATGGGGTCAACGGCCTTGGAGATGGGGCGGCCCACGACCACCTGATCGGCGCCGCTTGTGATGGCCCGTCCGGCGGTCATGATCCGGGTCTGGTCATCGGCGGTATCAAGCACATTGGCCCCAGGTCTGATTCCTGGGGTTACCAGGAGCAGCTTCTCGCCAAGCCCGTCACGCAACCTGGCTGCCTCAAGACCGGAGGAAACCACCCCATCGCAGCCCAGCTCCAGCGCCCGTTTGGCCCGAAAATAAACCAGATCCTCAATGGACTGGGTCATGCCCATGGCCCGCAGATCTTCTTCGCCAAAACTGGTGAGCACGGTCACGGCCAATAGCTTGATATCGCCTTTTTCCTCAAGGGCCGCCCGGATGATCGGGTCGTTGCCGTGGACGGTGGCGAGGCTCACTCCATGTTTTCTAAGTTGGGCCACGGCCAGTTTGACGGTTTCCGGGATATCGAAGAATTTGAGGTCGAGCATCACCTTGTGACCCCGGTCAACCAGCCAGTCAACGGTCTGAAACCAGTCGGCCATGAACAGCTGGAGCCCAACCTTGTAAAAGCCCAAATGGGATTCGGTTTTTTTCACCAGATCCCTGGCCTGCTGCGGCGTTTCCACGTCGAGGGCCAGGATGATCCGTTCTTTCAAGGGAATATCTTTCACGCGCTGCCTTTCCTTTTTCCTTAATACCCGTCCTACTTGATATCGACCTTCACCCGACCGCTGACATCGTAGGAGTCCTTCTGCATGTCATAGGCCATGCCCTTGCCGTGAATGTCCATGCCTTTGCCGGTGACCTGCACCGGGGACATGGTTGTGATCTTCCGGGCCTGGTCATCATAGCTGAGACTGTCGGATTGAATCAACATGCCATTCTCGGCCTGCACCTTGACACTGTTGCGCATGACGAGGACTTTTTTCTTGCTGTTGTATTCGCCTTCCTGACCGGTGATGACAAATCTGCGCTCGGCGTTTTTAAAAACCTGCGCCTCCACCGCAACGAGCTGCATTCGATCATGATCTTCGCCGGAATAGAGCCGCTTGGCCTGAATCTGCCAGTCTCGCACCCCGTTTTTCAGCTGGGAAAACAAGACCCCCTCCATGCTGAAACCCGCGCCTGCGGTCGTTGCCTGGGGCACGGCAAGGTTTGCGGCCAGACCGCCGCGCGGGGCAAGAACCCTGGTAAAGGCCCCGCCCCAAACCGGCCAGGACAGCAATAGCGCCACGGGCAACAACCAGAGGATATTACGGTAGCCGGTCATCATCGCAGATACCTCGCAAGTAGATCTTCCCGCAACCCCTTGGCCTCGATAATCAGCTCACACAGCTCCCGCACCGCACCCCGGCCTCCTTCCCGCCTGGTCACATAATGGGCAATCGCCTTGACTTCGGCCACGGCATCGGCCACCGTTACCGCCAAACCGACCCGGCTCAGCAGGGGCAGATCGAGCCAGTCATCCCCCATGTAGGCGACCTGCTTAGGGGAGAGCTTCTGCTCGGCAAGAATCTTTTCAAAGGCCTCGATCTTGTTGCCCACCCCCTGATAGACATGGGCCAGCTTCAGGTCCTGGGCTCTGCGTTCCACCGCCTCGGAGCGACGGGCGGTGATGATGCCCACCTCCACTCCGGCCTCCCGCAGAAGGCGGATGCCGAAGCCGTCCTTGATATTGAAGGATTTCAGCTCCGTGCCGGAATTGCCGTAGACGATGGAGCCATCGGTGAGAACCCCGTCCACATCCAGAAGCAACAGGCGGATTTCCTTGGCCAGCGGCAGGCAGTTGCGCCAGACATAGCCGCGCTCGTCCTGCTCGGTGCGGGCCAAGGCCCGTTGCCGGAACCCTTCCAAAACCTCACAGTCGGAAGGATATTGCCCGCCCGGAATGCCGCAGGAACCGGGGTCGGTCATGGCCCGGTCTCCCCAGCCTGACGCTGAATGAGGGTGTGAATCTCCAGAAGATGGGCGAGCAACGGCTCCACTCCATTAAGCGGCATGGAGTTGGGTCCGTCGCACAACGCCTTGGCCGGATCGGGGTGGATCTCCATAAACAGGCCATCGATCCCGGCTGCCACAGCGGCCCGGGCCAGGGTTGGGATAAACTCCCGCTGTCCGCCAGAGCTGCCCCCTGCCCCGCCTGGCAGCTGGACACTGTGGGTCGCATCGTAGATAACCGGGCAGCCGAAGGAGCGCATCACCGGCAGGGAACGCATGTCAACGACCAGATTATTGTAACCAAAGGTTGTGCCCCGTTCCATGAGCATCAGCCGATTTTTAGCCACCGCGTTGATCTTGTTCACCGCATTCCGCATATCCCAAGGCGAGACAAACTGGCCTTTCTTCAGGCTCACCACCTTGCCGCTTTTGGCCGCCGCCACCAACAGATCGGTCTGGCGGCAGAGAAAGGCGGGAATCTGCAAAACGTCCAACACCTCGGCAGCCGGTCCGACCTGAGCCACCTCATGCACATCGGAAACCACCGGCACGCCAAAATCCCGGCGGATATCGGCCAGGATGCGCAGCCCCTCGGCCAGGCCGGGGCCACGGAAGGAATCAAGCGAGGTCCGGTTGGCCTTGTCAAAGGAGGCCTTGAACATGTAGGAGATGCCCAACCGGCCGCAGATCTCTTTAAGCCCTGCGGCAACCTCGCGGCACAGTTCGGCCGATTCGATGACGCACGGCCCGCCGATCAATAAAAAAGGCCGGTTAGGACCGACCTCGAAAAAATCAGGGATACGCACAGACTCCACGCTTTTCTCCTTAATTTGGATGTGTTCGCAAATTCGTAACTGTTCAGCAGCGCCGCTACGCTGCTGCCGCAGATGCTAGGAAGAAGCCTGCGAAGTGTGCTGTCGCACATGAGCCGGCTGATGACAACACAGGATGCGGTGCTGCTGGACAATTACCCTACAGCCCGGCGTTTTCCAAAGCTGCCTTGATAAAAGCCTTGAACAGCGGGTGCGGCTTCATGGGGCCGGATTTGAATTCCGGATGGAACTGGCAGCCCAAAAACCACGGATGGTCGGGCAGCTCAACAATCTCCACCAGCTTCTCGTCCGGCGAGGTACCGCTGATGATGAGCCCATGTTTCACCAGCTCATCCTTAAAAACATTGTTGAATTCGTAGCGGTGCCGATGCCGTTCTTGTATCTCGTCCGTGCCATAGGCCTTGTGGGCAAAGGTGCCCGGCACCATCTTGCAGGGATAAGCGCCCAGCCGCAAGGTGCCGCCCAAAGCGGTGGACTCGTCACGGATCTGGATCTTGCCGGTGCGGTAATCAAACCACTCCTTGATAAAATAGATAACCGGATGCTTGGTGAGCTGGTTGAACTCGGTGCTGTCGGCGTCTTTCATCTTGGCGATATGGCGGGCGAACTCGATCACCGCCAGCTGCATGCCCAGGCAGATGCCGAAATAAGGGATTTTCTTCTCCCTGGCAAAGGTCACGGCCTGAATCTTGCCCGCCACCCCGCGACTGCCGAAGCCACCCGGCACCAGCACCCCGTGGCACCCGGCCAGCAGGCCGTCGGCGCCCTTGTCTTCAATCTCCTCGGCGCTCACATAGCGGAGCCGCACCTTGGCCTCGTTGGCCACGGCCCCATGCACCAAAGCTTCGTGCAGGCTCTTGTACGACTCGGTCAGATCGACATATTTGCCGATGATACCGATCTCCACCTCGCGTTTCGGATGTTTGACCTTCTCGACCAGCTCCTGCCAGGCGTCCAGGCGCGGCGATCCGGTCCAGATATTGAGCTTATTGAGGATGATGTCGTCGAGCCCCTCGGCGTGGAAACAGAGCGGCACCTCGTAGATATTCTCCACGTCCCGGGCCGTGATCACCGCCTCTTTCTCCACGTTGCAGAACAGGGAGATCTTGGCCTTCAGCTCATTACTGAGCAACCCTTCCGTGCGGCAGAGGAGAATGTCCGGCTGGATGCCGATGGCGCGCAGCTCCTTGACGCTGTGCTGGGTGGGCTTGGTTTTCACCTCGCCCGCGGTCTTGATATACGGAACCCAGGTAACATGGATGTACAGGGAATTTTCCCGGCCCACATCGGTGCGGAACTGACGGATCGCCTCCAGAAAGGGCAACCCTTCGATATCGCCGATGGTGCCGCCGATCTCGATAATGGCCACGTCCACCTCGCCTTCAAACTGGAGGATGGCCGTCTTGATCTCATCGGTGATATGCGGAATCACCTGCACGGTGCCGCCCAGGTACTCGCCGCGCCGCTCCTTGCTGATCACCGAATGGTAGATGCGGCCCGAGGTGTAGTTGTTGCGCTGCCCCAAGGCCACGGAGGTGTACCGCTCGTAATGGCCGAGATCAAGGTCCGTCTCCGCCCCGTCATCGGTGACATACACCTCGCCGTGCTGGAAGGGGTTCATGGTGCCGGGGTCCACGTTGATGTACGGGTCCAGCTTCTGAAAGGTGATGGACAGCCCGCGGCTCTCAAGCAAGGCGCCGATGGACGC
>CAYTVV010000121.1:0-6319 GCA_964441875.1 uncultured Desulfurivibrio sp.
CCGCTGCCCACCCCTCCCCCGCTCATTCCTCCGGTTCCGATCTACCAAATAAAGAATATAACGATCCAAAAAGCACAGACCGTTGGCGACACCACGACCAGCGAGACCGCAGCCACCACAGTGGTCAACAGTACCGCGCTGTCCGGCAACTACCGCTTTTTCCTGCGGGACGTCGATATGGCCCTCCCGGACCCCGGCGATTTCCACTCCACCTTCCTTGTCCCCAACGCAGGGTCGGTCGCGGTCAAACTGCTTGACACCGGTGAACTTTACGGCTCGCTCAGCGACGGCACTTCCTTTGGCCCCTACCAGATCACCGGCTACAATCCGAATGCCACCAGTTACAGCGGGTTTGCCACGTTCACCGACACCATCACCTATCCTGACCCCACTGTGGGATCACTCAATCTCACGGTCAATACAGTCGGCGATCTTTCCGGCCAATTTTTCTACAACACCTTTTACAATACAATCGATTCGGTCGCTCCGGCCTCGGACTATCTCCTCGGGCAACTGCTCTACGCAGGCATACCCTCGACCAGCATCCCGACCTCCGGTATCGACATGTTTACCGGCCACCTTGTCTACAACAGCACTTCGTCCACCTCCTTCGATGCGGACATGGAGAAAACCTCCATCGAGGTCAGCTATTACAACCGCCGCCTCATAGGCCGCTCCTTGGACATGAACCCCGCCATTACCAAAAATGACGGGGCCGTTTTCTTCGGCACCGTGAACAGCACCGGCACCGCCGATATCATCATTTTGGGCGGCGGAGGTTCAAGCGGAACGAGCCCGACCGCCACTTACGGCACAGCTTCCGCCAATCTGTACGGCAGCTTCAACCAGGGCCTTGGTTTTACTGCCTCCGGGGCGGACTACGTCCTCATCGACAACACCCTGCACTCCACCTGGCAAGCCACCGGCGCCGCCCTTCGGGACGCAACCACCGAAATCATCAGCTCCTACCCAACCTCCCCCATTCCTTATACCGGCTTTGTGGTTGGCGTCGCGGACAATACCGCCACTGGCGCGGCCAGCCGCATCTTCATGAACAGTGCCGCGGCCGATTTCACCATGTCCGCCAATCCCACCACCGGTGTGGTCAGCGGCTCTTTAAGCGCCGACGAAATCCTCTTCGGCGGTACCCCGCTCAGCACTATCACCATCGGCCATTCGACCGACCTCACCAAGTCCGCCTATGTGCTCAACGATCAGATGGTGGCAATCCTTTCCGACGCCGACCCCAACTACGCCCTGAGCAGTTACGGTAATTTCCTCTATACCGCCGGGCCTGACGCTCCATTAATCACCAATGCCTCCAACGAGTATATGACTTGGGGCTACTGGGAAATGGCCTATACCGACACTGATAGCAGCAAGGACCACCTGTTCAGCTCGCAGTCCTTCTTCGTTGCCGGCCAGCAAACCCCCATTGGTTACCTCAACAGCATTTTGGGAACCGCCTCCTTCACCGGCACTTACGATGGCAAGGCCTTTGGCGTCCAGCTCGACGCCACCGGCCAGAACGCCACCCAACTCACCAACGGCGCAACCCATCTGGTGGTCAACTTCCCAAACAACCTCGCTGCCAACTCGGTCACCGGCACCATCAGCTTCGACCAAGCCTCCCTCGCCATCAACTCCGCGGCCAACTCCCTGGGCAATACCGGGTTTAACGCTACCGTCTCCACGGTTTCCGGTATCGCCCCGTCTTCCAGCGCGGTCAACGGCGCCTTCTACGGCCCCAATGCCGAGGCGGTGGGCGGCAACTTCCACGCTCTGATGGGCACCGGAGTCCGTTACCTCGGGGTGTTCGGCGGAAACCGTTAAAATGGTGGGGGACAACGCCAGATAATTATGAACACCGCACAGATCAAGGCGTTTTTTACCCTCTCCCCATTCAAGGTCGGCTGCCTGGTTACCCTGGCAGCCGCCTTGCTTTTCGCTTCCTTTGGCCAGCAGAAACCGGAGGTTCTCGAAACCCTGGACAACCGGCTGACCGACACCATGTTCCGCTGGCGGGGCGTGGTTAAACCCAGCCAGCCCATCGTCATTGTCGATATCGACGAGCAAAGCCTGCGGGCCATCGGCCAATGGCCCTGGCCGCGCGACATCGTGGCCAGGATGATCCAGAACCTCAGCGCAGGCGGGGCAAGGATCATCGGCCTAGATATCGTCTTTGCCGAAGCGGACCGCACCTCGCCGAAGAACTTTGTTGACGAATTGCAACAGCTTCTCCCGACTCAGCTCCCGCCGGAAACTGTGGCGGAACTGAAAGCCAGGGAGGGCCTGGATCACGATCTCGCCCTGGGCAAGGCCCTGGCCGCGACGCCCTCGGTTTTGGGCTACGTCTTCCAGACCCAGGATGACGGCCTGAAAAACCAGGCAGACTTGCCCTTTCCCTCGGGCGCCACCCACCTTGCCCCCAGCAACATCCGCTATGAAAATATCTCCCTGCTCCGGGCCTACCGGGCCATTACCAATGTGGTGGCCGTGGCCCAGGGCCAGAGCGAAGGCTTTTTCAATGTATTCCCCGATGCCTCGGGCACGGTACGCAAGGTGCCGCTCTTCATGATGATGGATAGCATCCCCTATCCGTCCCTGGCTTTGGAAATGCTGCGCATCGGCCTTGAGGCGCAGGAGACGACCATCCAGGTCTCCCGGCAGGATCAAGGCAGCGCAAAGGACATCCTCGGGGTTGAAGTGGGCTCAACCTTTATCCCCACCGATGAAAAAGGCCAGATCACCGTAAATTTCCGAGGACCAGGGCAGACCTATGCCTACCTTTCCGCCATGGACATCCTGGCAGGCAAAAATCTCAATCAGGTGCATGGCAAATACGTGCTCATCGGCACCTCCGCCGCCGGTCTTCTTGACCTCAGGGCCACGCCTTTTTCCAACATCTACCCAGGGGTTGAGGTTCACGCCAACATCATCGACAACATCTTGAGCCACGACTCCTTCACCCATGACATCTTCACCGAGATCGGCATCACCTACGCCCTGCTGCTGGTGGGCGGTCTGGGCCTAAGTGCGCTGCTCGCCTATGCCAGCCCGTTGCTCGGCGGTCTGGGCGGCCTGCTGCTCGTGGCAGGCACACTTGCGGGCAACTATCTTTTCTTTTTCAGCCATGGCCAACTCCTCGGCCTTTCCTATCCGCTACTGACCATCCTCACCATTTTCCTGGTGGTCACCCTGTTCAACTACTTTTTCGAGGGCCAGAAAAAACGCTTCATCAGCTCGGCCTTTGGCCACTACGTCTCCCCCCAGATCGTGCATCAGCTCATGGAGCACCCGGAACGGCTCTCCCTGCAAGGCGAACAGAAAACACTCACCGTGCTCTTCAGCGACATCCAGGGCTTCACCTCCATCTCCGAAAGAATGACCTCCGAAGAGCTTGGCCATTTCATGAATGAGTATCTCACTGCCATGAGCCGGATCGTTTTGGAAGGCAAGGGAACCGTTGATAAATTCATCGGCGACGCGATCATGGCCATCTGGGGCGCGCCCCTTGAAGATCCCGACCACGCCGCCAACTGTGTGCGGGCAGCCTTCAAGATGCTGGCAAAACTCGAAATGCTCCGAACGGATTGGGCGAAACGTGGACTGCCCGAAGTAAATATCCGCATCGGCATCAACACCGGGGTCATGAGCGTGGGCAACTTTGGCAGCGACCAACGTTTCGACTACACGGTCATGGGCGACAACGTCAATCTTGCCTCCCGGCTGGAAGGCGCAAACAAAACCTACGGCACCAGCATTGTCATTTCGGAATACACCAAGGCCGCGTTGGGAGAAGGGTTTTACTGCCGGATGCTTGACATGGTTCGGGTCAAGGGCAAGAATGTTCCGGTGCTCATATATGAACCCCTCTGCGATGGCGAACCGACACCTGAGTTGCGCAAGGCAACAGAGTCCTTTACCAAGGCCCTGGAGCATTACGCAAACCGTGAGTTTCAGGCGGCAACGGAAATCGTCCAAGCCCTCAACACGGCAGCGCCTTCACAGCTTTACGGCCTCTACCTCGACCGCCTCGCCCACTTCGCGGTCAGCCCGCCGCCGGAAGACTGGGACGGCGTGTTCACCTTTACCACCAAATAAAGGACTACCATGCCGGATTCCACCCCCCACGACCTCATCATCATCGGCGGCGGCCCAGGCGGCTACACCGCAGGCATCTATGCCCAGCGGGCCGCTCTAAAAACGGTGCTCATCGAAAAAGGTATCCCCGGCGGCCAGTTGAATAACACCGACGAGGTGGAGAACTGGCCCGGCACCGAAACAATCAGCGGCTCGGAACTGGCCCTGAAATTTTCCCAGCATGCCGCCGTCTATGGCCTTGAGGTGCTGAACCGCGAGGTCGTTGGTGTCGAACCGGGGCTTGGCCTTCACAGCGTCACCCTTGATAACGGGGAAACCCTTGCGACCCACGCGGTTATCCTTGCCACCGGCGGCAGCCCCAAGAAGCTGGGCATTCCTGGGGAGGAACAATATTATGGCAAGGGAGTTTCCTACTGCGCCGTGTGCGACGGCTTTTTCTTCCGCGACAAGACCGTGGTCGTGGTGGGCGGCGGCGACAGCGCCCTGGAGGAATCCCTGTATCTGGCCAAGCTGGCCAAGCGGGTGTACATCGCCCACCGTCGAGACGCCTTCCGGGCCGGGATGATTCTGCAAAAAAGGGTGGCAAACGAAAAACGGATCACCGTGCTCTGGAACACGGTGCTGGCGAAGATCCAGGCGGATGCCCAAGGGGTGAACGGAGTGATCACCAAGAATACCCTGGATGGCGCCACCGCAACCCTCGCCACCGACGGGGTCTTCATCTTTATCGGTTTTGAACCGAACAATGCCCTGGTTCCGGCGGGCACCCGAATGAACGCCAACGGCTATGTGATTGGTGATGACAAATGCGAGACCAACACGCCGGGCATCTTTGCCATCGGCGATCTCAAGGAAAAATACGCCAAGCAGATCGTCACTGCCGCTGCGGATGGCTGCACCGCCGCCCTGGCCGCGGCCCATTATGTGGAGAACAAAAAAGGCGGGGGTTGACCGGAAGGATATCCCCGTCCGGATTATGCCGATTCCATTTCAAAACGACCATAACCTCACGAAACGCAGGAGCGGCTTCAGCCACGATGTCTTGCGGTTTCGCGGCTGAAGCCACTCCCAATACTGTCGTTTTGAAATTACAACCACACCTGCCCTGCCTTTTTAGCAGGACTTCGCTTGAAAAAATACAACAGACTTACTCCCGCCAAAAAGCCGCCGACATGGGCCCACCAGGCCACCCCGCCTTCAACTAGCCCGCCCACCGCTGCCTGCTGGGCAGCGCCTTGCAGAAACTGCATGAGAAACCAAAAGCCAATGAAAAAGTAAGCCGGAATCTCCACCAGATAAAACAGGATAAAGATCGGAATAAAGGTGAGAATCCTGGCCCGTGGAAACAGGAGAAAATAGGCGCCCAGCACCCCGGAAATGGCGCCGCTCGCCCCGATCATCGGGGCCTGGGCCTGGGGATTAGCCCAAAACTGGGCAAGGGCTGCGGCAACCCCGCAAAGAAGATAAAAGAGCAGATAGCGGCCATGCCCCATCCGGTCTTCCACGTTATCGCCAAAGATCCACAGCATCCACAGATTGGAAAAAACGTGGAGCAGGCCGCCGTGGAGAAACATGGAGCTGAAAATCGGGGCATAGCTGGCAAGAGACAGGACGCTTCCCGCCTGTGCGGCGGCAAAACGGGCCGGAATAAAGCCATGGGTTATGATGAAGTCTTCCAACCCCTGACCAAGGCTCAGCTGATAGACAAAGCAGAGGATATTGACGATGATGAGCCAGAGATTGACCACCGGGAAGTGCTGGGAGGGGATATCGTCCTTTAAGGGGAACATGCCTCGGCAATTCCGCTTCAGGCCTGGTCAGCAGGGACGCTGTTCGGGTCGGGCAAAGGCAGGATGAAATAAAAGTTATTCCCCTCTTCCGTGGCCTCGTAGCCGGCCATGCCGCCATGGATCTCCACCACCTGTTTGATAAAAGCCAGGCCATGCCCGGTTCCCGGTACGGACTGGCTCCGTTTTCCCCGGACGCCATCGGCAAAGATGGTTTTCGCCTCGACCTCGGAAAGATGCTCCCCGGTGGTGAAAACATTGAACTTGACCGCAGGCTTGCCAGGGCCGAAATAATCAGCCAGCAACTCGCGGCCATAGGCCACGGCTTTCCTGGCCCTTCCTTCGCGGTTCGTTATTTCGCCGGTGTACTTTACGGCATTGGAAAAAAGATTGGCATAGACCTGCGACAGCAACCCGACATCCACCCG
>CAYTVV010000122.1:0-6079 GCA_964441875.1 uncultured Desulfurivibrio sp.
TTCTGGACGATTTCCACCGGGGCGGGCAGGGCGCCGATGCGCAGGACAATGGCCAGGTCGGTGGCTTCCTCGTAGCTGAAGCTGCCGGAGATCTGGGCGCTGCCGCCAAGGATTTTTTCCCGGATTACCGGGGCCGAGCGGACCACTTCATCCAGGACGATGGCAAAGCGTTTGCCCACGCTTTTCTCCGTGACCTGGCCGAAAATCGTGCCGCCGCGCCCGGTAAAGTCGAGGCCGACATAGGGCTCGTTGAAGTTGCCGCCCACCCGAACCTGGGCATCCTTGACCATGTCGCCGGTCAACAGCACCTGGCTCTTGAGCAGGATGGGTACCCGGGTTTCCTTATGGGTTTTCTTGTCCACATCTTTTTCAAAGTAGATTTCGGTGCCGACCGGCAGTCGGCTTTGCAAGGCGAGATTGAGCTGTTTTCGGCTGGCGCCCTCCTGCCACTGTCCGGCCTGGATGGCCTGGCCGATGAGCTGCGGCAGGTTGAGGCCGACCGTGTCGTCCACCAGTTTGAACTCAAGCTGGGCGGTGCGGCCGATGAGATTCAGGGCGCGTTGCGGGTCCTTGACGCCGGGGAGCTGAATGACGATTTCGTCTGCCCCCTGCCGGACAATGGCCGGTTCAGCCACGCCGAACTGGTCGATCCGGTTGCGGAGAATTTCCAGCGACTGATCCACCGCCTTGTTATTGATGAAATCGATTTTAGACTGTTTCAGGCTGAGGATGATCCGGGGGAAGGTTCCCTGGTCGGTCTGGAAATCGCCGACCAGGTCGGGGAAGTCCTTGCTGATCGTTTGTTTGACCGTTTCCAGGGCGCCGGTGTTGGGCAGGGTCAGGATGATCTTGCGCGCATCGCCGGAAGCGGTGCGGACCACGGTGATCTTTTTCTCGGCCAGGGCTTCCTTGAGATCCTGAACCGACAGATCCAGATTGTTTTCAATGGCCTTTTTGAGGTCCACCTTGAGGACCAGGTGCATGCCGCCTTGGAGATCCAGGCCCAGCTTCAGCCCTGCCGGAGCGAGATATTTCTGCCACCAGGCCGGAACCTTGGTGAAGGAAGGGGCAACGGTCAGACCGGCAAAGATGGTGATAAAGAGCAGGAGGAAGATTTTCCAGCGCAGGGAACTCGACATAAACTCTCCGTGATGCGGGTTAGCCGTGGTTGTAAAGAAATACGATTGTCATCAAATCTTTATAGATAAAACGGCATAAGGAGCCGTAATAAAACGGTCAAAAAAAAGCAAAGTTTATTTCGTAACGGCTCCTAAGTATGCAGGCTGACAGGACCAAGGCCCGGATGTCATGGTTTGGTGCGAGATTATACTCCCCTTTTGTCAGAAGTCAATTTGCAAAAAAGGATGGATGGAGTCAGGCGTTCGGTTGAATTTGTAGGGGTATTTTTTTAGGTCTTGTTTTAAATAAGAAAAATTCTGGGGCAAGAACCGGCTATGCTATAATGGCTGAAAAGGGAGTTTTGACCTAAAGAGGTGCGAGGGGAAATGGGCAAAAAGATTCTTGTTGTTGATAACCACCCCATGGTGCTCAAACTTATTGCCAACCTGTTGGAAAAAGGCGGGCATGAGGTGCGGACCGCCGCTGATGGCCTGAGCGCCCTGGATATCCTGAAGTCCTATGCGCCGGATCTCATTTTTGTCGATCTGGTTATGCCCAACATCAGTGGCGAGAAGCTGTGCCGGATCATTCGGAACATGCCCCACCTGAAAGGGGTGTTCCTTATCATTCTTTCGGCCATCGCCGCCGAGGAAGAGCTTGATTTCTTGGCTCTGGGGGCGGATGCCTGTATCGCCAAAGGGAGCATGAGCAATTTGACCAGGCACGTGGCCAGGGTGCTTGAACTGGCGAGTCCCGCGGGCAGACAGGAGAGGTCTCGGGAGATCCTGGGGCTTGATGAAGTGGCGACCCGTGAAATTACCAGGGAGCTGCTGTCTTCCCGGAAGCATTTTGAGATAATTCTTAGGAACATGTCCGAAGGGATTTTCGAGTTCGCCCCGAATAGGAAGATCATTTTTGCAAACCCCACTGCGGTCGCACTGGTGGGGATACCGGAAGAAATGCTGTTGGGTTCGGAATTCATCGATATTTTTGCCGATCACTCCCTGGAAACCGTGGTCGCGTTATTGGACGGTCCTGCGGAGTCACCCAAAAAAATTTCGGAAGAGATGCCGGTTCTCCTCAACGGCCGTCAGGTTTCCCTACAGTTTCTGCCTGTTGCAGGGGAAGAGGGCGCTACCACCATTGTTATCATCCATGATGTTACCACCCGAAAGCAGGCAGAGGAAAAGATCGGCGAACAGAACAGGTTTTTGAACAAACTCATTGAGTCGTTGCCCCATCCGTTTTTTGTGGTGGGGGCTAAGGGCTATGAGGTGGTGCTGGCCAATTCCTCTGCGCAACGGCACCTGGCCGGGCTGGCCGATTGCACTGAGCAACAAATCAGCCCAGTCGAGGCATGCAAGGCGCCGCCGCCATACCTTCCCTTGGAGCGGGTACAGCAGGACAAAAATTCCTTTCTCATGGAATATGTCGAGCAGGGCTGTGACGGGCAGGAGACCACGCACGAGATCCATGCGCATCCCATCTTTGACAAGAAGGGGAAGGTCACGCAGATTATCGAATACCGGCTGGATATCACCGAGCGCAAAAAAGCGGAGCAGGCCCTGCGGGACTCGAAGGATGCGTTGCAAAAGGCCTTGGACAATCTACAGATTGCCCAGCAGGTCGCCATCCGCCAAGAAAAATTGGCATCCATCGGCACGCTGGCCTCGGGAGTGGCCCATGAAATCCTCAATCCTCTGAACATCATAGGAACCCTGGCCCAGGTCATGCAGCTTGAGAAGATTCCTGCGAGCATGCGGAAAAATATTGATGAAATGCTGGCCCAGATCAAACGCGCCACCAAGATCACCAACAACCTCAGAACGTTTTCCCATCAGCATGCCTTTGAGGTCCGTTTGGTCGATGTGCATGCGTTGTTTGACAAGACCGCCGCCCTGCTTGAGCATGATTTGAATCTGGACAATGTGCGGGTGGAGCGGCATTATGCCCAGGATTTGCCCCGTATCGAAGCGGACGAGGATCAGTTGGCCCAGGTATTTCTCAATCTGATGAGCAATGCCCGTGACGCCATGTCTTCGGACGACAAGCGGATTATTGTTGAAACCCGGCCACAGGACGACGGCATTGAAATCCGCTTCAGCGATACCGGCGACGGTATCGGTCCGGACGAGATCGGCAAGATATTCGATCCGTTTTTTACCACCAAGGACCCAGGGCGCGGCACCGGCCTTGGCCTGTGGATTGTTTATTCTATTATTGAAAACCATTGCGGGACCATTCGGGTCGAGTCGGAGAAAGGGAAAGGTGCACGGTTTGTGATCTTTCTGCCAACGCATCTGCCGGGCCGGGAGAATTGCGGATCGGCGGATGAAAAACAGGGTCGCACCATCGGGGAGCATGGATGAAGAAAAAAATAAAAATCCTTATTGTGGACGATGAATACGCCTTCTGCCGGTCGTTGAAGATTTTTTTTGATAAGATCGGATTCGAGCCGCTTATCGCCACCAACGGCGAACATGCCATTGATATCGTCAGGGAGGAAAAGCCGGCCATCATGACCCTTGACATCAGGATGCCGGGGCTCAACGGCTATGATATCCTACAGAAAGTCAAAAGGTTGAACCCCGACCTGTTCATCATCGTTATCACCGCCATCGATGTGCCAAACATGGAGGAGATGCTTGAACACAGCGGAGCCCACGCGCTACTGCACAAGCCCATCGACTTGCAGAAGCTTTCCGATACGATCTACGGTTTTGTCGGGCACCTGCTCTAAGCATTCTTGTTGAAGGGAGGGCAGGGGGAATGGCTGGCATCGGCAAGGGGAAAAAGCTGCTCGTTCTCTGGACAATCATGGCCTACTGCCTGATCGGCATTGAAATCGTCATCATGATTTCCCCCTTTGCCCTCTATTTTTATTCGGTGTACGGGCCTGTGCTTCAGGGTCTAGCGGCAAGCCCGCTTACCAGCTGGTCCACGGAATTTTTTCTGCCGCATCTGGTTTTTCCTGCCGATCCGCTGATCAGGGCCATCTCCCTGTTGCAGGTTCTCATGGTTGTCGGGCTGCTGCTTTTTGCCCTGGCGGCCATCCCCCTTTACTATGGGCGTTTCACCGGCAAGGGGGTGGTGGCCCGCAGTTTTTACGGCAAGATCCGTCATCCGCAATACCTTTTTCTCGCCATTTCCGGGTTCGGCCTGATGCTGTATTGGCCGCGTTTTATCATCCTGATCATGTATATCACCATGCTCTTTGTCTATTATGCCCTGGCCCGCAATGAAGAGTGGCGGATGCAGCAGGAGCAACCCGAGGTCTATGAACGCTATATGGCCACAACGCCCATGTTTCTGCCCGGCGAGCCGGGGGGGCGGCTGTATCGGCTGCTTTTTGGCCGAATCCAGCCCAAATGGCTGGGGATTGTCGCGGCCTATTGTCTGACCATGACCCTGGCCGTGCTGTTGGCTTTTGCTTTGCGCAGCCACACGGTGCGGACATTGCCCATGGTCCGGGCCGCGGATTCCCGGTTGATTGTTTCCGTGTTTCCCCGCCCGGAGCAGGAGATCCTTGCCGTATACCAGGCGGCCCTCGGCTCGGCCCAGGTACGGAAAGCCCTGCAAGGCAGGGAGGCCAACGCGGTGTATCTGCTGCCTGGGGATTTTTTCCTCAATGCCCTGCTCACCGAGGAGAACCGGCGGTTTTCCGACCATATGCTGGAACGGTTTCCCGAGATTCTCGAATGGCACCAGCACCGATTCAACGGCGGCTTAGGCAAATTTTTTCGAATTTTTTATAACTATGTCCGGACCTGGGGTTCGGTGGAAACCGATTATGAGGTCGAGCGGCTTATTTTCATGCGGGTGGATGATGCCGGCGGTCGGCCCGTACCCTCGGCGGACATCTTCAAGATCGGTCTGAAGCGGAGGCCGGTTCTCTTGGTTGATCTGGAGGCCTCTAGCCATGCGGTCCGGTCTGTGATAGTAACCACGGACAATCACAAATGGGGTCTGATGCCCATGCCCACTTTTTAAGCAGGCGCTGGAACGGGATGGTTTTGCCGCCATCAACCTCATCCGCTTGCTGGCGAAAAACAATGGTAGCCATATGCCGATTATCGCCCTCATCGCCCATGCCGCGCTTGATTATTTAGTTGAGTAATTCCCCGCTTTCCTATAATTGTGAAGGATAGCATTCTTCTTGGGTAGTATCCTGAAACATTGGAGCCTTACATGAGCCAAGCCACTGGTTATAAAACCGACATTCTTTTGCAAGCTGGGACAAACGAGCTGGAGATCATCACCTTTTTTCTCCAGTGGCGTGATCAGACCACCGATTCCATTAGCAGGACGGCTTACGGCATCAATGCTGCCAAGGTCCGTGAGTTGGTGGCCATGCCTGAAACCTTGACCGAAATCCCGGAAAGCGTTTCGTCCATGAAAGGCGTTTTCCTGTTGCGGGATCGGACCATCCCCCTGGTTGATCTCTGTGATTGGTTTGGCTATGAACCGGATCTTTCCCCGGAGGCAAAAGCCAAATGGGTGGTCATTGTCACCGAGATTAACGGCAAGTTTTTCGGCTTCATTGCCCATGGGGTGGATAAGGTCTATCGGGTCAGCTGGACGGCAATCCTGCCGCCGCCGCCAATCATTTCCCATTATAGCTCCCTCACCGGGGTATGCCTCGTGGATGGCAATATTATCCAAATGGTTGATTTCGAGAGCATTATCGCCACCATCGATCCCAGCATGGTTATTGATTCCGAAGCCCATGCCATATTGGCGCGTCCCGATGCGGACCAGGCCGATAAGGCCGTGGTCATTGCCGATGATTCGCGGGTCATTCAGGATCAGATTCGTAAAACCTTGGAAAAAGCGGGATATCGGGTTGTTGCCCATTCCGACGGGCAGGATGCCTGGGAGTATCTGGAAAAATTGAGAACCAACGGTACCCTGCACGATGAGGTGCTGGCCGTGGTCAGCGATATAGAAATGCCGCGCATGG
>CAYTVV010000123.1:0-5988 GCA_964441875.1 uncultured Desulfurivibrio sp.
CGGCTTTCCGGACGGGAGCTTTTCGGCTTCACTATCTTGGTCAGATTGAAATGGGGGCGAACCTCATCCACAAAGGCCTTGAAATCTTCGCCCTCAAACACCTTGCAATAAAAATTACCGCCTGGCTGCAACATCTCCTGGGCGATTGCCACAACCCGCCGGGAAAGGTCCAGCGAGTGCTGCTGATCCGACCATTTGTTGCCGGTGGTGCGCGGGGCCATGTCGCTGATGATCACCGCGAACTCCGGGCAGATGGCGCGCACCCGGTCCAGCACCTCGGCGGTCATGATGTCGCCGTGCAAAAAGGAAAACTTGGCGCTGTTACCTTTGGTGTTGATCTGCCCGAAATTGAGGTCAACCCCCACCACCAGCCCCTGGGGGCCAACGGCCTGGGCCGCATACATGGACCAACTGCCGGGCTGACAACCCAGGTCCAGCACCGTGTCGCCCTTTTTCAGCAGCCCGTGCTTGATTTGGGCCTCCTCCAGCTTGTACACCGAGCGGGCGGGATAGCCTTCTTTCTTGGCCTTTTTGAAGTAATGATCCTGAACTTCTTTCACAGGCCTGCCACCTTGGTTGGGGTCTGCACGGTTGCCGTGCTGCGCCACAAAAAAACATCGTTGAAAAGCGGTTATATTTAGCCTGTTTATCGCGTCTTGACAAGCATAATCCCCAGGCGTTTGAGGATGGGGGTTGCGGGATTGACAAGGGGATGTTGCACGGAGTAGCAGGTATTAGAGTAGCACAGGGGTCCCAGTTTTTCTCTGGGTTGACGATCAGCTAGGAAATATGAGATACTCCCTTAGAATGTTTGGATGACATCTCGAAAATTAAATATCAGGAATGCCGCCCTTTGCCTTTTATTGTCAGGGAGGACATATTGAAACAACTTGGGACGCTCCCCAATATATTGCTCAAAAACAGGGTGCCCCTGATTTCTCACAAATAAAATGGGAGGGGAAAATTTGGGCATCAAACATTCGAAAACAGCCGGAGTGGTTATCTTTTGGGGATGCTTCATGGGCGGTGTCTTTTTATCCTTGGCAGCCGGTGCAGCGGATAGCGTTACAGCAAAGAGCAGTCCTGTCCAGGCAGACATCTGTAACAAAGAATCGAAGTGGGGTGTCACGGCCTGCGACCGGGAATTCCGTGAACACAAGGATACCCGGAAACATGCCGACTGCCTGGCGGCTGTCAGGGCCAAATATGATACGTGTATGGACCCTGGTGCGAGATAGCATTTCGCGGCATTGAACAAAAACTCTGGGGCCGGCAAGTGTCCCTGGTTTCGCCAAAAAAATTACCAACAATTCTTAACAGGGGGGGTGTCATGAAAAGCTCCTTACCAGTCCTACTTCTGGTCTCGTGCCTTATGGCTACTGGCTGCGCAAAAGATTATACCGAGACCATCAAGTCCCTCGATGTCGATGACTATTCACGAGTCCAAAGGCATGTTGTAAGTATAAATAAAGATGGCACCCCCCGCTCTCCAAATACTGGCGATGCGCAAAAGCAATATGATCTTATCCTTGCACAAATTGATGCATTTTTGAAGGAGGACAACTCATGTAATCCGCATCCGAATAACAAGAATATCCTGATCTATGTCCATGGAGGCTTAAATAGTGATGAAGCTGCCATTAAACGAGCAGTTAACGCAACCAAGAAAATGATACCAGACCCGAAAAACTTGGCGTGTGCAGATACCTACCCTATTTTTATCGATTGGCGCTCTGGCCCATTCACCACCCTTAGTGATCATTATTTCCGAATCCGTGATGGTGAGGTCCACGACAATATCGCACTATACACTTCGCCAATTTACATGGTGGGCGATCTCGCCAAAACCATCGGGAATACCCCAATGGCCTGGTACCATGAGGGTTATCAGGCAATCAGTACCTCCGCTCGACACGGTAGGGTTGAAGATGACCTTGACTCCGAGTGTCAAAAGAACCCTGATTCTTTAACTAAAACCGCAGATGACGATAACAGCTGGAATGTCTGGAGAAAAGCTAAATGGTGGGTGACTGCCCCAATAAAACTCATCACAACCCCATTCGTTTTTACTTTTGGCACCCCTGCCTGGGATAACATGAAACGCCGGACTCATACCATGTTTACCGCCCAGAATGGTGACAACAAAAATTTAGTGATGCCGGACGGGGCAGCCAGAAACTTCTTGAAATTGCTAACTCAGCGTGTAAAGGAGAGGAGAGCAGAGCAGAAATGCCCGAAGTTTGAGTTGACATTAATGGGGCATTCCATGGGTGGGATTATCATTAATCGGGCCCTTCGAGATCTGCCCGACGACCTTACAGAGGTTGACAACCTCGTCTATATGGCCTCCGCCGACAACCTTCAGAACTATCTTGATGCGACTCTCCCTCTGATTAAGAAAAAAAATAGCCTCCGGATATACAATCTACATCTACATCCCGAAAACGAAGATCGTGAAATTTCTTCCGGCGGCCTAACTCCATCCGGCAGCTTGTTGGCCTGGATAGATCACACCTATGACACCCCGGAATATATCCTCCAACGCACCTCTGGTCGCTGGAGTAATATCCGACTAGTGCTCGATTTAATTCGTGACGAGACAAAGCCGGCTGAAAAGAAGCTGTTGATAAATTATCATTTCACGGTTTTTGGACGAGGTCCAACCGAAAAGAGCCCTCAAACCCATGGCTCTTTTGATGATTTCAAATTCTGGGAAAAATCTTATTGGACTGGCACGAAGGTATGTTTGATTGACGACGAGGGAAATAACTGTAGTAAAGAATCAAAGTAGGGCATCACGGACTGCGACCGGGAATTCCGTGAGACACGGATCCCCGGAAACATGCCGAATGCCTGGCGGATGTCAGTTCCAAATATGATACATGTATAGCCCCTGGTGCGAGGTAGCATTTTACGATATTGATCCGGGGGGTAGCTCATTCCTATTTTTTGCCTGCACGGGAAGGAGGAGAACACCATCGTGCGAATCTAAATAACTCGGGACACTCCCCATAATATTGCTCAAAATCGGACGAGTATTCCTGGCTTCTCCACCTGTCGTCTCTCCCCCGCATTACTACACCATTCCTTTTCCGTAATCCCACGGCAATCGCCCGCCCCTGCCATTATTACGAGCAAATTCTGCAAAATACCTTACACTACAGTTCAAATATTCACCTGCTGGACTGGCTCATGTTGCCGCCGCCAGGGCAACCCATGAAAAATATTCACAGAGGTAATACCCGATGAATACAAGCAAAAGAATGACATTCCGTACCTGTCTGGTGCTCGCCGCCTCCCTGCTCCTGTGGAACCCTCTTCAGGCCAGCGCCGGAGCTGGAATGGGCGCAGGGGGCGACCAGGCGATGCAGGGAGTATCCGGCAAGGTGCTTGAAACCATGAACAGCGGCGGCTACACCTATGTCCTGGTGGAAAAAGACGGCGCCAAAACCTGGGTGGCCCTGCCCCAGAGCGCGATCTCGGTGGGCAGTGTAATCGCCTGCCAGCCGGGCATGGAGATGAGCAACTTCAAAAGCACCTCTTTGAATCGGTCATTCGAAAGCATCGTTTTTTCAGAGGGACTTGCCCCTGTCGGCCCCGTCGCTGCGCCAATCCCAGCAGCTGCTTCTGCCCCGCCCCCTGCTTCAGCCCCGGTCGAGGCAATCACGGTGAGCAAAGCCGAAGGCGCCAACGCCCAAACCGTTGGCGAAATTTTTGAGAAAAAAGATGCCCTGGCGAATAAGCCGGTGGCGGTCCACGGCAAGGTGGTCAAGGTCAGCCGCGGCATCATGGGCAAAAACTGGCTGCATCTGCAAGACGGCACAGGCAGTCAGGCCGCAGGGACCAACGATCTGGTGGTCACCACCGATTCGCTGCCCGAAGTTGGGGCGGTGGTCACTATCAAGGGCAATCTTTCACGGGACCGCGACTTCGGCGCGGGGTACCGCTACGGCGTGATCATCGAAAACGCCGAGGTGACCGGCAACAAGTGAGGCTCAGGCTGCCAGGAAAGAAGGAAGTGTATCATCCACTCTTCCCGGCAGCCCCTTGCGCACAGCAAACTTAGGTGAACAAGCATGATCCGTTTCCTGCTTCTTTATCTCTCCATCTATCCCCTGGTCCATTACTATGCCCTGCGCAAGATTCGAGCGGCCTTTCTCCCCGGCAGGAAAGCCAATCTCGGCCTAGTCCTGTTCATGGCGACCATGATCGCGGCGCCGATTTTGGTCCGGCTGGCCGAAAGGGCTGGGATCGAAACCGGGGCCCGATTCTGGGCCTATGCAAGTTTCAGCTGGATGGGGCTGCTTTTTCTTTTCCTGATCGTTGCCGGTGCAGTTGATGCGGGCCGCCTTGCCATCCTGGCCGCGGAGAAAATCCGGAAACGAAAACGTACCCTGCCAAAAATCTCACCCCGGCAATTCTTTACGGCCCAGGCGATACTGGTGGTTGCCGTTTACAGCTACGGGTTGTTTGAGGCAGCAGATATCCGCCTGGAACACATCGAGATCGTCAGCCCCAAGATTACAGCCGGCACCGGCAGGATACGCATTGCCCAGATCTCGGACGTGCATCTGGGGCTCATTGTTCGTGAGGAAAGGCTCCAAAAAATTCTCGCCAGAGTGCAGGAGGCACAGCCCGATATCCTGGTGTCCACCGGCGACTTGCTCGACGGACAGCTCAACCATCTCACCACGGAAGCCGGGCTGCTGGCGGCGATCAATCCGCCCCTGGGCAAATTCGCCATCACCGGCAACCATGAGTTCTACGCCGGGCTACAGGAGGCCCTGAATTTTACCAACGCAGCGGGCTTTACCATTCTGCGCCAGCAAGGGGTGGTGATCGGCGGCATCAATCTTGTCGGGGTGGATGACCCGGCAGTCAGGGCCTTCGGCAACGAGCAGGCCCAGTCGGAACACGATCTTCTTGCTGCCCAGCCCAAGGAAAATTTCACGCTCCTGCTCAAGCACCGGCCTGCGATTGCCCCAGGCAGCCTGGGACTTTTTGATCTCCAGCTTTCCGGCCACACTCACAAGGGCCAGATATTTCCCTTCAACCTGCTCACCTGGATTTTTTATCCCCAGCGTGCGGGCCAACTCACCGCGCTGAACAGCGGCCTTCTCTATCTGAGCCGAGGCACCGGCACCTGGGGTCCGCCCATCCGTTTCCTGGCCCCGCCGGAGGTGGCCATCATCGATCTGCTGCCTGCGAAATAGAAAGCCCTCACATCACTCTCCGCATTGCATCAAACCAAGGCGATCGAGGTGTTCCCCATGCAACTCAAAGACCATCATCCTGCTGCGGCCACAAAACATATTGTCATCGTCGGCGGCGGCTTTGCCGGACTCAATGCCGCCAAGATGCTCGGCAACCAGGCGGGCGTTAAGGTCACGCTCATCGACCGCAGCAACCATCACCTGTTTCAGCCCCTGCTCTACCAGGTGGCCATGGCCGCCTTGAGCCCGGCGGAGATTGCCGCGCCGATCCGCCACATCCTCGCCACATTCCGCAATGTCACGGTATTGCAGGATGAGGTGACCGCAGTCGATCTCGTCGGCCGCCAAGTGATTGCCAAGGAGTGCGCCCTTACCTACGATTACCTGCTCCTGGCCTGCGGCGCCCGGCATTCCTACTTCGGCCACGAAGAATGGGAGGAATTCGCGCCAGGGCTCAAGACCATCGAGCAGGCCACCGAGATCCGGCGGCGGGTGCTCACCGCCTTCGAGGCGGCAGAGCGCACTTCCGACCCGGCCGAGCAGCGCCGGCATCTCACCTTCGTCATCGTGGGCGGCGGCCCCACTGGAGTGGAACTGGCGGGCGCCATCGGCGAAATGAGCCGCTTCACCCTGGCCCAGGACTTCCGCAACATCAACCCCAAGCTCGCCCGCATCGTTCTCATCGAGGCCGGGCCGCGCATCTTGCCCTCCTTCAGCGATGCCCTGGCAGGCGAGGCGACCCGCGACCTCGAACAACTGGGGGTACAGGTGTGGA
>CAYTVV010000124.1:0-5981 GCA_964441875.1 uncultured Desulfurivibrio sp.
CAGGCCAACCTTGCGGTGGATGCCGATTTTCACCTGTATCCAATGCTGGCCGGAAAAGAGCTGGAACATGAGCAGCATGAAGTTGATGAGCCCGAGAATCTGCACCAGGGACATTCCGCTAGTCTCCATACCATGACCCCTCAGAATGAAAGAAAACAGCCAGCCGGAACTATTGCAGACCCACGGTGGCCGTTGCCGTGTTGGCGCTGCCGTGCATATTACAGAATGCCGCCGATTCAAGGGTAATTGGCCCGGTCAGCACATACTCAAAGGTGCGGCTGAACTCGGCTGCCTCAGGAAGGTTCATCCCGCTGAATTCCCAGCGAGCCGCCTCCTGGCCATTAATAATGAGATTCACCATTTTGGTGTGGTGGAAAAAATTGTTGGCGCTGTGCGTGACAAAAAGGGTGATGGTGATCTTCTCCCCTTGCTTTGCATTCGTCGGGGCTTCCAGGCGGACAGTCGCCTTATTGGCCAAGGCCGAACCCGCGCCCAAAAAGAACAGGGTGACTACCAACAGCAACAATTTTTTCATGGCGTTTCCTCCTGTATGCCTTGTTAAGAAAAGCCCTTACCGTTTCATTATAGTCAGATAGCGTCCACGATTGCATTAAAGGTTTTACTGGGGCGCATGGCCTGGGTGGTCTTTACTCGATCCGGCCGATAATACCCGCCGATATCCACCGATCGGCCCTGGGCGCTGTTCAGCTCGGCGACAATCTTTGCCTCGTTGTCGGCAAGAGCCTGCGCCACCGTGACAAAGCGGGCCTGCACCTCGGCATCCTTGCTCTGTCCGGCCAGTGCCTGGGCCCAGTAGAGGGCCAAGTAGAAATGACTGCCCCTGGTATCCCGCTCCCCCACCTTGCGAGACGGCGACTTCTCGTTTTCCAAAAACTTGCCGATGGCCTGATCCAGCGTCTCGGCAAAGAGCAGCGCCTTTTCATTCTTGAACGTCGCGTAGATATGCTCAAATGATGGCACCAAGGCGCAAAACTCACCCAGGGAATCCCAGCGCAGATGCCCTTCCCGCAAGAATTGCTCCACATGCTTGGGTGCGGAACCGCCCGCGCCGGTCTCAAACATCCCGCCGCCGTTCATCAACGGCACGATGGAGAGCATTTTGGCGCTGGTGCCCAGCTCCAGGATGGGGAACAGGTCGGTGAGATAGTCGCGCAGCACGTTGCCGGTCACGGAGATGGTATCCTCGCCCTTTCTGATCCTTTCCACCGAGAAGCGCATCGCCTCCACCGGCTGCCTGATCCTGATATCCAGGCCGCTGGTGTCGTGGTTTGGCAGGTATTGCTTCACCTTGGCGATCAGCTCGGCGTCGTGGGCCCGGTTGGCATCCAGCCAGAAGATGGCCGGAGTACCTGTGGCCCTGGCGCGATTCACCGCCAGCTTGACCCAATCCTGGATCGGCGCATCCTTGGTCTGGCAGCCCCGGAAGATGTCGCCCGGCTCCACCGATTGCGCCAGCAGGGTCTCGCCGGAGGCGGTATCCACCATGCGGATCATCCCCTTGCCTGGAGCGAGGAAGGTCTTGTCGTGGGAGCCGTACTCCTCGGCCTTTTGCGCCATCAATCCGACGTTGGCGACGCTCCCCATGGTGGCTGGGTCAAAGGCGCCATGGATTTTGCAATCTTCCACGACCTCCTGGTAAATCGTGGCGTAACAACGGTCCGGCACCATGGCAATGGTGTCGTGCAGCTGATCGTCGGTCCCCCACATCCTGCCGCCATCCCGGATAACCACGGGCATGGAGGCATCGACAATCACGTTGTTGGGGACATGCAGGTTGGTGATGCCCTTGCTGGAATCCACCATGGCCAGTGCGCAGTTGGTTGTATAGGCTGCCTGGATGTCCGCTTCGATCGCCGTGCGCTGCGCCTCGGGCAGGCTCTGAATCTTGGCGTAGAGATCGCCCAGGCCGTTGTTGACGTTCACCCCCAGCTCCTTGATGACTGCGGCGTGTTTGGCAAAAACATCCTTATAAAAGACGGCAACACAGTGCCCGAACATGACCGGGTCCGAGACCTTCATCATGGTCGCCTTGAGGTGCAGCGACAGCAATACCCCGTCCTGCTTGGCCGCCTCGATCTGCGCCGCATAAAATTTTCGCAGGGCTGCAACATTCATGACCGAGGCATCGATAATCTCGCCGGGCAGTAGCGGGGTCTTCGCCTTGAGCACCGTGGTGCTGCCGTCGTCGCCAACAAACTCGATCCGCATCTCGCACGCCTTGGCGAGCGTCACCGATTTCTCGCTGCCGTAGAAATCCCCGCCAGTCATATGCGCGACCCGGGTTTTGGACTCAGCGGGCCACGGTTTCATCATCCGGTGCGGGTTTTTCTGGCCAAACCGTTTTACCGAAGCTGCCGCCCGTCGGTCGGAGTTTCCTTCCCGCAAAACCGGGTTGACCGCGCTGCCCAAGACCTTGGCAAATCGGGCCTGTAGCTCCTTCTCGGCCTCGGTTTTTGGGGCCTCGGGGTACTCCGGGAGAGCATAGCCTTTTCCTTGCAACTCCTTGAGCGCCTCCTTGAGCTGGGGAACCGAGGCGCTGATATTGGGCTGCTTGATGATGTTGGCCTCGGGCTGCTTGACGAGCTTGCCCAGTTCCCCCAGATCATCGGGAATTCTCTGGCTCTCGCTCAGGTGTTCCGAAAAATTGGCGATGATCCTCCCGGCCAGGGAGATATCCTTTGTAGTCACGGAAATGCCCGAGCCCTTGGTATAGGCCTGGAGGATCGGGAGCAGGGAATAGGTTGCCAGGGCAGGGGCTTCATCAACTTCGGTATAGATAATCGTTTGGGTGGCCATATTTTTTCCTTCGTTTATGTGTTTAAATCGACAATGCTGTGTTCTCTTTAAAAAGGCTCTTTTGGAGGCGCTAAACCCATGCCGGAAAGTCAAAAGGATTAGCACATACCGGTTGGGATTGCAAATGGCATCTTGTCCGGCTCCCGCCGCTTTTGCCCCGTAGCCCCACGATTTTACCGGTTGCTTTTCCTTATCGCGCAGCCATACAATGAAGCGTCCCATTCAAAAAAATCACGGGAGACTTCTTCATGGGCGAATTTGCCTGGAGCGCCACATACAGCATCGGCAATGCGCAGATCGACGCCGAACATCAGGGGCTGATCGAGCTGGCCAACGATATTGCCACCTTTGCCGACAAAGGAGAACAAATCGCGCGGATAAGGCAGGACATCTTCGCGCTCTACGACCATATGAGACTCCATTTTCAGCACGAGGAAGAGTACATGCTCCAGCTTGGCTACCCGCAGGATGAGGAACACAAAAAACAGCACGAAGAAATCCTCGCCGCGATGAACGCCATCATGAAACACAGCGACAACCTGGATGCGCTGGTGTACAAACTCAAACAGTTGATGCACGCCTGGGTGCGGGGACATGTCCTGGCCCAGGATCGCCGGATAGCTCCACCAGGAAAACCGGAGTAGACCTCCCGCCTCCTTAAATCACAGATTCGGAACCTCCAACCATGACCACCGTACCCAAAACCGTCTCCCCCTTTGTCATCTACCTGTTTCTGGTGATCGGCCTGTTGTCCGCCGTGGCCTTCCGGCTGATGACCATCATCAACACCTTCAGCCCCGCCCTTTTTCGGCCGGTCTGGTATTTCGGGGTCATCGGCTATATCTTCTTTTTCGCCTACCGCTACCATATCTCGGAAAAACGCAAAAACGCCATCCGCACCAACCGGCTGCTGGAAAAAATTCAGGACGGCAGCGAGATCACCAGCGAAGACCGGGCGCTCATCGCCTATGTGCTTTCTTCCATCATCAAGTCCAAGGAAAACCTCAACTACCTGTTCATCTTTGTCCTGTCCATTGCCGCGGTTGCCGTGGATATCCTGCTGGCCCTCCAGGGGCATTGAGCAGATAGGCCCGAGATACAGAGTACTCTGTATTCTTTATCTCGACCGGGAATCCGGCAGCAAACCTCTTGAATTTTACTGTTTTTCCATTATAATAAGGCCTTACTGCCCTGCGTGCAACTCTTGCGAATACTGGATACCAAGATGCCATGAAAACGATTCTGGTTGTGGACAACCACCCTGTTGTCTTGAAACTGTTGGTGGAATTCCTGAAAAAACAGGGTCACGAGGTGATCACCGCGGAAGACGGTCTTGCGGCTCTGGAGATTCTCAAGAAGGTACGGCCGGACATCATTTTTACCGACCTGATCATGCCCAACATCAATGGGGAAAAGCTCTGCCAGGTTATCCGCAGTCGGGCCGAGCTGAAACAGCTCCATATCATCATCTACTCGGCCACGGTGCTGGAGGATGAAACCAATATCCTCGGCCTCGGAGCCGATGCCTGCATCGCCAAAGGACCGTTCAAGAATACCGAAGCGCATATCGCCACGGTCATCGAACATATCGACAACGGCACCATCCATGAATTGAAGGGCAAGATTCTCGGCGGAGAAGACCTGTACAAGCGGCATATCACCACGGAGCTGCTGTTTTCCAAACGGCACTATGAGATTATCTTCAACAGCATGCCCGAAGGGGTGGTGGAATTCACCCTGGACGGCATGATCTTCCATGCCAACGCCGCCGCCCTTGCCCTGTGCGGCCTGCGGGAAGAAAACCTGCTGGCCTCCAGCTTTTTTGATCTTTTCAGCGGAGAACACCGCGAACGCCTGCGCTCCCTGCTGCACACCCCTGGTCGCGCCCCGCTGGTCATCAAAGAGACCGCGCCCATACTGCTCAACGGCAAGATGGTCACCATCCATTTTCTTCCCAGCAACGATGATGCGCACGATTTTATCATCGCTATCATGCGGGACCTCACCGAAAAGATTACCTCCGCGCGGGAGCTTAATCTGCTGCAACGCCAGCAGGAACGCATCCTCAATGCCGTGGGCGAAGGGATCTTCGGCATTGATCCCGAAGGCTGCATAACCTTTGCCAACCCGGCAGCCCTTGCCATGCTTGGCTATGAACAACCTGAGCTGGTGGGCAATAGCCTGCGGGAGATCGTCCACGCCTGTGCGCCGGAGGAGAAAAAAAACCCTGATAATGTCTGTCCGATCTGCGCGGCCAGCCAGGACGGCATGGTTCGCAAGGGCACCGAAACCTTCTGGCGCAAGAGCGGGACTGGTTTTCCGGTTCGCTACACCTCCACCCCGATTGTGGAAGATTATGAAATATTGGGCGCGGTGGTCACCTTCGCCGATATCACCGAACGCAGAAAAATGGAAGAAAAGCTCCGGGAATCAGCCATGACCGATGAGCTTACCGGCCTTTTCAACCGTCGCGGCTTCATGGCCCTGGCCGACAAGCTGATCAAAATCAGCGTGCGCGACAAAACCGATCTCCTGCTGGTCTATGTCGATTTTGACAACATGAAATGGATCAACGACTCTCTCGGCCATACCGTGGGCGACCAGGCCCTCGTTGAAACCGCGACCCTGCTTGGGGACACCTTCCGGCTGGCCGATGTTGTCGCACGGCTGGGCGGGGATGAATTTGTCATCCTCTGCACGGACAACTCGGCCCTGGGCAACGAAGAAACCATTCTCAGCCGTCTGAACGAAAATATCGAGAAAACCAACAGGCTTACCTCCCGGCAATACCCGCTGTTCCTCAGTGTCGGGGTGGGCCGTTACGAACATCTGTCCCCCTGCTCCATCGACGAGCTGCTCCGCCGGGCAGACCACGCCATGTACGAAAACAAGGAAGACAAGAAGGCTCGCAACCAGGACGGCTATAAACTTTAGGAGCAAAAAAGGAGGCCCATCATGGACAAGTATGAATGCCCCTGCGGTTATGTTTACGACCCGGAGGAGGGTGATTACGAACACGGCATCGAGGCGGGCACCGCCTTTGCCGATCTGCCCGACGACTGGGTCTGCCCCAAGTGCGGGGCGGAAAAGGAAAGTTTTTACAAGGTGTAACCGCCCCGAGGTGCTTTTCCCCGCCTCACCCCGCCCCCTGGAAACCTCATCCC
>CAYTVV010000125.1:0-5910 GCA_964441875.1 uncultured Desulfurivibrio sp.
AGTCCGGGCCGTTGACGATGCCCAGGATTCGGTTGCGGGTGGTCTGGGGCTTGGGTGAAACAATGGAGATCTTCTGGCCGAGCAGGCTGTTGAGCAGCGTGGATTTTCCCACGTTGGGAGGCCCGATGAGGGCGACAATGCCTGATTTGACTTGTTCCGGGGAGCTGTTCATGGGGTGTCGTTGCGCTCGTGTGTATTTTAAGGGGGAAAACTAGTCTGTTACATACCAGGATTCCCGATTTTCCGCATCCCCTGTCTTTTTAGTGGTCACGGAATAAGATGACAACTATGGGAATAGCTGGTACACATTGGCCAGTTTTTCCGCGATATCAGCCGATCTGCGCAGCCAAGCTTTCCCCCAATTGTTATCGGACAGAGTTTCCGGCGCGCTTTCTTTCATCACAAGGGAACAGCATATGGCTTTACAGGGTGCAATCATAGAATACATGGAGCAGAGCAGGTTCATCTGTGCCATGGTTCTTGATGAGGACAGCAAGCGGTTGCGCCTTATCAACCAGAACGGCAGGGAGGTGAATCTTCCGCTCTCCCGCCTGCTGCACCAATCCGCGAAACGTAATTCTCTAACGCTCAGCCGGGATGAGCAACTGCGCCTGCTCAAAGAGGCGGACCAAGCCCGGCACGCCATGATGCAGCAGATTGATCTGGCCGAGATCTGGCAGTTGGCCAGCGAGGAGGAAGGGATAAGCTTTAGCCCGGATTTTCTTGCCGAGCTTGCCTTTGGAGAAGACGCCACGGATAACCATGTCGCCGCTTTTCTCCGCTCCATCTTCGTGGATCGCCTCTATTTCAAATACAAGGAAGGCATGGTGCTGGCCCACAGCCCGGAAGCGGTTGCCGGGTTGCGTCTGAAGCAGGAACGGGAAAAAGAGCAAGAGGCTCTGATGAGTACCGGGGCTATGATGCTCAAGCGTCTCTGGGATGGGGACACTGCTGCGGTATGGCCGGAGCGCGAACGCTGCCTCGGCCTGTTGGGCGACTACTATGTCTTTGGCAGTGAGGCCGAAGAGAGCGAGCTGGCCCGGGAGCTTCTGAAAAAAGCAGGCCTCACCGCCCCGCACGATGTCTATCATCTTCTGATCAAGGCCGGGGTCTGGCAACCCAACGAGAATGTGGCCTTGTTGCGGTATCAAATTCCGGTGGGTTTTTCCGAGGAAGTCGCCACTGCGGCAGCCCAGGTATCCGAGCCCGTGGCCGAAGAGTTTATCGGCAGGAATCGGCGGGATTTTCGGGCGCTGCCCCTGCTCACCATCGATGGCGAATCAACCCGTGATTATGATGATGCCCTGCATGTGGAACGGAAGGGCGACGACTTTTTGGTGGGCATCCATATCTCCGACGTGGCCCATTACGTTGCCCCTGGGACACCGATTTATGCAGAGGCCGCCCGGCGGATGACCTCCCTCTACTTTCCCGAGACCCAGATCCCCATGTTGCCGAGAGCGCTCTCCGAGGGGGTGTGCAGCCTTGTCGTCGGCAAGGCGAGGGCAGCCCTGAGTGTCATGGTGCTGCTCAGTTCTAAGGGCGAGGTGCTGGAGTTTGATCTTGTTTCGAGCCTGGTCGAGGTGAAGCGGCAGTTGAACTACCCGGAGGCGGAACGGCTGGTGGCGAGCGGCGACTGGGAGTTGCAGACCTTGGCCCGGCTCAGCGAGCAGCTCAAGCAGCGGCGCATAGAAAAAGGGGCGCTGCTGCTGCCGGTGCCGGATGTGAATATCAGCATCAACCCGGAAGGGGGAGTGGCGGTTGCCTTGTCGCCGGTGGATACCATCTCCCGCAGTCTGGTGGCGGAGTTCATGGTGCTGGCCAATACCCTGTCTGCGCAGTTTGTGGCGGATCGTCAGGCGCCAGGCCTGTTTCGGGCCCAGGATGAGCCCCATCAGCGGCTGATCGCGGGCGGCGAGAAAGATTTGTTTTCGGTTTTCCGCCAGCGCAAGCAGCTAAGGCCCGGCGAGCTTTTGGTCTATCCCAAGCCCCACAGCGGGGTCGGGGCCATGCAGTACACCACGGTTACCTCCCCCATTCGGAGGTTTCTCGATCTGGTCATGCAGCATCAGATCAAGCAGTTGCTTTCTGGCCGGGGGGCGATGTTTTCCGCCGACGAACTCGCGGGGGTTGCCGGGGATATCAACACGGTGTCGGCCAGGGTCAATCAGGTCCGTCGCACCCGGCATCGGTACTGGTTGCTCAGGTATCTGGAGCAAAAGGTCGGGGGTAGGGTCGAGGCGTTGCTGGTCAACAAGGGCCCCAAGCGGGTCAATCTGACCCTGCTTGACTGTCTTCTGGATGCCGATATGCCGCCGAATCAGGCCATGGCCGCAAAGCCGGGGGATGTCGTTTCGCTCCGGGTGGCTAAGGTCGATGCCCTGGATAACGTGCTGCGGCTGGAATGGTAAAGGGAGGGGGAAGGCGGAAGAAGCGTGCCGCCTTTCAGTCGTAGATGATGCAGTTCCAGCGGGAGAGGAGTTCTTCGGTTTCCGCGTCCAGCTGGTCGGCCACCTCGTGGATCTGGTATTCATGGCCGCATTTGCCGCACCGCATCCGCACCCGACGACAGGACCGGGCGATTTCCAGCCTGCCCTTGCATTTCTTGCACTGCATTGTGTTGATCCTTTTGTACCCTACTGCAACAAGGTATGCCGGGTAAAGATGGCTTCAAGCCGGTAGCCCTTTTCGGCCAGAGCCTCTGCGCCGCCTTCCAACCGATCAACCACCGTCACCACCAGCCCTACCTTGAACCCCGCTGCTTCCACCCGTTCGATCACGGTGAGCAGAGTGCCGCCCGTGGTGACCACGTCCTCCAGCAGGGCAACGGTGCAGCCCGCGGGCATGTTGCTCAAGCCCTCGATGTACTGTCCCGTGCCGTGGCCCTTGGATTCCTTCCTTACGATGAAGGCGGGGATGGGGTCCTGCTCCAAATGACTTACCACCGAAACTGCGGTGACCAGAGGATCGGCGCCCAGAGTCATGCCACCCACCGCGTCGATCTTTTCCGGGCTGTTGCGGATGATCTCGAAGATCAGCTTGCCGCAGAGGTATGCGCCTTCCGCCGACAGGGTGGTCTGTTTGCCATCGATGTAGAAATCCGATTCCCGACCCGACGAGAGCTTGAACTTTCCATGACGGTATGACTTGGCCAGCAGCAGTTGTTTGAGTTGTTCGGTGTTGTTCATGGGATATCCTTTCGTGGTTGGGGCTTTCGGTAGAAATTAATTTGCTTCATAGAATCAAGTTAGGGCGCATAGCTATTTTTGCACACTGGTTGGCTTACTCCACCACACAGCGTTGATGCTGTAATGGCCTCAAGATATTCTTTGGCTTTCTGTGGAGAGATACGCCAAGGTACATTGTTACTCTGCTCTTGAGCGGATATTGGTCGCCATCCATATTGAATGCGGAACACATAGTTTTTGCCTTCGATAAATGCAACGAACGCTCCTTCACCAAACGGGGCTATTGAAAAATTTTTGTCACAATATCCGCCCCCAACCGCAAAATGCACCCCATTGAATGTCTTTGATCCTTGGGACATTTTTTCGTACGTCTCTCCACAGTTTTCCTTTACCTTTTCAATAAATTGAACGAGGGCGACATCTGTAGTTTCAATTTTGTTTTTTGCCAAATCTTTTAATATGTTAACTGGTGGGTAATCAAATCTTTCAACGGCTAAATAGCCTTCTCTCCATGAATTGATGTCCTCATCTTCTGGTATATATTCAACGAGAAAACTACCATCTGGCTTTCCTTCCATCCAGGCTAATTTCCACCCTTTAGGGGGGTGGATGTCGAGCTGTTCCCCTGCTACAGAAAAAGGTGCCCACTTTTTTGTCGTTGATTGTGACAGGCGAACTGAAATATTAGTTGCGCCACTGGGGTTGGCGTTCAATCTTATATCGTAGCGTCCAGATTTTCCACATCCTTTTACGGTCCATACTTCATTGGCGCTTACTATTTTCCCAGTATTCGATGTTTTCACATCCAAAACTTTGGTTTGCACCTCGTTAATTGTGTTGCATGATTGATTAATACTAAAAAGCATATTGACGTCTTTCATAACGTCATTGCGTAAAGTGGAATCAGTAACACTGTTTCCAGAGAATGGGGGGAGACTGATACACCCAGAAAACAATATGGATGAAGCAATAAGCAGTGTGGAGAAAAATTTCATATTATAAGCGCCAATGAGCGAGAGTAAGGGGTGTATTCTGGCCTAATATCACTCCCCCTTCAGCTCATTTCATTTTGGCAAAATAGGTCTTCAGGTTTGCCTTGGCGCTGATTTTTGGCACCAGCAACCCGTTTTTCGAGGTCATGGCGATCATCACACCTGGGCCGTGTCCGGCCAGCACGCAGCTGGCGTGGGCAACGATGCCGATCACTACGCCGCCGGTCTTGTAGATTCGGCCATAGGTGGCATCCGCATCCAGGATGGCGACAAAATCTCCCAGCCGCAGGTCGGCAAGGCCGTATTCCTGAACAATGGCTTCGTCGAACATCTGGATGTCGTAGTCGCCGCTATGGCTGTGGGAGGCGCCGATGCCCGAACCCATGATCTTGGCGGGCACGGTGTGGGTCACCGGAACCTCCAGCCTGCCATCCTTGAGTTTCTTGAGGGGAATCGCGGCAAGCAGGGCTGGGTCCAGGTTCATCACCTTGATCCCTGGGAAATCCGGGAGGTTCAGGCCGCAGCCGCAGGCCTTGATTTGAATCTTGTCGCCGATGGTGAGGCGTTCCAGTACCTCCGGGGAAAAATCCACCAGCACATGTTCGATGCCGCCATGCTTGCCCGTTACCCGGCCGGTTTCGCCCTTGGCGTCGCCGGAGACCACCTTGGCGATGTTGCCCACGCAGGAAAACTGGTTCAAGGCCCGGTTGGGGCCGGGTTGCCCCTGGATCTGGGTGAAGTTGCTGATGGAAACCGCAGGCTCCACATGGTCGCCGAATTTTTCCCCGGCCAGATCGCCGATCCGCAGGTTATAGGTGATGCCGCCCACGCCGGGGTAGACGTCGGAATGGCCGTCCGGGTTGATCCGGTAGGGGTTGATCCCGCCCTGGGGTGAGGTGATTTCGCCGATCACCGACTGGCAGACCAGCTGTTCCGTGTTGGTTTTGATCATCGTTGTTCGCCCCCTGTGCTGCTAGACGTTGAAGCGGAAATTCATGCAGTCGCCGTCCTGCACCACATATTCCTTGCCTTCCAGTCGCAGCAATCCCTTTTCCTTGACCTTGGCCTCGCCGCCGCAGGCCACAAAATCTGCATAGGAAATGACCTCGGCCCGGATAAAGCCGCGCTCAAAATCGGTGTGGATAACTGCGGCTGCCTGCGGCGCCTTGGTGCCGCGCTTGATGGTCCAGGCCCTGGTTTCTTTTTCGCCCACGGTGAAATAGTTGATCAGCCCCAGCAGCTCGTATCCGGCCTTGATCAAACGGTTCAGGCCCGGCTCCTTAAGGCCGAGATCGGCCAGGAAATCCTGGCGCTCGTCCACACTCAGGGCGCTCAGTTCTTCTTCAATCGCCCCGGAGATCATGACCACGGAGGCGTTTTCTGCCGCCGCTGCCTTGCGGAGTTCATCGACCCACTGGTTGCCGGTATTGATTTCCGCCTCGTTGACATTGGCCACATAGAGAACGGGTTTGGCCGTGAGCAGGCAGAGCTCCTTCATCAGCTTTTCGCCGGTATCGTCGAGTTGGGCGGACCGAGCCGGTTTGCCGTCATTGAGCAGTCCGTACAGCCCTTCCAGAACAACCAGCTGCGCCTTGAAGGCTGCGTCCCCGGATTTCGCCTGGGATGCGGTCTTGGTCATGCGCCGGGTCACGGTATCCAGATCGCAGAGGATCAACTCGGTGTTGATCACCTCCCGGTCGCGCAGGGGATCGATGCTGCCGTCCACATGC
>CAYTVV010000126.1:0-5835 GCA_964441875.1 uncultured Desulfurivibrio sp.
AGGGCGGCAAACTCCGCCGGGTCGTCGGTGAAGCCGGGCAGGATGAAATAGTTGAGCGAGACAAAGCGGTCGTGCTGCTTCATGATCCGAATCGACTGCCTGACCGAATCAAAGGTGAATCCCTTGGGCCGATAGTAGCGCTGGTGGTAAAGGTCTTGCGCACTGTTCATGCTGACCCGCAGGCTGTCGAGGCCCGCGTGGGCCAGGCGGTCCACGGCCTCGGGCAAGGAGGCGTTGCTGTTGAGGTTGATGGTGCCCTGGTCGGTTTGCTTGCGGATCAGAAGGATGGCCTGTTCGATGGTGTCGGCCTGGAGCAGGGGTTCTCCCTCGCAGCCCTGGCCGAAGCTCGCCACCCCGCCTTTGACCGCCTTGAGATGGGGCACGGCGATCTCGGCAATCTCCTTGGGGCTCGGGACAAAGTTAATCCGGTCCTGGGTGGAGGGGCAGCAGCCCGAGGGCTGGAGCGAGATGCAGCCCAGGCACTGGGCGTTGCACACCGGCGAGCAGGGCAGGGGTGCCTCGAACTGGCGGAGAAAGTAGTTGATCGCCGCCGGACAGCGGTAGGTGAGGCAGCACTTGCCCAGGTGCTGGATGAGCCGGTTCTGCTCGTTTTGTCTCAGCCATTGCTCGGTGCGGCGGACAAGTTTCTCCGGTTGGAAGCGGTTCATCTCCTGGCGCTTGTCCGGGTCGCTGCGAAAAGCGCTGACCCAGAACTGGCCATCGTGCCAACCCACCGCGGTGTAAGCGAACAGCGGCAGAGGGGCCAGGTCGGCCTTTGGTTTTTCAAATCCGGCCCAGTGGATGGCGGTATGGGCTGGGGACATGAAGGCCGCCACCGCCTGGAGTCCGGCATACGGGTCCAGGGGGTTTTCCGCCACCAGCAGCGGCTCGCCGGTTTCCGGGTCGATGCCCACCGGCAGGCGGCCCGGCAGGACGAAGATGTCGCTCCCCTCGGGCAGGGGGATCAGGTCTTCGAGACTGGGCCGGGAATAATGGCTGCCGCTGCGGCCTGCCATGGAGAGCTCGGGATAATCGGTGATCTCGCCGGCAGAGTTGGCAAAGACCAGGCTGGGGGTCTTGGTTGGGTGTTTGATCATGGTCTGGGGTCAGGTCTTGAAATGTTAGTTTTGTCCATCGCTGCCTTGATGATCTTGCTCACGGTCGTGTAATGGATGCCCAAATGCTCGGCTATCTCTTTCAGCAGGTAACCATGGGCGACATGCGCTTCCGCTACCCTGCGGTCCCGTTCTGTCTTGTTGTCGTATGCCGTGAACAGCTCATCAAGCGGCAGACGTGCCGGATATCTCTGTTTGCGCGGTATTTCCGGAGCTTGCTGTTTTTCCTTGAGCAGGTCGTTCAGTTTGCCCGCGAACGCGGTGCTTCCCAAGAAAGATTGTCCGTGCAGGGTATTCCAGAGAGGTTCGGATTGCAACCCTTCCGCGACAAAGCGCTGGTATTGAACTCTTGCCTGGGCACGGTTCCTGGAGAATTGCCCCAACACCCAAGCGGTAGTCAAGAAGTCCGCCGCCTTTTCGGCGCTCAGGGTTCCACGGTAACTGCTCCAGGGCCATGCTTCTGGCTGGACGGCGATGCCTGCCGCAACGGGATTGAGCACAATATAGCGGCACAACTCCAGCAGGTGGGCATCTTTTTCAACAAGGATCGCTTTGTAGCGCCCTTGGAAAACATGGCCCACCCGATCATGCTGCCGGTTGAATACCTGGGTGTACATTCCGTTCAGCTGGCGCATCCCAGTTGACAGGTTCGGGTCGGGGGTTTCCAGGAGGAGATGGTAGTGGTTGTCCATCAGGCAGTAGGCGTGGCAAATCCAGTTGTAGCGATGGATGGTGCTGGAGAGGATCGCGAGAAACCTCTGCCGGTCAGAGTCATCAGCAAAAATATCCTGCCGAGCGTTGCCGCGGGAGGTGACATGGTAGACAGCTTCGGGGAATTCCAATCGTAAGGGCCGGGCCATAGTGTTGCCATCATAATACGGGAAAACTTATATTTCAAGACCTGACCCCCAATAGTGTGACCCCCAATAGTGACCCCCAATAGCATCAGCGCGTCCGATATGATGATGTCCGGCTTATGGAGAGCGGCCAAGTCGAACCCTTCCTTTCCGTCTTGCGTCTCAATGACCGCACACCCGTGGTGTGCAAAGGTGATGCATAACAGTGGTTCAAGGTTTAAAAAAATGTACTATATTGCGCCCACTGTCCTTGGCTTGATACATCGCCATATCGGCCCATTTAAAGACGTCTTCAGGGCTGGCTTCATGGTCGACGAACAGCACTACACCGATACTCGACGTGCAATGATGTTCTACTACGATCTCCATATTGTCACCGTCCCTGCTCGACAGCAAATAGGGCTCCGCCAGCGTGACACGTATCTTTTCGGCAACAATGCCGGCCTGCTTAATGGATAGTTCTTGATCCACATCCAACTCGCTGAGCATCACTACGAATTCATCTCCTCCGAAACGTGCAACGGTATCCATTTCCCGCACGCAACGGGTGATGCGGTGCGCCACTTCGATCAGCAGCAGATCGCCGATATCATGTCCGTGTGTATCATTGAGCGGTTTAAAATTGTCCAAATCCAGAAACATCACCGCGCCATAACGCCCGCTACGTTTGCTGGCAGCCATCGCCTGCCCCAGACGATCATTGAGCAAGCGGCGATTGGCAAGGTGCGTCAAGGTATCATAGAAGGCAAACTTGCGAATCTGTTCCTCAGTTTTCCTGCGCTCAGTTATGTCCCGGGACACATGCACCACACTCACTACCTTGCCATTCCTGTCGAAAACCGGCGAGGTGGAGACCTCGGTATAAAACTTATCGCCATTCGCCAGAGAATGGATATGTTCGGCTTTCGAGTGCTTCCCGGTTGTAACGGTTACTTTCATCGGACAGATATCGAAGGGGAGGCCACAGGGATCGGGCTGATTATGGGTCACCTCGTAACATCGTCTTCCCACTACGTCCGTCTCGGCCAGTCCGACCTGTTTGAGGAATACTGCGTTGCACCCGATGATCCGGTAATCGCTGACATCTATGACTGAAATGGCATCGTCGATACTGTCCATCACGATTCTGGAGAACTCGTTGGCAATCGTGATTGCCTCTTCCGCTCGCTTACGTTCGGTGATGTCCTCCGTTATGCCCATCAGCTTTTCAACGCTGCCATTCTTGTTTTTGATGGGAACAAAACACGATTTGAAAATCTTCTCGTGCGGCCCGCTGGCCTTAAATTCGAAGTATGTGGTTTTACCGGCATACGACCTGACAAGGAGTTCCGCTATACGCTTCCGGTCTGTATCACTTACCGCGTCCAGATATAAAGAGCCCAAGACCTCGCTTTCCTCTTTGGCTCCCCGCATGAGAAGGCCAGCCCGGCTCATGGAGGCTATCCTGCCTTCCAGGTCTATCTCGTGAATGCTCACAGGAGCGTTTACGACGAGCAAGCGGTAATGATTTTCGCTTTCACGCAAGTCACGGGTGATTTTCTCGGTGTCCAGCCGCGCTACCTCCAGCTCCCTGGTGCGGAGGCGCACCTGATCCTCAAGCATGATCGCTGTCTGGAACAGGTTGAAATCTGATCCCTGCATGTTGGCATTGCGTTCGGCACGATTCATCAGTGCTTGAATGATCTTGTTCAGACGTGTAATCTCGGCCTGCAAAACCTGTTCGTTTGTAATCGGCATCGGCTGTACTTGCTCAGTCATCACGCGGCTCTCTGGTTGCTTCCGAGGCAGAGCCGATGGCGATCCCGGTGAGCGTTTGGTTGACGTGTACACCGTGGAACTGTTCGCCGTAGCTACTAAAACCTATGGTGTTGTTGCGCCGAAAAATCTCTCCGACAATATCCTTCAATCCGTTCTGAGAAACTTCCAGATTGCGCAGAATACAATCGCACCCGAAAACGAGTTGGGGCGGCCCGATCTCCGTCCGAATATTGTCGAAAGTCTGCTCCAGATTATTCACCAGATCCACACCATGCGCCACCCTGAGCACCACCCCCTCCTCGATGGCACAAAAGAAAGTCAGGCTACCGTCGGGGTTGGCTTTCTGGATGGAGCGTACATAGTCCGTCCCATCTATCACTACCACCACGGGCGAAGCGGCGAAGCGCATGGGATTAAGATCATGCTTGTCTACGCCCACCAAACGCGCATATTCTTCTGCGGCCGGTAGTCCGTTGATCTCCTTGACGATGCGCCTGGTTGAATCGGCTTCCGTGACCACCAACCGTTCATCGGTGGAAACAAAATGCTGGGTTTTGAATATCTTAAAGGGCAAGGAGGTGGTGATCAGGATCAGTACCACGCTATCAAGATGGAAACGTCCATTGCAAAATATACTTGTTTTGGCGAATTTTAGATCATCACCCGCCGAACCGCCAATCAGCGGTATTTTGCCCAACGCATACTGCAACGCATGCGCCACCGGTTCCTCACGGACAGACAAACCGTCTATCAGCATAAAGGCAAAGCTATTATCCGGGCCTGCTTGTGGCGCTTTGCTTTCAAGCCGCTGCAACAGGGCCTGGGAAAAGTTATGCCCTTGGACAATATCGAATTGGTTCAAATGATCCAGCACCTCACTAACGGCCACGCAACTGCCCGCCGCAAAGCTCGCTCCCGACAGGGTATGCGAGCGATAACCGGCTGGTCCGATTTCCCCGGCCGTGGTGCAGCCCACTACTTGAACCCCGGCAAACAGGTGGTTCATTTCTGCGGCCAGCACGTCGAGATCGTATTCGCTGGAGCAGAAGAAAGTCACCAGCTCCGCATCCGGCTGCGCCAGCGCCGCATGGAGCTCCTGCACCGCTTGCTGTGCTTCTGTTGCACACGATTGAGCCGTACGAATAGACTGAATACTCATATTGCCTACCTGTGTTTAGATGCCAATGCGCCATTTGATTAATAAAGTATCAAACCCGATTTTCCCATTTACACTCAGTCTTGTCCAGTTAAGAAACTGATGTTTGGGGTCAGGTCTTGCTGATGTCTGGATGTCTGGGGTCAGGTCTTGAAATGTTACTGGTATTTCTCGTAATCTCGCATGCGGCGAGGCAAGGAGGGCTGGTTTTGTTGGAAACGTGCTCTTGGGCTGGAAATGCTAAGCCGAAGAATGGTAGTGGTTTTCCAGTACTGTATCGGATTCATCCCCCTCGTTACAAGAGAGTATTCCTGCGTATGATTCTCCGTTTGGCTTTTTTCTAATGGACAGGCAAGCCGCAACCGTACGATAATCAGGCAAAAACCTATTGAGTTTCTGTGATAATTGTGTATTTTGTCCCTCTTGATTTCAGCAACAATTCCCCGAGGAGGATATCAGATGCAGCAGACAGCGGAAGCAAAGGCCTGGAGTATCGACAAGGCCCGGGAGCTGTATGGTGTCGCCCGCTGGGGATTGCGCTATTTCGATATCAACGGCCGTGGGCAGGTGACCGTGGCTCCGCTCAAGGAGCAGGGCGGCTCGGTGGCCATTGTTGATGTGATCAAGGAGGCGGTGGAGCAGGGCCTCCATTTTCCCATGCTTATTCGCTTTCACGACCTGCTGCGCAACCGGGTGGAGCGGATCAACAAGGCCTTCAACGACGCCATTGTCGAGCTGGAGTACAAATCCATCTACCGCGGCGTTTATCCCATCAAGGTCAATCAGCTGCGGGAGGTGGTCGAGGAGATCATCGACGCGGGCAAGCCCTTCCATCACGGCCTTGAGGTCGGCTCCAAGCCGGAGCTTTATGCGGCCCTGGCCTTCCACGAAGATCGGGAAAGCCTGATCATCTGCAACGGCTACAAGGATGCCCTGTACATCAAGACCG
>CAYTVV010000127.1:0-5831 GCA_964441875.1 uncultured Desulfurivibrio sp.
TCGCCTCCCTGCGCAAGTACAAATGGGAGAACATCAAGCCCCAGGTGGATCACATTGTTTTCCCCGACGGCAAAAAGATCACCCTGCTGGCTGAAGGCCGCCTGGTGAACCTGGGTTGCGCCACCGGCCATCCGAGCTTCGTGATGTCCGCCTCCTTCACCAATCAGGTGCTGGCCCAGATCGAGTTGTTCGCCAACGCCAAGAAGTACCAGAAAAAGGTCTACGTGCTGCCCAAGGTGCTGGACGAGAAGGTGGCGCGGCTGCACCTCAAGAAGCTCGGTGTGCATCTTACCGAGCTTTCCAAGGTCCAGGCTGCGTATATCGATGTGCCGGTGGGCGGGCCTTACAAGGCGGACCATTACCGGTATTGATTTTTAGGAAACAGTGTGTGTGACAGGGGTGTCGGGTTTCCGGCGCCCCTTTTTTTTGGGAACGGCTTGCTATTGTTCGCTTTTTCTTCTTTTGCTTGCCCAAAAGAAGAAACAAGAAAAAGGCACCCCGCCACTCGCCGTGTGATCAAGTCACACTGCTGTCCCGCGCAGGCGGGATGCCCTGTGCTCCTCGATGCTGCCGGGGCTTTGCAAACTCGGCTTCGCCTCAAACAGTGCAAATCCCCTTTTCGGCAGCCTCTGCGGTGCTCGGCTGCGTGCCAATGGGAATTTTCCCTCAAGCTGCCTTGGTTGGGTTATGGCCGCGATGCTTGAAGCCACTGTTCAAACGTTTGGCCCTTGATCTCCTCGGCGAGCAACCCTTGAAGGAGCGGCTCTACAAGGGCGAGTTCGTCCGGGGCGATGAGGAAGCCGGGAATGGGTGCGGTGGGTTCTCCATAGTCCTTAGCCTGTCCGGTGTTCAGCCCTGTCAGCAGTTCCACCATGGTGCCCCAGCGTCCGCCGTTATCCAGGTGTTCGATGTATTGCAGCAGGGCGGTCGCGCCAGAGAGATACCCCGGCGGCATATCCGCCACCCCGCTTGCGGCGCAGGGGTCCAGGGAGGCAAAGAGTCGGCAGCCGAAGGGCCGCACCGGGTAGATGGAACAGCTCTCGTCCTTGAGAAACGGGCAAGGCCGCAGGTCCCAGCTTTCTGCCTCTTCCACGGATTCACCCCTGAGATGGGCGGCGACAAAGCTGTTGGTGGTGCACTGCCCCGTCCGGTTTGCCGCAGGCTGAAATGCAGATGCGGCCAGCTCGGACAGTCGATCGGCCTCGGCCAGAAACGTCATGATCTCATCCCCTTCCAGGCTGGTCATGGTGACGCTTCGGGTGCAGCAGGTGGCGCACCCCTTGCGGCAGGCAAAGGCGAACGTGTTGGCCCACTCGGCAAAGGCCTCATAGAGCGTGGCCAGCAGCAGGCGCTGGATCGGGCGAGGAATCATGGTAGATTTATTTCCTGCGCTAGGGAGATATCCCCGGAGATAACGGAATGGACTTGGCCTTGGGCATCCCGGATATGGAGGAACCCCTCTTCGTCCGGGCCAAGGGAAATGCCGGTGACGACGCGGCCTTGGGTGTTCAGCCAGGAAACTTGCAGACCGGCGTGGATATCCCGTTGCCGCCACTCGGCCAGGATGCCGGGGAAATCTCCCTGTTCCAGCCGGGCCACCACAAGGTCCAGTTCGCTCAGGATGGCCGCAAGCAAAGGGCCTCGTTCGTGGGGGGCGCCGGTTTCCGCCAGCAGCGAGGTGGCCTTGGCGCGCAGCTCCCCGGGAAATGCCTCCGCCGGGGTATTCACATTGAGGCCGATGCCGATCACCACCGCAGTCTGCCCGGCCCCTGCCACAGCCTGGGTTTCCGTGAGGATGCCGCCGCATTTTTTGCCGTGCAGGAAAAGATCATTGGGCCATTTCAGCCCCGGCTGGCAATGGGTGTGGCTTTCCAGGGCCTTGCACAGGGCAAGGCCTGCGGCCAGGGTGAGCTTGGGGAAATCCGCCGGGGCAAGATGCGGACGCAGGATCAGTGAAAAATAGAGACCGGTGCCGGGCGGCGAATGCCAGGTCCGGCCCTCAAGGCGGCCCCGGCCGGCGTTCTGGCTGTCGGCCACGATCAAGGTGCCGTCCGGCATCCCGGTGTTGCTCAGGGCCAAGGCGAGATCGTTGGTTGAGCCGGTGCAGTCGAAAAAATGCACCGGGTGGCGACCAAGCTCGCCGGTACGAATCATGGTTTGCCAAAGGTCGTCAGGCATTGGTGTTCCTGGTCTGTTTCGGGCTGTAGGGGATTCGTTTCATTTCAGAGCCGGTGTTCGGTTTCTGCGAGAAGGGCATTCAGGAGCGTGTTTTTCTCGGAATCGTCATTGGGTAGCAACTCCCTGAGCTGCGAAGCCAGAAAGCCGATTTTGCTCAAGGCCTCGCGTTGTTCGAGAAGGAGGTGTTCCCTCGTCTTTCTTTCCTGAAAGAACAGATCAAGATTTTGCTGTAATGTCGTGAGAAGGTGGGCGTTTTTCTCCTGACTCAAGCAGGCCTTTACATCCGGGCATTCTTCTACCGCCGCCAGGTATTCGCTCCAGAAATGTTCATAGGCAGAGAGGGTCTCGGCTGGGTCCATCACCCGCTGGTAGGAAATGATGCGTGCGATCTTTTCACTGAGTTCGCTCAGCATGAGCGGTTTGCCGATATAGTCGAAGGCCCCAAGGCGCATGGCCTCGATGGCAGACTCAACCGAGGCGTAGCCCGTCATCATCAGGACACCGCAGGCCGGATTGCTAGCCTTGGCAAATTGCAGAACATCAAGGCCGCCCTCGGTTGCATGCAGGGTTCCTGGCATGTTTTTGTCCGTAACCACGACATTGAACGGTTCCGCTCGGAGCAGGGCGATGGCCGACGGCGCATCCTCGGCCACTTGAACCTCATACTCCTCAATGCCAAGCCAGTCGGAGATCATCTCCCGCAACAACTCCTCGTCATCAACAACTAGAATTCGTGCTTTCATGGAAAGGCCTTAATAGGAGAGGAAGCGCCTGCGGTCGCAGGCAACTGTGTCGCTGTTTTTTGTCCCGGACGATATGCATCAAGCCGCCAGTTTCTTGGCGATCTTGGCAACGTGTTGGCCCTGAAATCGCGCCCCAGCAAGCTCGTTTTCACTTGGGCTACGGCTGCCGTCACCCCCGGCGATGGTGGAGGCGCCATAGGGGGAACAGCCGCTGATCTCAGCCGTGGTCATCTGCCCCTGAAAGGTGTAGGGCAGGCCGACGATGACCATGCCTTGATGGAGCAGGGTGTTGTGGAAGCTCAGGATCGTGGATTCCTGGCCGCCGTGCTGGGTATTGGAACTGGCAAACACGCTGCCTGCCTTGCCGACCAGGGCGCCCTTTACCCACAGACCTCCGGTTGCATCAAGGAACTGCCGCATCTGCCCGCACATGTTGCCAAAGCGGGTGGGGGTGCCGAAGATGATCGCATCGGCTCCAGCCAGTTCGTCCACCGCGCAGACGGGCACCTGCGCCTGCGCCTTCTGGGCCGCGGTCGCGCCCATTTTCTCCAGCACCGCCTCGGGAAGCGTTTCCGGGACACGCCGCAGCACGGTCTCGGCACCCTCGACCAAGCGCACCCCTTCCGCGACAGCCTGCGCCATTTTGTAGATGTGGCCGTACATTGAGTAATACACGATGAGTACTTTCATGATGGGCCTCCTTGGTGTGCTATGTTTTTTAACAACCGTGTAGTTTGCGCGAGTTTGCGAGCGTCCTAATTGACGAGATTGCTATAAAGTTACTTGCGAGCATCTTTTATATACATGGCAGTTCCATCTTTTCTCATTTCAACATCGAACAATTCGCTTGCTCTTATTAAGTCCCCAAGTTTTTTATAGCCATAGTTTATGGATGAGAACGAACTGTTGTTTGATATATAATGACCTACTTTGCTCATGTGAGCCCAACCATCATCCTCAACTGTTTGCTCAACAGCCGTTCTAAGTAACTTAACCAATGCAGTATCCTGCCTCAGTTCATTTCTGCTTTTCTTTACTGGCTGTTTTTGGTTATCTGTTTTTTCTTCTTTCTCAGTAACGAGGTTTTCTGTGTAAATGAATGGCGAGCAAGCATCCACAAATGGTTGAGGAGTCTTTTTTTCTCCAAATCCATAAACAGGCAGACCACTTTCAAGTATTCTAAGTACAAGAGGGGTAAAATCACTATCGCTTGTCATTAAGGCAAAAGCATCAACGCTGTTACTGTAAAGCAAATCCATTGCATCAATAATCATTGCAGCATCTGTGGCATTTTTGCCTTTTGTGTATGCGAATTGCTGCATAGGCCTTATTGCATGAGGGTGCAACCTGTCAATCCATCCGGACATGGTCGGGTTTTTCCAGTCACCATGTGCATGCCGAACATTTACCATACCATATTTTGCAAGTTCTTCTAATACGCCTTCTATGGAATTATGGCTGACATTGTCGCAGTCGATAAGAAGAGCTATTCTTTTCCTTTCCGACACACATCTCTCCTTAATTTATAACAAGTTGTTATGCGGATCTGGCTATCATGATTTTCAGCATGATAGCCAGAAATATACGAAAAGTGGTCCGGTATCCTTGCGGTCTTTCAATATTCTATGCTGAATCAAGGCGGGGAAGCAATCAAAAACCGGGTAGGGTGCCGAGCCTCTATGCAAAATCCAAAGTCACCGGGCAATGGTCCGAGCCCGTCACCTCCGGCAGAATCCCCGCCGCCTTCACCCTGCCAGCACTCTTTTTATCCACGCAGAAATAATCGATCCGCCACCCGATGTTCCTGGCCCTAGCGTTGAAATCGTGGTGAGTCCTATGCCGCCTGCGAAATCGGGTGTACTTGTCGAACCTTCGGGGCCAGTTTTTTCCCCGCCGTCTTCAGGTCATAGCTTGTTTGCAGGTTCATCCAGTAAGTAGGAGTCTGGCCAATTGCCTTGCCGAACAGCAACGCCAACTCTGCGGTGACAGGACGTGTTCCTTTGATGACATGCGAAACCCGCATGGGCGAGACGCCGATCGCTTGGGCAAAGGCATTCTGCGAAATGCCAAGTTCATCAAGGATTTCTTTCAGGAAGACGCCGGGATGAATGGGAGGAAGGCCATTTGTAATTGCCATGAGTTTCTCCTTAATGGTAGTCGGCTATTTCGACTGCTGTTGCTTCGCCGGTGGCGAATGAAAAACATATACGCCACTGGTCGTTGATTCTGATACTCCATTGTCCCGCCCTGTTCCCGGATAGTGATTCAAGCCGGTTTGATGGTGGCATCAGCAAGTCCGTGACATCCCGTGCGCTGTCCAATTGTGTCAAACGCATGATCGCACGAGCAATGATTTCAGGAGGGAGCTTTTTAGACTTTCCCGTGGCAAAGAGCTTTTCAGTCTCCTTATTCGCAAACGATGCTATCATGGATCAACTATAAACAATTTGTTTATATGCGTCAAGGCTGGAATGGTAAACGAATTGAGGTTCCAACCAGGCGGGCGCTGGTGCGCTGGTGCGCCCCCACACCTTTATGCAGACGAGTTACCAGTTTTACGACTTACAAAACTCACTCACGCAAAATCCAGGCTCACCGGGCAATGGTCCGAGCCCGTCACCTCCGGCAGAATCCCCGCCGCCTTCACTCTCCCAGCGCTTTTTTCATCCACGCAGAAATAATCGATCCGCCACCCGATGTTCCTCTCTCTGGCGTTAAAGCGGTAGCTCCACCAGGTGTACTGGCCCGGTTCCTGGTTGAACATCCGGAAGGTGTCCACGAATCCTGCGGCAATAAAATGGTCCATCCAGGCCCGTTCCTGCGGGGCAAAGCCCGGATTCTTTTCGTTCTGCTTTGGGTTGGTCAGGTCGATCTCCTTGTGCGCCACGTTGAAATCCCCGCAGATCACCA
>CAYTVV010000128.1:0-5776 GCA_964441875.1 uncultured Desulfurivibrio sp.
ATGCGGTAATCCTTGGCGAGCTTGGTCAGCTCGGTGATTTTCATCAATTTAAGTTCAGATAAGTTCATACAATCCTTTTCTCCATCTCCCGTGTACTGCTGTCAATATGGTATAGTTTGAACTGCGGCTGCCCCAGGCAATCTTTAAATTACAAAGAATTCGAATCAGACATGACTAAAAAACGTGAACAGCAGGATTTTAGTGACCGGCTCCATCACAACAGAAAAAAATCTGAAATGAAAAATTTTGAAATGTTTCCGTAGAATCAGGAAAACACCAGGAAAAACCACCACGATCCAGCGGACGGATACACCTGACGTTTTTTTTGACGAAGCGGAAATTTTACAGAGAGCAATATGTGAAATTGAACAGATTGTTTTCGAGAATTTGCCTCAAAGGCTGATATATATTCTCGGAGTATCTTGATCTTAAGCTTTTAAGAAGGAAGGATATACACATGATTTCTTCGTATACGATGCGCAATACTATTGGCTAATCCCCTCAGTGTCAACATTTTTTTCGTAAATTACAAATCACCATAAAAAAACTACTGATTATTTTTTTACTCACTTTCTCTTGCTATAATCTGATACTATTTGTATATTATCAAGTTTTCTGCCCCGGTCGCACAGAGAACCGGTATTTGCCTGCAACAGAACAAAAACTTTGAAACCAGGAGAGGTTAGCCCGTGCCTGCCGACATAAAAGCCAGACTACTCGAAGCCGGAAAAGATGAGGGATGTGTCACCCTCAGCTTCCTGAACGACCTGATTCCGGAAGGCAAAGACGCTGATGCCATCGACGGAATTTTCGATTTTCTCAACGAGAATAATATCGAAATAGTCAGCCAGGAGAAATCCGGCAAGAAAAAAACCCTTGATGGCAAAAGCTGGGAAGGTGTTGGGGATGGCCAGCACGACGAACCCCCTCTGGACGATGACGACGACAAGCTCATGGACGCCGCCGCCCTTGTTTCCAAGGAGGATAGCCCCGAGCCGGAAGAGACAACCACCACTTATCTCCGGGAGATGGGCAAGTTCGAACTGCTCACCCCCCAGGAAGAAGAGAAATACAGCAAGACCATCCGCGAAGGCTTTGACGGGATAATCCGCTCGGTTCGCCAAGACCAGCATGGAACCGAGGAGCTGATCCAACTTGTTGAACGCATTGACCTGTGGGAAAAACGCGACCCGACCCTGAAGCCTAAAAAGCAGCATCTCAACTTCATGATGCGTGCGATTGTCAAGGCTTGCGAGATGCATCCGCGCAACAAAAAACTTCAGGAAATGCATTGCAAGCTGGAGATGTTCCACCGCTCCATCGAGGTTGCCAAGGATGCCATGATTAAGGCCAATCTCCGCCTGGTGGTCAGCATTGCCAAACGCTATATGCACCAGGGCCTCACCTTGGCCGACCTTATCCAGGAAGGCAACCTCGGCCTAATGCGGGCCGTTTTCCGTTTTGATTATACCAAGGGCAACAAGTTCAGCACCTACGCCAGTTGGTGGATCAGGCAGGCGATCACCAGGGCCATCCTGGATAAGACCAGAACCATCCGGCTGCCCGTGCATTTCTTGGAGCTTCGGAGCCAGTTCTTCAAGGCGTTTTACTCTCTCCTCAAGGAATTGGGCCGCGAGCCGACCCCCATCGAGATTTCCGAAAAAACCGGATTGCCGATGGACAAAATCCTCGCCATTCTGGAGGCCTCACGGGAGCCCATCTCTCTGGAAACCCCGGTGGGCGACGATGACAGCACCCTGGGAGATTTCTTAGAAAACCAGGAATCGGTTTCACCGTACGAGGCTGTGCAGAACCAGCAGCTTTCCGACCGGGTTACCAGTATCCTTAATACCCTGAGCACCCGGGAAGAAAAGATCATCCGCCTACGCTTCGGCATTGGCGAAGACGCAGAATACACCCTTGAAGAGATCGGCAAGCGGTTCAACGTGTCGCGGGAACGCATCCGGCAGATCGAGAAAAAAGCGCTCAACCGCTTGCGGCATTCAAGCAGACGGGAAAAGCTCAAACATTTTCTGGACTAAGAAACACCGGCTTTCATTTTTCACTGTTGCGCATGCGACAACACGCTGAGCAATAAGATTCGCCAAGGTTTGCCGAACCTTTTCCAGCCGGAAGGCCGCAGACAAAACCAATGCTGCCCCAGACAGACCGCAATCCCCTCCTGCCAACGCTCCTGGCCTTTGCCGCCGGAGCCATGACCGCAGGGGCCGACTGGCTGCCCATCGTTACTTCCCTCTGGCTGCCAACCGCCCTGCTCACGGCACTGGCCGTCCTCATCCTGCTCCGACGGCCGCAGGCACGAGCCTGGCTCCTGCCCCTGCTGCTTCCCCTGTTTTTTCTCTGCGGCCTGCTGTACACAGAGTCGTTTCTATCCCCTGAATTTCCTGCCCATCATCTCACGCGTCTCATCCCGGATAAGCAGGATGCCAGCCTGACTGGGACGTTGATCCAAAAACCTGTTTTCAAGAATGGCAAAACCTATCTCATTCTCGAAACGGACAGCATCCTGCTCCCTTCGGCCCAAGCCCCCCTTGCGACAACAGGCCGCGTTACGCTCACGGTCAACGCCCCGCTGCTCAAAGGCCTCGTGCCCGGCCAGGATTATTTGGTGCGCGCCCGGCTTTCCCTGCCGGAAAAGCTGGCAACCCCCGGCGCCTTTGATTATGCCGGATATCTTGCCGCCGAAGAAATCATGGTCAAAGGCTGGGTTGCCACCCCCATTTTCATCCAACCCATCTCCCCCCTTGCCGCCAGCCGCCTTCCCCTGCCGAACCCCTACTTTCTTGAGAGATTCCGGCAGCAGTTCGAAGCCTTTCTCCATGCGAATCTTACCCCTGGCAACGCCGGGCTGTACCAAGCCCTCCTCACTGGCGACTCTAGCGGCCTCTCGCCGGAAGTCTCGGAGATGTACCGGGCAACCGGCATCATGCACATCCTGGCCATTTCCGGGAGCCATCTCGTGGTCGTGGCTTTTCTGACCACGGTTTTCTTCCGCTTTCTGGTCAACCGCTTCCCTTGGCTGCTGCTCCGCCTGCCTGCGGCCAAGATCGCCTTGGCTCTCTCGTTTCCCGTGCTCCTTCTCTACACCGGCTTTGCCGGTTTTCAACCCCCGGTGCTGCGGTCCTTGATCATGACCGGCGTTTTCATCACTGCCATTCTCCTGGATCGCCAGTGGTCAAGCCTGAACAACCTTGCCATTGCCGCTTTTTGCATCCTCCTGCTCAATCCGCTCAGCATCCACACCGCCTCCTTCCAGCTTTCCTTTGCCGCCACTGCGGCAATAGTGCTCGCCATGCCACGGCTCGCTGCCTGGCGGCCCCACAAGGACAGCCGTTCTCCCTGGCAGACCCTGCGCTACCTCCTTATTTCCGGGCTTTTCATCTCCTGCGCCGCTTTTCTCGCCACCGCCCCCCTCGCCCTGCTCCACTTCAACAGAATCTCCCCGCTGGGTCCCATCACCACCCTGCTGGTCACGCCTTTCCTCTGCTTCTGTACCCTGCCCCTTGGCCTGATGGCAATTCTCACCCAGCCGTTTGCTCCAATGATCGCGGTATTTCTTTTAAAAGCAGGCGCTCTTGGCATCCAGATTTCCCACGCTTTGACCGCCTTTCTTGCCGGGCTGCCGTTTTCCTCCCTCTGGCTCCCCACGCCGGCCATGCCCCTGCTGATCCTTTCCTATGCCTTCCTTCTCCTGATCTTCCATAGCAGGCGTACGCTTCCCATTCTGGCCATGCTTGCCTGTTTTTTTCTACTACTTTCCGGCTATCCGCCGCTGCCAAAATGGCATGCCAACTCGGCCCAGATCTCTTTTTTGGCCGTGGGCAGCGGCAGCGCCACGGTAGTGGAACAACCAGACCACCGCGTCATCCTCATCGACGGCGGCGGCCCACCCACCGGACTTTTCAATGTGGGAGAACGGATAATTGCACCATTTTTATGGCACCGGCAGATCAGAAGGGTGGAACAGATTATCCTCACCCATAGCCATGCCGATCATTTTAACGGCCTGCCCTGGGTCATCAAAAGATTTCAGCCAAAGGTTCTCTGGCTCAGCGAAACCAGCAGTCAGGAACCAGGCTTTGCCGCTTTCCTGCATGGGGCGGAACAAGCCGGCTGCCAGGTGCGGATTGCCAAGGCAGGTGAAGTGCTTGCCGCCGGGAGCAATGGCTTTGCCATTACCTGCCTGGCCAATCTGGCCCTTGTCGAAGACAAAAACCAGATCGCGGGCAAGAAAGCACCCCCGGACAATCCGAACAACAGAGGGTTGGTCCTGCGCCTGGCCAATGACAACAACACCTTTCTTTTTCCTGGGGATATTGAAAAGGACTACGAAGAACACATCTTATCGAAGGGAGACCTACTCAAAGCCGATGTCCTGCTGATGCCCCATCATGGGTTGGGGTCATCAGGCAGCCCACGGTTCATGGAGGCCGTTAGGCCGCGCTACTGTGTGGTGTCAACGGGCAAGAAAGAACCATTTCCCCCGGCCCAGTATCGGGACTCCAGAGCCGAGCTTTTTTCCACGGCCCGGCAGGGCAGCATTTTTTTCCTGTCTGACGGGAAAACCATAACCGCCCACCCCTTTCGGACCACCAATGGTTCGCCGGAGCCCTTGTGAGCCGACGAACCGCAACCCGCCTTTAAGCATCGGTGAAATCCGTGGGCGGCTTCTTGAGAAACTGCACGAACTTGCTCTTGTCAACACATTGAACGTAGGCGTCATCCCCGGAAATCCAGCCTTTTTTGATCAGATCCATGATCGCGTCATCCAGGGTTTGCATCCCATATTTTTTGCCGGTCTGCATGGAGGAGGGAATCTGATAGGTCTTGCCTTCGCGGATAAGATTCCGCACCGCCGGGGTGCAGATCAGGATCTCCAGCGCGGCGCAGCGGCCCTTGATGTCCACCCGCTTGAATAGGGTTTGGGAAACCACGGCCTTCAAGGCATCCGCCAGGGTGGAACGGACCTGGGCCTGTTGGCTGGCGGGAAAGATCTCGATGATCCTGTCCACGGTTTTGTTGGCGTTCAGGGTATGCAGGGTGCCGAAAACCAAATGGCCGGTCATGGCCGCTTCCATGGCCAGGGCAATGGTTTCCAGGTCGCGCATTTCGCCGACCATGATAATATCGGGATCTTCACGGAGCGCGCCGCGCAGGGCCGCGGAAAAGGACTGGGTGTGCAGACCCACCTCCCGATGGTTCACGATGCAGTTCTGGCTCTTGTGCACGAACTCGATGGGATCTTCGATGGTCAGGATATGGTCCTTGCGCAGCTTGTTGGCCTGATCGACAATGGCGGCCAGGGTGGTCGATTTACCGCTGCCTGTCGGCCCAGTGACCAGAACCATTCCCTTGGGCAGGGTGGCGAGCTGGGAAACAACCTGGGGCAGGCCCAACTGGTCGCAACCCAGAATATTGCTGGGAATCTCGCGGAATACCGCGCCGATCCCGTATTTCTGCATAAAGAGATTGCCGCGGTAGCGGGCAAGCCCGGCGATCTCGTAGCCGAAATCCACATCGCCTGTTTCCTCGAAGACCTTCACCTTTTCCTCGGAAACAATCTCATAGAGCATGGCCTTGAGCTCATCGTTATCAAGAACCTTATATTTGACCCGCTCCATCTCGCCCCGAATACGGAGGATCGGTTGCTGCCCGGAAACCATATGCAAATCCGAGGCGCCCTGCTCGTTCATCAGTTTAAAAAAAGCATCGATCTGAGCCATGCAAAAAACTCCTGTAATCAGCCGGTTGAAGG
>CAYTVV010000129.1:0-5746 GCA_964441875.1 uncultured Desulfurivibrio sp.
TGGCAGCGGGCCTTTTCCATGTTGGCCGCGTATTCGCACCCCTTGCAGATCACGATGGTGTCTTCGCCGGTGTCGGCCAGAACCATGAACTCGTGGGAAAAGCTGCCGCCGATGGTGCCGGTGTCCGCTTCCACCGCCCGGAAGGCCAGGCCGCAGCGGGCAAAGATCCGGTGGTAGGCCTCGTGCATCTTTTTGTAGGTCGCGTCCGCCCCATCCTCGGTGGCATCGAAGCTGTAGCCGTCCTTCATGATGAACTCCCTGCCGCGCATCAGGCCGAAGCGGGGCCGGATCTCGTCCCGGAACTTGGTCTGGATCTGGTAGAGATTCAGGGGCAGCTCCTTGTAGGAATGGACATTGAACCGGATCAGGTCGGTGATCACCTCTTCATGGGTCGGTCCGAGGCAGCTTTCCCGTCCGTGCCGGTCGGTAAAGCGCAGCAACTCGGGGCCATACTTTTCCCAGCGGCCGGATTCCTGCCAGAGATCCCCCGGCTGAACCATGGGCAGCAGCAGCTCCTGTGCCCCGGCTCGGTTCATCTCCTCGCGGACGATGCGCTCGACCTTGCGGATGGAGGCAAGGCCCAGAGGCAGGTAGGAGTAGATGCCGGAGGAGAGTTTTCTGATGTATCCGGCGCGGAGCAGCAGCTGGTGGCTGACCACCTCGGCCTCGGAGGGGGTTTCTTTCAGGGTGGGGATAAGCAGTTGGGAAAAACGCATGGGGCACCTGGTAAGCAGTTTATGATGGTTTCGCAAAAGTCGTCACCCCGGTGAAAACCGGGGTCCAGACGTATTGCCGCTAGAGAAAAAACCTGGATTCCGGCCTTCGCCGGAATGACAGGTGTCGGCTTTAATTTCTTTAAGGTAACCCCCCGGCTTTACCGGGGGACTCGTAAAGGTTTGACCTTTACTGCAATCGTGTTCAGGCTGTTCCTGTGAATGTAGCGCCTTTATTCCCCCCTTTGTTAAAGGGGGAGGCAAATAGTGTTACCGCCTTGGCGGCTCACGGGTTTGTCGGCGCCTTTGAGGCGCTCCCAATAAGCCACCGGCTTTGCCGATGGTGACTCACTTTTTGTGAGTCTGTCAGCTACGGTTTATGCGCCTTTTGGCGCGCCTCTTCGATCATGGCGTCGATCTCGGCCAGGAAAACGGCCAGGAGCTTGTCTTCGGCCACCTTTTTGTACAGTTGGCCTTTCTTGAAAATAATGCCAACCCCGTGGCCGCCCGCCACCCCGATATCGGCCTCTTTTGCCTCGCCCGGGCCGTTGACCACGCAGCCCATGACCGCGATCTTCAAGGGGGTTTCGATGTTCTGGATATGGCGTTCCACTTGCTCGGCCAGGGAGAAGAGGTTCACCTGGCAACGGCCGCAGGTGGGGCAGGAGATCAGCTCGGGGCCCCGCTCGCGGATGTGCAGGCTCCTCAGCAGTTCGTAGCCGACCCGAATCTCCTCCACCGGATCACGGGTAAGGGAGATGCGGAAGGTGTCGCCGATGCCTTCATATAACAGAATACCCAGGGCCACGCTGGATTTGACCGTGCCGGCAATGAGGCCGCCTGCTTCGGTGACCCCGAGATGCAGGGGGTAGTCGCACTGGCTGGCGAGGCGGCGGTAGGATTCCACCGTGGTCATGGCGTCGGAGGACTTGAGGGATATTTTGATCTCGTGGAAATCAAGGGCCTCCAGCAACCGCACATTGCGCAGGGCGCTTTCCACCAGGGCGTCCGGGGTGGGGTGCCCGTGTTTTTGCAGGATATCTTTTTCCACCGAGCCGGAGTTGACCCCTACCCGGATGGACACCTGGTGCTGCTTTGCTGCGGCAACAACACGGGCCAGTTTGTCCGGGCCGCCCAGATTGCCGGGGTTGATGCGGATACCCTGGGCGCCGTGCTCCATACTGGCCACGGCCAGCCGCGCGTCGAAATGGATGTCGGCGATGAGCGGGATGGTGATCTGCTCCCGGATTTTGGTGATGGCCGCGGCCGCCTCCAAATCCAGCACCGCTACCCGGATGATCTCACAGCCCGCCTCGGTGAGCCGGTGGATCTGGGTCACGGTGGCAGCCACGTCCCTCGTGTCGGTATTGGTCATGGACTGCACGGCGATGGGGGCGTTGCCACCCACCGAGACGTTGCCCACCTTGATTTGTCGTGTTTTTTTACGGATTATCATGGTGCGGGATTATACACGGTTGCTTTTCTTCCTGCATCCTTCTTTTCTTGGGCGGACCAAGGCGACGCTGGATTTTTCCGCCACAAAATACACGAAAAAAAACAAAGGGTTATCCCGGCGAATCGGTTTACCGGTGTATGGCACTTTTGGGTTTTTGTCGAAGCGGCAGTGTTTCGTGGAGTTCGCGGGCGCTTATCCTGGCCTTGAAAAAAAGCTGGGCAGCTGGTAGGGTGCGGCCATGAAACTTCTTGTTACCGTGCTTGGTCTCGTCTTTGTTTTGGAAGCGATTCCCTATGTCCTCTTTCCCGAGGCCATGCAGCGCTGGCTTGCCCGAATCGGCCAGATGCCCGCTGGGGCCTTGCGGATCACGGGCCTTTTTGCCCTGGGTCTTGGTCTGTTGCTCTGCTATCTCACCCAGCGAACCGGACTTATCCCCTGACGGGAGAGTTCGGTTCCGGTTTCTTCTCATTTTCTCGTCCCTGTAAGCTCAAATGGAATCCATGACCAGCAACGCTGATTTTTTTCTTGCCTCCTATCACTTCGCGCTGCCCGAGGAAAATATCGCCCAGCACCCCCTGGCCCGGCGGGATTCCTCGCGCCTACTGGTGGTGGACTGTCTGGCCGGGGAGACCAGGGACCGGCAATTTATCGATATCTGCGACTATCTTGCCCCTGGGGATCTGTTGGTGGTCAACAATACCCGGGTTTTTCCGGCCCGCTTGTTGGGCAGAAAGGAAACCGGCGGCAAGGCGGAGTTGTTGATTCTGGAATACCCGGTCCCGGAATCAGGGGCTGTCAATGGGGAGACCGAGGGCTGGCAGCAGGCCGAGGTGATCGGGCTGGTGAAAAGCGCCAAGCGGCCGCAGCCGGAAGGAAGGCTGCTTTTTTCAGAAAATCTGGTGGGTACGGTGCGGGAATTGCGCCCCGACGGCAAGGTGCGGGTTGCCTTGCAATATCGGGGCGATCTGGCCCGGCTTCTGGAAGAACACGGGCAGATGCCCCTGCCTCCCTATATCCACAGGGAAGAAGGGCAAACCGAGGAAGACCGGCAGCGCTATCAGACAGTTTATGCCGAAAATCCCGGCGCGGTGGCGGCACCAACTGCCGGGCTGCATTTTACCCCCGAGCTTTTGGCGAAGATTCAGGCGCAAGGGGTTCGCGTTGCCCAGGTCACGCTGCATGTGGGGTATGGAACCTTTGCCCCGGTGCGGGTCGAGGATATCCGAGAGCATGCGATCCATGCCGAATATCTCATGGTCTCGGAAGAAGCAGCCGCGCTGGTCAACGAAACACGGGCGGCAGGCGGGAGGGTCTGGGCGGTGGGCACCACCTCGGTGCGGGCCCTGGAGTTTGCCGCTCAGGATACGGGTCAGGTCTCAGCCCGAAGCGGTTTCTGCGATCTCTATATCTATCCGGGCTATCAATTCAGGGTGGTGGACAACCTGATCACCAACTTTCACCTGCCGCAATCATCCTTGTTGTTTTTGGTCAGTGCTCTGGCGGGACGGGCGCGGATTCTTGCGGCGTACAGGGAGGCGGTGGAAAAGGGGTACAGATTTTACAGCTACGGGGACGCCATGGTCTTGATTACCCGGCATCCCCGTGGGGATTTTGCCTAGTCGCACTTGCAGGCGCAGCTTTCCTTGGCCGGGCAGGATGGGGCTGCGTCGGAGCTTGCCGCAGAGCAGGCCGAAGTTGCTTTGCCGGGGCTGTTGCTGTAGCCGTCGGAGTACCAGCCTCCGCCTTTCAGCTGAAAGGAGCTTCGGGAGATAAGTTTCTTGAGGCTGCCCGTGCAGGCGGGGCAGGTGGTCAGCGGCTTGTCCGACAGGCTTTGTTGCGCTTCGATCACATCCTGGCAGGCTTCACACTGGTATTCATAGATAGGCATTTCTGGTCCCTCCGGTTTGAGTCCAGTACGGTGATGCGTTAAAAAAAAGCGCCAGAAACAATGGGGTTGTATTGTTTCCAGCGAAACATTTATAGGATTTGCTATATATTACGGTATGGCCATTCTTGGAAATGGGTTATAATTTAATGCCGGTTGGTTCATCTGTCAATGCTTAGCAACGGATTCCCCGACGGGATGCGGGGAAGGGCTTGTCCCAGGAAAAAAACAACGAGGAACAGGCGTGCAGAGAATACTGTTAGCTCAGGCTGGCCCGGGAATGATTCTGGCCAAGGAAATTCTCAACCCCGAGGGGATGGTGCTCTGCGGGAGCGGAACGGCGTTGAGCGAGGCTCTGATCGAGCGTTTGACCAACATGGACGTCGTTGATGTGACGGTGGAAGGGCATCCCGTGAACATTGAGGGGGAGAAGACCTTGCAGGAGGAATTGCAGGAGATTGATTTGCGCTTCCAGCGGGTTGAAGACATCGCGCCGCTCATGTATCTCAAGAAGCGGATTCAAGCAAAGCTGGCGGCCTCGCGGGGTGCATGATGGATGAGCAAAAACGTGCCGAGTTCAAAAAGGTGCTGCGGGAGATAAAAAGTCTGCCGACCCTGCCAGGAATTGTTGCCAAACTGGGCAAGATGGCGGAAAATCCAGATACCACCACGGAGCAGATGGGTCGGGTGATCAGCAAGGATCACATCCTGGCCAGCAAGCTGCTCAAACTGGTCAATTCGGCGTTTTATGGCTTTCCGCAGCGGATTAGTTCCCTGAACAGCGCCATCATCCTCCTGGGCTTTAATGTTATCAAGAGTCTGATTATCAGCGCCTCCATCTTTGAGGTCATGGAGTCTCAGGATGTGGAGCTGTGGGAGCATTCCCTGGGCTGCGCCGTGGTCTGCAACGTGCTGGCTCGGCATCTGGGGGTGAAGGACCCGGAAGAGATCAGCACCGCCGGGCTTATCCATGACATCGGCAAGGTTGCCATCAAAATGGAGTTGCCCAAAGAGTACGCAATGATCACGGAGCTGTCCCAAGAGAAAAAAATCTCCAGATTTGAGGCGGAACGGGAGGTCTTGGGTCTTGATCATGCCGAGGTGGGAAGCTGGCTTGCCAAGAGCTGGAACCTGCCCAACAAGCTGGTCGAGCCCATTGCCTGCCATCATGATCCGCAGCATGCCAAGGACGAGCAGGTTGCCAGCGCCATTGTTCATTTCGCCAATATCATGATCCGGGGGCTTGGTTATGGTCATGCCGGAGATATTTGGGTGCCGTCGCTGAACAACAAGGCCTGGAAGCTGCTGGGGCTTGCCCCCGCTGATATTGATCCGTTGCTCCAAGAGATCGAGGAAAAGCTTTGGGACGTCAAGGGCTTCAGCCTCGATATTCAGCCCGGCGCGGAAGGCGCGGCATGAGGATTTCCCCCGTTATCCGCATGCTTGAGGTGGAGCGAAAATGTCCCGTATCCTGATTGCCGGCAGCGACTCGCTGATCATGCCGGAATGTCGGCTTCTCCTCGACGCCAAGGGATTCACGATGAAGCATTGCGCCAATCTGCATGATGCCTTGGCGCAGGTGCTGGAAGATCCTCCGGATTTGCTGGTGACGGAAAAGGGGTTTTCCGGCAAAAACGGCGATGTCGAACTGATCCGGGCCGTGAAGGCCTGTCTGCAAAAGGCCAACATCCC